>NZ_CP127247.1:2958612-3272130 GCF_030285785.1 Parasedimentitalea psychrophila | reverse complement strand
GCGGCCCTGATTGCTGCCCAAGCGCTTTGCGGATTGGCGGCCGGCGCGGCGCTGCCTTCGATCTACACATTGGCCATCACCATCGCCCCAAAGGGGCGCGAGGCGCAGACCATGGGGGCGGTGCTGACCGGCTGGACGGTGTCGCTGGTGCTGGGCGTCAGCGCCGGAGCCTGGCTCACCGACCTGGCAGGCTGGCGGGCTGTTTACACGGCGCTGGCTGTTGGCACTGCCCTTCTCTGGCTGCTCAGTTCCGGCTTGCGTCAGTTGGGCACCAGCGGAAACCCAGGCACATCGCCGCTGACGGCGCTGAGAGTGCCCGGCATGGCCCGTGGCTTGCTGGCGACGGTGATGCTGATGCTGGGTTTTTACCTCACCTATTTCTTTATTGGCGCCCATGTCACCGTGGCTCTGGGGCTCAGCACCACAAAGGCCGGGTTGATCCCGCTGTTCTATGGAGTTGGCTTTGGTCTCGCGGTGCTGCTGGATCCGCTGCTGGACCGGCTGGGTCTGGCGCGGGCAACCGCCCCGGTGTTTCTGGCCATTTCCCTGATATACCTCGGCATGGCGACCCTGACGGAATCGTTTCACGCCATGTTGATGATAGCGGTTGTCTGGGGGATTGTTCAGCATCTGGGCCTGAACCTGCTGGTGGCCCGCCTGACCGCGCTGGATCCGTCGCAACGCGGCGCCATCATGGGGCTATACAGCACCGCTACATATCTGTGCATCTTTGCGGTGCCGGTTCTGGGAGATCAGGCCTATGCCCGCTGGGGGCTGGCTGGATGCCTGGCGATTTCGGCGCTGTTATGTCTGATCGAGGCGGTCGAATCCCTTAGCCTGCGGCGCGCTACTTCCATGGCCCCCGTTGCGTCAGACGCGCCTGTTTAGCAGCCCGCTTGCGATCTGATCCGGGGACAGGCATTGTCGATCCCCGACTGTCGCCTCCACGGGAGTTCTTGCCCAGCCTGGTGGCCGCTTTGATACCTGCACCGACGCCAAAATTAACCGCCCGGCGCATAACCTGCCTGATGACCATGTTGATGATGGAATTTAGATTCATACCAGTACTCCCTGCAGTCCGTCGCATTTTTTAACAGAGGATTAAGTCCATTTAGAGGCGTCAGAACGGTGGTGAATTCAGTCCTCAAACAGTTCCGGCTGCTCTTCGTCTGCCTCATCCAGATCGCCAAGTTCCAAGGCCCCGGGCGGTGGGCGATTATCCAGCAAGCCGGCGGACCGCAGCTCTTTCAGCCCCGGTAGATCGCGGGCGCTCTCAAGCCCAAAATGATCGAGAAAATGCGGTGTCACCACAAAGGTCACCGGACGCCCCGGCGTCATTTTGCGCCGCCCCAGCCGGATCCACTCCATTTCGAGCAGTTGATCAATGGTGCCCCGCGACACCGAGACGCCGCGAATTTCCTCGATCTCGGCGCGGGTGACGGGCTGGTGATAGGCGATGATGGCGAGGGTCTCGATCGCAGCCCGGCTCAGCTTGCGGGTCTCGACAGTCTCTTTCTGCATCAGAAAGCCCAGATCACGCGCCGTCCGCATCGCCCAGGTGTCGCCGACCCGAACCACCTGCACACCACGCCCCTCATATGTCTTGCGAAGATGCGCCAGCGCCTCGGCCGGGTTGCAGCCATGCGGCATCCGCGCTTGCAGATCCCGCAGGGTGACAGGCGTGGCACTGGCGAACAGAACCGCCTCGACCATACGTTCCTGCTCGGCCATCAGCGGCGCATCAAACAGGCTTTCGCCGTCAGAAACTGTACTGTGGTCTTCCATTAATGGCCCTCGCCGCAGCTGCGCAATTGAATCGGAGCGTAGATCTCTGACTGGCGCAGTTCAAGTTTACCTTCTTTGACCAGCTGCAACGCCGCCGCAAAGGTCGCAGCGGTCGCCGAGCGGCGCCGCACCGGGTCACTGTGCCAGCCATCTGGCAGATAGCTGAGCATATCCGTCCAGCTGCCGGTAAAGCCGATCAACCCGCGCATCCGCTCCAGCGCCTCCTCCATGGTGAACACAGAGTCACGATCAACCACAAAGGGGCGAAAATCATCGCGGGTGCGGATGCGGGCATAGCCCTGCATCAGATCCAGCAGCGTGGCACTGTGGGTCACGGTTTTGATCCGGGTGATGTCTTCCGCCTGACCACGGGCAAAGAAGTCACGCCCCAGCTGGTCCTGCGCCATCAACTGAGCGGCAGCGTCGCGCATGGCCTGCAACCTCTCCAGCTGAAAGGCCAGATGTGCCGCCAGCTCTTCGCCGCTGGGCCCCTCTTCACCCGGTTCGGGGGGCAACAGCAGTCGCGATTTCAAGAAGGCCAGCCAGGCCGCCATCACCAGATAATCCGCAGCCAGTTCGATCCGCAGCAGCTTGGCACGTTCCACAAAGCTCAGGTATTGTCGGGCCAGCTCCAAAACAGAGATCTTGCGAAGGTCGACTTTTTGGCTGCGCGACAGGCTGAGCAGCACGTCAAGCGGCCCCTCATACCCGTCAACATCCACAATCAGTGCTTCAGCCGCCAGCCTTTCGGCCACCGATTGCGCAGTCTCCTGAAACAGATCGTCAGCCATATACCTGTCCGCCCATGAGGGCAGATAGTTCGTCTTCGGCGGCAGCAATGTCAAGTTCAACGGGGGTTTGGCGGGCCGCAAGGGCCCGTTCGGCGCGAATTTGCGCTGCCTCGGTCATTTCGCCAGCAGCCTGGGCCACTGCCGAGCGCTCGGCAATTGGGCCGTTGCAGTACAGTGCGACGTCACATCCGGCATCAAGCGACGCGCGGGCCATGTCAGCCGGAGCGCCTTTCAGCGCCTTCATCGAGATATCATCGGTCATGACCAACCCATCAAAGCCAATCTGCTCGCGGATCAGCCGCATCATCACCGGGGACAACGTGGCTGGCTTCGGATCTATAGCGTCATAGACCAAATGCGCGGTCATCCCCATTGGCAGATCATTCAGGGCGCGGAACGCCTCAAAGTCAGTGCGGTTGAGGGTGGCCCTATCGGTGCCCACATGCGGCAGATCGTGATGGCTGTCTGCCGTCGCACGCCCGTGCCCTGGCAGGTGCTTCAACACCGGCAAAACGCCTCCGTCCAGCAAGCCTTGCGCCGAAGCGCGGCCAATGTCTGCGACGGTCTGCGCATCGCTGCCGTAGCAGCGGTTTTTCAGAAATGGATGGGTGTCGTTGCCGGCCAAGTCGACCATTGGCGCGCAATTGCTATCGATTCCGAGCCCCTGCAGCTCGTCCGCGATCAGCCGATAGCGCAGATACATGGCGCGGGCGACAGCCGTCGGCTCGTCGCAGGGCGGCGCAGTCGCCTGCGCCCGCGCAACATGGTCCAACGGCGCCAGCCACTGACGGGCCAGTGGTGGGCGCAGGCGTTGAACCCGGCCACCCTCTTGATCAATAGTAATAAGACAGTTGCGCCCCACCGCATTGCGGAAATCATCGCACAGGGCGCGGATCTGGTCCGCCGTGTCGATGTTGCGGGCAAACAGGATAAAGCCAAACGGGTTGGCATCGCGAAACAGCGCCACTTCCTCGGCTGTCAGCCGCAGGCCTGCGGCGTCCAGAATGGTGGCCCCGAACCGCATCAGCGAGTGGTCACAGGAATGCAATCGGCCTTGCCGGCCACCAGCGTTGCGCAGAAGCGCCGGGCGCCAGACAGGTCAGCGAACCCCATGGCCCGAAGCCGGTAAAAGGTCCGGCCGCCGCTTTGTGCTTTTTGGATCACCCGTTTTTTGCCCTCCAGATAATCTTCGAACCTTCCGTAAATACGATCCCACTCGGCCCGCGCCACATCGGCGCTTTCATAGGCCCCCAGCTGGGCCAAACGCGTGCCCGCAGGCAGGCTGGCGGCATCAACCTCCAGCGTTGACCGCCCCTGAGAGGCGGAGGCGCTATACAACGAGGGTGAAAACCGTGCGGGGCGCACCAGCGGACGCAACGACACTTTGACACCGGGCGCATTGAGCACAGCCGGAGCGGTAACCGCCGTTTCAGACCTGACAGGTAGCAGGGGTGCGGGTTGCACGATCGAGGCTGCCGAAGCCGAGGCCAGGGTTGCCCCCACCCGGTTTGTCGTGGTGCTCAAAGGTGTAACACCAGCAGTCAACGCCGCAACCAGCACGTCAATTTCAGTGGGCTGAGTGGCGGCGGATTCGGCTGCCTGGCCCGCATCGTTCAGCGCCTGAACCGGTGCAGCAGATCCGGAAATGACCACTTCGGCCACAGGAACGTCATCCTCGGTCAGGCGCAGCGAGCTGGGCGCCAGAATCAACCGGTCCGCCGGATCCGACGCAATACCATTGGCGGCAACCGCATTGACCGCCAGCCCCTGATTGACGGCGGCCTGACCACCTGGATTTTCGGGCTGAACCCTCATTGGGCCTTCCAGAGACCGGACAACTGGCACCCCACTGACGTCCCGCGCCACCAGTTTGTAGCCCCAAACGCCGACGCCCACGATCAGGGCCAGCGAGGCCACAGCGCCCAAAAAACCCAGTGTCCTGGTGACATCCCCCGAGAAGGCAATCGGGGCATCCTCATTCGTCGCAAGAGGATCCGCCTGGCCATAGGCCTGCGGTTCATGCTGCTGGTATTGTGTCTGGTACCGGCCATCATCGGGCGCACCCCGGGACGAGGATGCACCTTGCAAAGAATACGCCTGGCTCTCGCCAGCTTGCGCGTTAAACGCCATGTCCGCCTCACTGCCCAGCTGATGCGTCAACGCGCATTTTCAGGGTCTCTTGAACTGCCTCAGACCAGCGCTTTGGGCGATTTTGTTACCGCATCTCCTGCGCCGGAGTCACTCCCAGAATACCCAAACCAGCGGAAATAACAATCGAAACGGCCCGCGCCAGTGCCAAATTCGCATGTGTTGCCGATTGGTTGCTTGTGTTAACAAATCGTAAATTGTCATTGGATTTGCCCATATGATAAAGCCCGTGCAGGTCTGAGGCCAGATCATAGAGGTAGAAGGCCACCCGGTGTGGTTCATGGGTGCGCGCGGCGATATCGACCAGACGCGGCCATTCTGCCAGCTTCTTGGCCACCATGATCTGCGCGCCGTCCGCCAGCAGCGTCAGATCCGCAGCACCAAGGGTTGCATCGTCAATGGCGATTCCCTCGACAACCGCCTTACGCAGGGTTGAGCAGATCCGGGCATTGGCGTATTGCACATAGAACACCGGATTGTCCTTCGACTGCTCCAGCACCTTGGCAAAATCAAAGTCCAGCGGCGCATCGTTCTTGCGGGTCAGCATCACAAAGCGGGTAACATCCGCCCCCACCAGGTCCACCACGTCGCGCAGGGTCACAAAGGTGCCCGCCCGCTTGGACATTTTGAATTCCTGGCCGTCCTTGAACAGTTTGACCAGCTGGGTCAGCTTGATATCCAGTGGCACCCGGCCATCAGACAACGCCGAAACCGCCGCCTTCATCCGCTTGACATAGCCACCGTGATCGGCGCCAAAGACGTCGATCAGCATGTCAAAGCCGCGGTCAACCTTGTCATAGTGATAGGCGATATCGGGGGCAAAATAGGTCCAGGCACCGTCAGATTTCTTGACCGGGCGATCAACATCATCGCCGTGCTCGGTGGATTTGAACAGAGTCTGCTCGCGCGGTTCCCAGTCTTCGGGCTTTTTGCCTTTTGGTGGCTCCAGCACGCCCTGATAGATCAGCCCCTTGCCGTCCAGCTCGGAAATAGCCGCTTCGATGCGGCCGGTGCCATAGAGAGACTTTTCGGAATAGAATTTATCCATCACCACGCCCAGTGATTTCAGGTCAGCGCGGATCAACACCATCATTGCGTCGGTGGAGAAGGTCCGGACCTCTTGCAGCCAGACATCCTCGGGCTGGTCAACATAGGCGTCGCCCACCTTGTCCTTCAGCGCCTTGCCGGTCTCGATCAGGTAATCGCCGGGATAGGTGCCATCGGGAAAGGCAACCTCTTGGCCGTGTGCCTCAAGATAGCGCAGGTACACTGACCGCGCCAAAACATCGACCTGGCCGCCACCATCGTTGATGTAATATTCGCGGGTCACGTCATAGCCGGCAAAATCCAGCAGACTGGCCAGCGCGTCACCAAAGACCGCCCCCCGGGTGTGGCCCACATGCAGCGGACCGGTGGGATTGGCCGAGACATATTCGACGTTGACCTTCAGCCCCTGCCCCATATCGGAGCGGCCAAAATCCAGGCCAGAATCAAGCACTGATTTCGGGATGTCTTGCCAGATTGACGTCGCCAGACGTATGTTCAGAAACCCCGGCCCCGCCACTTCGGCCGAGGTGATCCGGTCATCCGCAACCAGCTTGGCCGCCAGAGCATCAGCAATGTCGCGTGGCTTTTTCTTGGCCGCTTTGGCCAGCACCATCGCCGCATTGGTGGCCATGTCGCCATGGGCCGCATCGCGGGGGGGCTCAACCGCAACATTTCGCAGGTCCAAACCTGCCGGAAGTGTGCCGTCAGACACCATAGTGTCGAGGCTTTCAATCACAAGCGAGCGGATATCTGTAAACAGGTTCATGTCTGGCGTCCCATAGGTTCAGTCACGCGAAGTATCACGCCCAGCCCAAGGGTCAATATCTTATGGACTGCATCAGCAGCAGTGCTGGGCTGCAATCGCGGGCCATATGGCGCCCCCACCCCCAAAATTCGGCTTAGGCTAGCATGCCCTGCACCACAGAGGTCTGACCCTGGATATCAATGGAATACCGGCGCAGCGACGGGACATAATAGGGATCCTTTAGCACCAATCTCTCCACCTCGGCACGGGTTTCGGCCTCGACAGTCCAGATTGCGCCCGGAAAATCCTGCTGCGGGCATAGCGCCAAAGTGCCACCAATCTGCAATCCCGGCCGCCCACGCACATAGGCAATATGGGCATCCCGGCGCGCCTTGTCGGCCCGGATCTTGGTCATTTCAGGGGCATCCTGAAAAATAACGGTCCAATGTGTCATTCTGGTCTCCCTGCCAGTCTCCCTGCCGGCCTCCCTCACAAAGAAAGAATAATGCACAAAGCTCATAGGGCCAGTTTCACACCGCTCATATTTCCAGCCCCAAACACAGGGCCCTTACTTGGTCACCTCCAGCCCCAAGATCAATCGCTGATGTTCCTGCAGGGCAAAGCGGTCGGTCATGCCGGCGATATAATCCGACACAATCCGCGCCAGCGCGGTCTCACTGTTGGCCGCTTTTATCTCGGCGTGCCAGCGGTCCGGCATTTGCAGCGGGTTCTGCTGGTAATAGGGGAACAGAGCCTCCACCACCTTGCTCACCTCGGAGCGCTTCACCATCACCGACGGCGCGCGATACATGCGGGTGAACAGAAAGCCGCGGATTTCCTTCAACTCACTCCAGATCCGGTCCGAGAACTGAACCACCGGGTGATCCAAGGCCCGCACGGCTTCGACGGCTTGGACGCCGGTCTGAGCAATCAACCCACGTGAGGTGTCGATCACATCGCCCACCATGACGCCAAACACCCGGCGAAGCGCCTCGTGTCTGCGACGGCTGGGATCCAATCCGGGATACAGATGGTCCACCTGGGCGTAGGCAGGCCCAATCATCGACAGCTCAGAAATATCAGCATCGCTAAACAGCCCGGCGCGCAAGCCGTCATGCAGATCGTGATTGTTGTAGGCAACATCATCGGCCAACGCGGCCACCTGCGCCTCGGCGCTGGCATGGGTGTGAAGCTCCAGGTCATGCCTGGCGTTATAGTCAGACAGAGCATAGGGCAGCTCTCCCACCACCGGGCCGTTGTGCTTGGCAATCGCCTCCAGCGTTTCCCAGGTCAGGTTCAACCCGTCGAATTCGGCATAATGACGCTCCAGCGCGGTCACGATGCGGATCGCCTGCGCGTTGTGATCAAAACCGCCATAGGGCGCCATCAGGGCATGCAGCGCGTCCTCGCCTGTGTGGCCAAAGGGCGTGTGTCCCAGATCATGCGCCAAGGCCACCGCCTCGGTCAGTTCCTGGTTCAACCCCAAGACCCTGGCAATGGTTCGCCCGACCTGCGCCACCTCAATCGTATGGGTCAGCCGGGTGCGGTAATTGTCGCCCTCATGCTCAACAAAGACCTGGGTCTTATGTTTGAGCCGCCGAAAGGCGCTGGCGTGAATGATCCGGTCGCGGTCGCGCTGAAAAGGCGAGCGAAAGCTGCTCTCGTCCTCCTCGACCAATCGCCCACGAGTGTTTTCTGGTTTTGAAGCATAAGGCGCATGCATCTTAAATCTTTTCCTTTGCAAATCTTGTCGCCCAGCCACTACCTTTCTATATAATGGATGACACCGCAACAGAACATCGTGGAGACGGGCATGCAACTGCCACCAAAAGTAACTGACCGTGCCTTTGCCCGGCTGGCAGAGATCGGCGCTGCCGGACAGGGTCAGGCCCTGCGGATTGCCGTCGAAGGCGGTGGCTGTTCCGGATTTCAGTATGAAATTGAGCTGGACAGCGCCAAGACCGACGATCTGGTGCTGGAAGGTCAGGGCGAAAAGGTGGTGGTTGATTCCGTGTCACTGCCATTCCTGGAAAACGCAGTGATTGATTTCACCGAGGAACTGATCGGGGCGCGCTTCACCATCGAAAACCCCAATGCCACCGCCAGTTGCGGCTGCGGCACTTCATTTTCAATGTAATTCAGGCTTTGGCTGGTGTTTTCAGAGGCTTCGACTGCGGCTAGGCAAAGGCCGTGCCGGCCCGAGCGAACCCAGCAAAGAAGCGTTCAAAATTGCTGGTACTGCTTTCGGCGGCGCTCAAAATATCATGGAATTCCTGGCTCAGGCCGGATTGCAAATGCCGCCGCATCAAGGGCCAGTCGGCGCTCCTGTGATCCTGCAGTTCATATAACATCTGTGACATCTGCCGCAGCGGCCCGGTTCGGCTGGCGCTTTGCCTGATCTGCATCGCTCCCGGCGGCACCCGCTGCGCAAAATATGAGTGCTGCGTCGCCGCCATCAGCCAGTTGCACACAAAATACTGGTGATATGCGTCCGGTGTCTGCCCCGGGCCATCGCCGGTCAGAACAAAACCAGCCGTCTGCCGCAAAAGCCAGCCCATCCATTCCACCGGTGGCGGCTTTCCGGCATAGTGCAAGGCGATACACACCTCTGCCAGCAGGTCCGAGTTCTGATCCAGATAGGCCAGCAGCCCGGCATATTCGAGACTGATCAGCGCGCTCGACTCCAGCTGCGGATCAAGACGACCGTACTCCGACAGGTAGAACACGATATGGGTCAACTCATAGGCCGCTTTGCGATTGGGCAGCGCAAATGTGTCAGATCGATTGATGAAGCAGCGAAGGCGGTGTTCCAGGGCGGCATAATCGCCGACGGCCTTGATGCCGCGCCGCTGCATCAGCCGGTGCGCTTCAGCACGTTGAAGGTCTGACAACTCGGCCTCGGCCAACCCCTGCTGCGCCACCCAATAGGCAATATCTTCACCCTTGCGTCCCGCCAGCCCCAGATCCTCAAGATCCAGGCAAATCGACAAAATGAAGCGATAATATTGCTGGAAAAAGCATATCTGATCTTCGATCTGATGGTAGAAACTGATCAGTGGCCGCAGCTGGTCTTCGCTAAACTTGGCCCCGGTGCATTCCAAAATATTCAACAGCTCGGCATTTTCCTTTAGCCAGAACACATCGCCTTGCTGTCGCCGGTGCTGTGCAAAATTATCAATGAGCGCAGTGCATTGCTGATCAAAACTGGGTTGCGCACCTGGCGCCCTGAGTGGAATGACGTTTGACATTCGATAACTTTCTTTCAGTCCACGTAATCACAAGGCGCCCTGATGGGGCAAAGAGCAGGCGCTGTTAGCTGCCTGACGAGAACATCTGCGTCCCCTCGCCCAAAGTGGTCAACTGAAGCCGGGTTGGCGCGGAGCCCGAGGAAAACAATTGAGTGCCCTCACCTGCCAAACACGCGGATACAGAGGTCGGAGCCGATCCCGAAGAAAAGGCGCCGATTGCCTCTCCATTGAAAATATCGGCGCTCATCTCAGCAATGGAGCCAGAGGAAAACAATGCGGTGTCATCACCGTCAAAAAGACTGGACACTGTGGATACGTGGTCACTGGTAAACGCTGTATTTTTACGAAGAGCGGTCATGGAATAAACTCCTTAAACGGGTTGAATGGGCACAGATCGCAGTTGCACTCTTAACGCGATATTTGTTTCTAAAATATACTCATAATTGTATGATATCTCATATTTCAGAGAGCTTCGCGTCACAACTCCATGAAATAATTGCTCAATAAATAATCAAAAAATATTCAACCACCAGCACCCGCTACCGCAAAACTGCAAGACTTCTTAACCATACCGAGGGTTTATTTTGCGATATTTCACTATCAAATTGATCGCCCCAGCGCCCGATTCGGTCGCCATGTTCACATCGCCAGCTTGCCCCTGCCGCCAACATCGGCAATAGATCTCACTCAGCCCAACAGGAGACCTGAGATGAAAATCGCCAGTTTTAACATCAATGGCATCAAAGCCCGCGCTTTGGCTCTCCCGGCCTGGCTGGATGACGCCCAGCCCGACGTGGTGCTGCTGCAAGAGGTCAAATCGGTCGATGAGGCCTTCCCGCGCGCGCTGTTCGAAGACCGGGGCTATAACGTCGAAACTCATGGCCAAAAGGGCTTTAACGGTGTTGCGATCCTGTCAAAGCTGCCGCTGGAGGACGTGACGCGGGGATTGCCCGGCGACGACGACGATGTTCAGGCGCGCTGGATTGAGGCGACAGTGATTGGCAAACAGGCCCTGCGCATTTGCGGCCTCTACCTGCCAAATGGCAACCCCGTGGAACTACAGGACGACGGCTCCCCGGTACCGGGTGGCAAATATGATTACAAAATGCGCTGGATGCAGCGATTGCAAGCGCGCGCCGTCGAGCTGATGTCAGGAGATACCCCGGCGCTGATGGCTGGCGACTACAACATCATACCGCAGGCCGAAGATGCCAAGCGACCAGAGGCCTGGCTGGAGGACGCATTGTACCGGCCAGAAAGCCGCGCCGCCTACCGGCGCATCGTCAATTTGGGCTTTACAGAAGCATTTCGCGCCCGCCACCAGGGCCCTGGCCATTATTCATTCTGGGATTATCAGGCTGGCGCCTGGAACCGGGACGACGGCATCCGAATTGATCATTTCCTGCTGACACCGCAGGCTGCAGACTTGCTGCTGGACTGTCAAATCGACAAACAGGTGCGGGCCGGCGAGAAACCGTCGGACCATGTGCCCATCTGGATCGACCTGGACCTCTGAGGCCGGACCTCTGAGGTCGGCCCTATACTGACACCAGTTCACCCGCGGTCTCACTGCATGGGCAAGACTGTAGCCGCCGAGCCTAATTCACGAAACTTCGGCGGTTACGTCATGCCCATATATCCAGTCAAACTGGCGGACCATTCGCTGCGGCGCGAACCGGCCTCCCAGCTTCAAAGCCTGATGCGCCGGCCATGCCAGCGGAGCCCGCAGGTGGTACTTCCAGGCGTTATGATTGGCCGCCTCAACGATGCGCAGCGTGCGGGTGTATCGTTGATGCTGATAGCGCTTTAGTCCGGCCTCGATAGTGTCGGCTGCGATCAGAGATTCGGTCAATACCCAGGCGTCTTCCAGCGCCATATTGGCCCCTTGCGCCATGAACGGCAGCGTTGGATGCGCGGCATCGCCCAGAATTGCGACATGCCCCTGATACCAGTTTTTCGCCACCGGATGACGGAACAGCCCCCAAAGACGTACATCATCGACCGCCGATATCAGACCACCAGCGATGCCGCCAAATTCCCGAAAAGCCGCCCGCAGATTGGCCGGATCATCGCTGTGGTTCCAGCCTTCTTTCGCCCAGGCACTGCGCTCTTGTACCGCGACCAAATTCACCTGTTTGCCGTCCCGCAAGGGATAGGCAACCAGATGTTTCTTGGGCCCCATGAACACCTGCGCTTCGGCTGGCAGTTGCATCAGATTGGGCACTGTCGCCCGCCAGGCCACCTGACCGGTGAACGCTGGCTGGCCTGGATTGTTAAAGGCTTTTCTGGCTTTCGAGTGCAATCCATCGGCACCAATCACCAGGTCACCGCCGCATTGGGCGCCGCGGGACAGATGCACCACCGGAGACGGTCCCGTCTCCACCCGCTCGACCTTTTGCAGCAATCGAACCTGCACTCCGGCCCGACGCACCGCATCAGCCAGCATCGTAATCAGGTCCGAGCGATGCACAAAATAGAAATTCTGACCGCCGGCATATTGGTCAAGGTCGAGCCGCACCACTTGGCGGCCGTGACGATAGTGCCGCAAACAAACAGCCCTTGCCCGCTGCGAGCACCAGGCCAAATCATCGTTCAGTCCGAGAGCCGCCAGTACCGCCACCCCGTTGGGCGTGATCTGCAGCCCGGCGCCAACTTCGGAAATCGCCTCGGCCTGCTCCAGCACCGTGACCTCGGCGCCTTTTCGCTGCAGAGCCAGCGCCGCGGTCAGCCCACCGATGCCGCCGCCAATTATCGTGATCTTCTGACCTTTGAGTTCCATATCACCCAGCTTCGCCTATGTTCTTCACCCATAAACGAAAAACGCCGGGACAACAGGCCCCGGCGTCAGTTTGTTAAATAATTGATCTGGCCTCAATCGTCGCGATGAACTTTTTCGCGGCGTTCATGACGTTCTTGCGCTTCGAGACTCATCGTAGCGATTGGCCGGGCATTCAGACGCTTCAACGAAATCGGATCACCCGTCACGCTGCAATAGCCATATTCACCTTCGACGATACGGCGGATTGCAGAGTCGATCTTGGATACCAATTTGCGCTGCCGGTCACGGGTCCGCAGCTCCAGTGCACGATCGGTCTCTTCGCTGGCACGGTCGGAAACATCAGGAATATTACGCGTATTATCCTGCAGTGCCTCAATCGTGTCACGACTGTCCGCCAGAAGATCTTGCTTCCAGTCCAATAGTTTGCGTCGGAAAAATTCCAACTGCCTTTCATTCATGAAAGGTTCATCTTCGGCCGGTCGATAGTCATCCGGCAGAAACAGTTCTTGCTTCATTTCGGCTCCTTCGGTCAGGCCATCAATGCTGGTCATAGTCTACTCCCAAACATTTGGCCGCCCCTCTGGGGCAGCATTTATCTGCTCCACCCGAGATTGTCACTACACAATAGTAACCGTACTGGGTTAAAAGCAGCGTAACAGCAACACGTCGCGGGCTTCTGCGCACTCAAGGTGGGAAAAATATGCGTTTTCAGGGCACTAAAGACTACATTGCGACCGACGACCTGAAAATTGCGGTGAACGCGGCTGTCACCCTTGAACGACCGCTGCTGGTCAAGGGGGAACCTGGAACCGGCAAGACCGAATTGGCACGGCAAGTGGCGAGCTCGCTGGGGATGCGGATGATCGAGTGGAATATCAAATCCACCACCCGCGCCCAGCAGGGCCTGTATGAATATGATGCGGTCTCAAGGCTGCGCGATAGCCAACTGGGCGATGAGCGCGTGCATGACGTGCGCAACTACATCAAAAAAGGCAAGCTCTGGGAAGCCTTCGACGCCGACGAACGGTTGGTGCTACTGATTGATGAGATCGACAAGGCTGATATCGAGTTCCCCAATGACCTACTGCAGGAACTCGACAAGATGGAGTTCTACGTCTACGAGACCGGCGAGACCATCCGGGCCAAGCACCGTCCGATCATGATCATCACCTCGAACAACGAAAAAGAACTGCCGGACGCGTTTTTACGGCGCTGTTTCTTTCACTACATCCGCTTCCCCGATGCCGAGACGATGAAACAGATTGTCGAAGTCCACCACCCCGGCATCAAACAGGCGCTGCTGACCACCGCGCTGACCCAGTTCTACGAAATTCGTAACACCGACGGGTTGAAAAAGAAGCCGTCAACATCTGAGGTGCTGGATTGGCTGAAGCTGTTACTGGCCGAGGACCTGACCCCCGAGGACCTGGCCCGCAACGGCGCTGACGCCCTGCCCCGCCTGCATGGGGCACTGCTGAAGAACGAGCAGGACGTGCATCTGTTTGAGCGTCTGGCCTTTATGGCGCGCGGCAAACGCTGATTTCAGATCCGCTTGCCACCACGCAATTGCAATGGCACCATGATTGCACCTGACGCGCTATTTCATCTCTTGGGAATTGGACCCGCTAAGTATGACAGGACAAGTGTTGATCCGCGCGCTGCGCGCCGACGATCGCCCCGATTGGGCCGCGATGTGGTGCGACTATCTGGCCTTTTACGAAACCGAGGTGTCGCAAGCGATCTACGACAGCACCTTTGCCCGCTTGATCGGCGAGGATCCTCAGGATTTCTCCTGCTTTATCGCCGAGCAGGACGGTGAAATCATCGGCTTGACCCATTATTTGTTCCATCGCCACAGCTGGACGCTGGACAACACCTGCTACCTGCAAGATCTATATGCCAGCCCCAAGTGCCGCGGCACCGGTGTTGGCCGCGCGTTGATCGAGGCGGTTTATGGCGCCGCCGATGTGAAGGGCAATGGCTCTGTTTACTGGCTGACGCAGGATTTCAACCAGACCGCGCGTAGGCTCTATGACCGGGTTGGAAAACAAACGCCGTTTATCCGGTATCAGCGCAAATGATCTGGCGCGCCGTCTTGATCTCGACCCTATTACTGGGTGGCTGCAACACCATTCCGCTGGAGCCGCCGCCGACGCGCGCCCGCATCGCTGACAGCGCCTTGCCGCCTGTCAAACGGTTTGGGACAACACGCCCGCTGCCGCCACAGCGCTCAAACAGCGATATGGCGCGTGATTTTCTGGATCTGCACTTCAAATTGGAGGGCGGCAGCTCTCTGCCGGTATTCACCCGGTTTGACCAGCCGATAACGCTGCGCGTCACCGGTCGCCCTGCCAAAAACCTGACCCCGGACCTGACCCGCCTGCTGTCGCGATTGCAAAGCGAAGCGGGCATCAAAATTCACCGCGTTGACAGCAGCAACGCTGTCATCACCATTGAATCCGTCAGCAGCGCCCAGATCCGCCGGGTGTTGCCAAAGGCGGCCTGCTTTGTGGTTCCTAACGTCGGCTCACTGGCCGAATACCGTCGCAACAGACGGCGCGCCAAAACCAACTGGTCACAGCTGCGCAAGCGCGCCAGGCTGGCGATTTTCATTCCCAACGATGTCAGCCCGCAAGAGGTACGCGACTGCCTGCACGAGGAACTGGCGCAAGCAATCGGACCGCTCAACGATCTGTACCGACTGCCGGATTCGGTGTTCAACGACGACAATGTCCATACGGTGCTCACCGGCTTCGACATGCTGATCCTGCGCGCCACTTATGCGCCCGAGCTGGCAACCGGGATGACCCGCGCCGAGGTCTCGGCCCGCCTGCCCGCAGTTATGAGACGCATCAATCCCCGGGGAGCGTCCCGGCCCTCGGCACCACTGCAAGAAACCCCGCGCGAATGGGTGACTGCGGTGGAAACCGCCATTGGCCCCAATGCCACAGGTCAAACCCGCAGACGTGCCGCCAACCAAGCCGCCGATATTGCAAAGCGTTTGGGGTGGCAAGATCACCGGCGGTCTTTCAGCCACTTCATTCTGGGCCGCATGGTTCAGGGATCTGACCCGGATCTGGCGCAAGACCACTTCAAGACAGCAATGCGCCATCTTGGCAACGCCCCGATCACCCAATTACACCGCGCCCAAATCGCGGCCCGTATGGCGGCCTTTGAAATCACCCGTGGCAACGGTCGCGCCGCACAGGCATTGTTGCGACCCAGCATCCCAACCGCCGCGCGGTTTGAAAATGCCACATTGCTGTCCACCCTGATGCTGCTGCAGGCCGAAGCACTGGCGCTGAGTGGTGATTTTGACGCGGCACGCGCCGTCAGGCTGGACAGCCTGGGATGGGCGCGCTACGGGTTCGGCTCAGACTGGGCGGTGCGGGCAAGACTGAATGAAATTGCCGCGCTGAACCCCAATACTTTGACGGGCGGATAGAAAATGATCGTAATTGGCGGTTTGGTTATTGGGGCCCTGCTGGGCGGCTACAAGGCCCGAAAGCGTGGCGGAGGTCTTGGAGACATTCTTCAATATGCTGCGGCCTATGGTATCATTTTGGGCCTGGCCGGTATGCTGCTGACCCTGATGGTGCATCGTTTGGCGGTCTGAGGTCATGTTCCAGCCATTCTTTGAGAACCTTCGCAACGCATCAGTGCCGGTATCCCTGCGCGAATACCTTACGTTTCTCGAATGCCTGAAGGCTGGCCTTGCCACCTATGACGTCGAAGCCTTCTATTTCCTGGCCCGCGCATCCATGGTCAAGGATGAGCGCAATATCGACAAGTTCGACCGCGCCTTTTCCGCCACGTTTAAAGGGCTAGAGGCGATCCCGGCGCAGGCCGTGATGGATGCTGTCGACATCCCCGAAGAGTGGCTCCGCAAAATGGCGGAGAAACACATGTCAGAGGAAGAGCGCGCCGAGATCGAGGCGCTGGGTGGCTTTGACAAGCTGATGGAAACCCTGAAACAGCGCCTTAAAGAACAAGAAGGACGCCATCAGGGCGGCAGCAAGTGGGTCGGCACCGCCGGAACCTCTCCCTTTGGCGCCTATGGCTACAACCCCGAGGGCGTGCGCATCGGCCAGAAAGAAAGCCGCCACCAACGCGCGGTCAAGGTCTGGGACAAACGCGAATTCAGAAATCTGGACGGCGACGTCGAACTGGGCACCCGCAACATCAAGGTGGCGCTGAAACGCCTGCGGCGCTGGGTGCGTCAGGGCGCCCATGAAGAGCTGGATCTCGACAATACCATTCGCTCCACCGCTGAACATGGGTACCTGGACGTCAAGACCCGCCCCGAGCGCCACAACGCTGTCAAAGTGCTGCTGTTCCTGGACGTAGGTGGCTCGATGGATCCGCATATCAAGGTGGTGGAAGAGTTGTTTTCCGCCGCGCGTAGCGAGTTCAAGCATCTGGAATACTACTATTTCCACAATTGCCTGTATGAAGGTGTCTGGCGCGATAATGCCCGGCGCTGGGATGCGCAGATCCCGACCCACGAGGTGCTGCGCACCTATGGCCCAGACTACAAATGCATTTTTGTCGGCGATGCCTCGATGAGCCCATATGAAATCGCCTATCCCGGCGGCGCCAATGAACACTGGAACCCCGAGGCCGGTCAGGTCTGGCTACAGCGCGCACGCGACCGCTGGTCCTCCAACCTGTGGATCAATCCGCTGCCCGAGAAATATTGGGATCACACCCATTCGATCAAAATGATGCGCGAGATCTTTGCCGACCAAATGGTGCCGATGACCCTGTCAGGGCTGGAAAAGGGCATGAAAGAACTGACCCGCTGACCCGCGATGCCAGGATCTCGGCAGGGTCTTAGATCTACCCGTTGATAGATATTTGGCGCCCCCAGCATCACCTCTGCGTCTTTCTCTCTTGTTCAACGCGCGGCCACAGCCCATATCTAAGCCATGTTGCGTCTTGCCCCAATTCTACTGGCCATTGCCTATGGCCTTGTCATGTACCGGATATCAATCTGGCGCACCCATAAGGATTTGGATGCAAAATCGACCGAACTGGCCGACCGTAAAATGAAAGCGCTGACAGACCGAATGGCCGCCGCGCTGGAGATTTCGCGCATTCCGGTGTTTATCTACGAGATTGACCCGGTCAACGGGCTGGCCGCACCGGATGGCCGGATTTTCATCACCCGCGGATTTTATCGCAAATATCAGAACGGTGAGGTCAGCGCCGAGGAGCTGGCATCGGTGATTGCCCATGAGCTGGGCCATGTGGCTCTGGGGCATGCCAAGCGACGCATGATCGATTTTTCGGGCCAGAACGCCCTGCGCACGGCGCTGATGATGGTTCTGGGTCGCTACATCCCCTTTATTGGCCCCTGGATTGCCGGCATGCTGACAACCCTGATTGCAGCCCGGCTGTCGCGCGGCGATGAATATGAGGCGGATGAATATGCAGCGGCGCTGCTGATCAAGTCGGGGATCGGGGTTGAGCCGCAAAAGACCCTGTTTCGCAAGCTGGAAGCTTTGACGCAAAGCCGCGCCGGCATGGCCCCCGCCTGGCTGATGAGCCATCCAAAAACCGAGGACCGGATAGAGGCCTTGGATCGGTTGCAGGGAAAGTGGACCCGGTCCTAGGGACATCAGCGAGAGATAATTGGGGGCGCTGCCCCCTCTTGGCCATACGGCCAATTCACCCCTGGGATATTTTTGGCCAGATGAAGCCAGCGGATTTTTTAGCCGGCCAGTGCTTTGGCCAGGCGCGGCAACCGGGCCTTTTTCAACAAGGGGCGGATCTGCCATTTCTGGCCAGACAGGCGATTTGCCACTGCCAACACGCGCTGGCCCAATTGCTCTAGCCCGCTGTTATCGTTCAACCATAGGTCATAGAGCAGCGCGTCGGGGCCAAGACGCTTCAAACCTTCGTCGGCCAGAATATTGCGCGGGAAGTCCTTGTTGTTCATCGTCACAATGGCATCCGCCGAGCCCGAGATTGCCACTGCCAGCACGTGAATATCCCCAGCGTCCGGCAGCCACAGGCGGGACTCTAACCCCGGCGCCGGGGGCAGTTCCGCCTGTGGCCAGTTGGCCCGGATCAGGACAATCTCGGCGCTGGCCTGCGCTGCGCCTGCGGGGCCCAGCTTCACCGCTGCGCGCTCCCACTCGCCCAAGATCCGGGTCGACCACAGCGGCACGAAATGCCCCAGCCGGGCCGCGCCCAACAGCATCTCGCGCATCACCGTGGGGTAAAGCACACAGGTATCCAGCAGCAGTTTCACCGGGCCCTATCTTAGTCGAGCCGGAAGAACACGGATTTCAGATAACCGCTTTCGGCCAATTGTGGCAATTGCGGATGATCCGGTCCGGCAAAACCGGTGCGGATCAGTTGTGCCGAGCGACCGGCGCGGCCGATGCCCCGTGCCGATGCGCCGCGGAATTTGCTGAGGTCGGCGGCATGGCTGCAGGAACACAGGCCAAGGTAGCCGCCGGGTTTGACCAGCGGTGCCGCCAGTTTGGCGATGCGTTCATAGGCGCGCAGGCCCGCCTCTAGCGTCGGTTTTGATGGCGCAAATGAGGGCGGATCACAGATCACCACGTCGAACATCTCACCCTCGGTGGCCAGAGCGGCCAGCGTGTCGAAGGCATCGCCCTGACGGGTGGTGAGCTGGTCGCCCAAACCACTGGCGGCAGCGCCCTGTTCAGCCAGCGCCAGAGCCGGGGCCGAGCCGTCGACACAGAGCGCCGAACCGGCACCCGCGGCCAGCATCGCCAGACCAAAGCCGCCAACATGGGAAAACACATCCAGCACCCGCGCACCGGGCGACGCCAGTCGCGCGGCAAAGGCATGGTTGGGTCGCTGGTCGTAGAACAGGCCGGTTTTCTGACCGCCGGTGAGATCCGCCATATAGCTGGCGCCGTTCATCTGCACCACAACCGGAGCCTCGGGGGCGGTGCCGTGCAGCACCATATTCACATCATCCAGCCCCTCAAGGCTGCGGGTGCGGCCGGCGGCATTTTTCAGCACCACCTCAACGCCGGTAACATTGATCAGCGCCTGCGTCAGCAGCTCCAGATGGGCCTCGGCCCAGGCGGCGTTGGGTTGCAGCACGCAGGCCGAGCCAAAGCGGTCGATCACCACACCGGGCAGCCCGTCGGATTCAGCATGGACCAGGCGATAGAACGGCGCGTCGAACAGTTGTTCGCGCATTTGCAGCGCACGGGTCAGGCGGGCTTCGAACCAAGCCAGATTCAGCTCAGCATCGGGGTTGCGGTCCAGCATCCGGGCGATGATTTTGCTGTCGGGGTTCACCGTCACCAGCCCCATCGGGGTCTGCACCTCGTCCTCTAGCACCGCCAGGGCACCAGGGACCAACTTACGGGTGCGCCGGTCAGTGACCAGCTCGTTGGCAAAGACCCAAGGAAACCCGTGCCGGATGGCGCGGGCATTGGATTTGGGTTTCATACGGACGCGGGCGCGCTGGGACGCAGAAGAGGAGGCTGTCATGGCCTCCTCTTAGCGGTATCACTGGTTCAGGGAAAGGCCCCAATGGGGGGCGCTAGAAGTTGTAGAGCATCTGAACAAACTCTGCGCTGGCGTTTTGGTAGCCCTCGGGCTTGGTCAGCTCGCGCCGAATCACGGCTGCCAGATGCTCGGTGATCCGCACTTTTTGGGTCTGGCCAGAGGCCATCGCGACCAGGGCTTGCTGGCCGCCAAAGGCGTTGAGGTCTGCCCGGACGCTGCGCAGGGGCAACAGCAATGCGCCGGTTTCCGCATGTCTCACAGCCATCTCAAATGAGATCCCATGGCGGCCACCAGTGGTATAACGGGCCTTTTCGGTTAAAGCATGGAACTTTGTGATCTCTATGTCCACAACCACTGGCACCGGTCCGTCAAGCCCGGCAACGCCGCGGTCCATTGCACTCTGCACAATTGTTTGCACCTGGGCGTAGCGGTCGCCAAGTGGATCTTCACGCCAGACAATATCACCATGTGGAAGATAGCGATTGGCCTCGGAGACCTTTAACGCGCGGGGCACGCGGACCTGCACCGAAGTCACTTGCACAGGCACCTGCCGCGCCGCAAATTCAGCGCCGCCAAAAGAAACCACCGCAACAACAGGGGTCACGTCGGTGACCGCTGGCCTCCCCCCTGTGGGCTTCCACAGCGGCGCGGTCTGCTCGCGGATCTCATATCCCTGTGGCGTGCTCACCTGCCCATCGGGAAGGGCTTCAAACGGCGCGTTACGTGTTGGCACCTCCACCGAGGCACAGGCCGAAACGGTCAATCCAAGAGTGAGCAGCATCAGTTTACGAAGGATAGTCATCGGGTTGCTCCTTGCGGCGACCGGAATGTCCCGGTCTGAGAGGTCCTCTGCAAGGTCGCGCCCAAACGCGGCAGCATTTAGGCAAATTTAGCTCAATTTCGCGATATGTTAATGAATATTGACGCGGCCCCCACCCCATCGCTGTTAAATTAAGGGGGTTCGGCAGCCGCCTGTTTACATTTGTTAACAGGCGGCTGCCGGGTTTCGCGGGGGCCATCAGTCCCGCTTGCGCCCGCGCCAACCGCCACGGCGCTTGGGATTGACCACAGCCTCCAGCCCCTGCTGCAACACCACACTCATCGGGTGATCCGGGTTCGCAGCGCCATACATATCCAGGATGACCTGGATCGCCGTGGCACTGTCCTGGCCGCCTGGCAGGCTCAAGGCCCAGTCAAGAAAGATGCTGCGACACTCGGCCGACTTTATTCCGTCGATGTGATAAGCCTCAAACATCAAAGACTTTGGGTCCAATTCAATCCTGGCCACGATCTGCACCTTCTCGTTTCAGGGCCTTTGCAATCAGTGTATTGCAGGCCTCATACCTTTGTTCCAAATCATCCTGCAGGTCCGCCAGACGGTCAAATCCGGTGCTGCGGCACAAAAACTGTGCACCGCCCTCGCCCAGATTATCAATCTCTATCCCGGTGCTGGACAACAGCCTTGCGGCGGTCTGTACGGACCAGAATAAATCATAGCTACTGTGCAAATATGTCGCCTCCGCGACATCCAGCCAGCCACTTGCGACGGTTGCCTGCAAACCCGCCCCAACTTTCTGTGCTGTGCTGCCTTCCAGCAAGGCACCAACTTGCGATGTCAGCTCGACATCCATCATCCGGCCGCCACCAACCTTGGCATCCCAAACGCCCTCTGGTGTTTTTGCCGCCGCCAGCCGCACCCGCATCTGTGCCATCTCGCTCAGGATTTTGAGCCGGTCGCGCGGGGCAGTCAGAACCTCGGTGCGAAACGCCTCGATATCCTGGGCCAATTCCGCCGACCCAGCCACCACCCGGGCGCGGGTCAGGGCCAGATGTTCCCAAACCCAGGCCTCATTCTGTTGATAATGGGTGAAACTGGACCAGCTGGTTGCCACCGGCCCCTTTGATCCCGAAGGTCGCAACCGCATGTCGACCTCGTACAAACGCCCCTGCGCCATCGGCGCGGTCAGTGCAGTAATCAAAGCCTGGGTCAGACGCGCATAATAGGGACGTGTGGCCAGTGGTCGCTTGCCCTGTGACATGTCCTCGTCCAGCGGGTCATAAATCACAATAATGTCCAGATCGGATTGCGCATTGATCCTCTCAGAGCCCAGCGATCCCATCGCCAATACCGCAGCGCCGCGCCCCGGGGGCGGGCCGTGCTTGGTTCCAAACTGAGCGATCACCACAGGGCATAAGGCAGCGATCACCGCCTCGGCCAGTTGCGCATATTGCACGCCGGCCTCCTGGGCGTTGGTCAGGCCACGTAAAAAATGCACACCAATGCGAAAATGCCATTCCTTGCACCAGCGCCGCGCACCGTCCAGCCGCGCCTCATAATCCATCTCTTGCGCCAGCCTGGAGGCCAGATCGGCCTGCAAGCTTGCCGTGCCCGGCCAGTCATCAAAGAAAGAGCCGCCAATCACCGCGTCAAACACCCCCGAATTGCGCGACAGGTGACTGGCCAGCGCCGGCGATGTACCGGCAATATCCACCAGTAGATCAATCAGTTGCGGATTGGCCTCGAGCAGGGAAAACAGTTGCACCCCGGCAGGCAAGCCAGCCAGAAATCCATCCAGCGCCATCAGCGCCTCAGATGGTTTTGCGGTTTTGCTCAACCGGGCCAGCAGTTCAGGCTTAAGGCGTTCAAAAATCCGCGCGCCCCGCACCGACCGCAACGCCGGATAGGTTGGCCAGCGCGCAATGATATCACCGTCCAACTCCTGCGACAGCACAGGCACAGCGCCGGTTCCACTGTCCGGCGCAAAGAAGTCTTCGGTCAGCTCATGGACCTCGGTCAGCCTCGATTTGACCTGACGGATCAGAGCCGCCGGTTCAAGATCCATCAGGCAGGCGACCCGCGCCAGGCCTTCCTCGGTTTTTGGCATCCGATGGGTCTGCGCATCATGGATCATCTGGATGCGATGCTCGACCTCGCGGTGGGCGCGGTAATGTTCAGTCAGTTTTGCCGCAGCGTCGCTGGGGACCCAGTTACGATTTGCCAAAGCGGCCAGCCCCTCGACGGTGCCCCGCAAGCGCAGGCTCTCGTCGCGACCGCCGGCGATCAACTGCCGGGTCTGGGTGAAAAACTCAATCTCGCGAATGCCGCCACGGCCCAGTTTCATATCATGACCGGGAACTTCGATCGGGCCACCGACCCCCTTGTTCTCGCGAATTCGGAGCCGCATTTCATGGGCGTCCTGAATGGCGGCAAAGTCCAGATGGCGACGCCAGACAAAAGGTTTCAGAGTTTTGAGAAACCGCTCTCCGGCCGCGATATCACCGGCACAGGCGCGTGCTTTGATATAGGCGGTGCGTTCCCAGGTGCGCCCCAGACTTTCATAATACCGTTCCGCCGCCTCCATCGCCAGGCAAACCGGGGTGACCGAAGGATCGGGGCGCAGCCGAAGGTCGGTGCGAAATACATAGCCATCGGCCGTTCTGTCGCTAAGCGTCGCGCACATATTGCGGGTGGCACGCACCATGCCCTGCCGGGCCTGTTGGAAATCATCCGGGTCAAACCGGGTTTCATCAAACAGGCATATCAGGTCGATATCAGAGCTGTAGTTCAGCTCATACGCCCCCATCTTGCCCATGGCCAGAATACTCAGCCCGCCCGCAGTGGCGATGTCGTCTTCAGTCATTCCCGGCAATTTGTTGCGCCGGATCAAAGCCGCGATTTCGGCCTTGATCGCCACATCCGCCGCCAAGGCGCCAAACTCGGCCAAAACCCGGGTGACCTGCTCCAGGCTCCACCCACCGCTGAGATCGGCCAGCGCCGTCAGCAGCGCAACCCGCCGCTTGGCTTGCCGCAATCCCGGCTTTATCTGATCGAACGGCAAAGTCCGGCAGACGTCAAACACCTGTGCCATCGCCGCCTCGGGGTCTGCCAATGCCTGGTCCAGCCAGCCCGATTCGCGCCCTATCAGCTCTTTCAGAAAAGGACTGGACCCGGCCGCACCACTGATGAGGGCCGCCATTTCGCCGCCCAGCGCAGGAACCAATGCTTTGGCTTCAGCCCCCAGGTCGACATCAAAGGCGCGCGGCAGGCGGGTTATTTTCAAAGACATGTTCATGGCCGCATAATTGTTCGCCCCGGTCGGCAAGGTCAATGCGTCAAACATCACGATCCCGGATCGGACATGACCAACCAAGGCGACCCAGGCGATGCCGGTGAGATTGAGGAAGAACGCCAGCCCAAGGCGGTGCCTACTGGCCTGCCCTCAAAGATCAAATGCAATGGTTGAAAAAACAATACCCTGGCTGCCTAATTCGCTTGCTCCAAGCCTCCATCAGTTTCAACTTGGGCACAGGGCGTTCCATTTGGGGAATGCCGGACAGAGAGAGAGCTTTGATGTCAACACCTTCCGCAACCACGCAACCCAACCTAGCCCATTGGAACGAACGCGTTGACCTGGCCGCCACCTTTCGCTGGACAGCGCGGCTCAATATGCACGAAGCGGTTGCCAACCACTTTAGCCTGGCGGTGAATGACGATGGCTCGCAGTTCCTGATGAACCCAAACCAGATGCATTTCAGCCGGATAAAGGCGTCCGATATGTTGCTGCTGGACGCAAACGATCCGAACACGATGGACCGTCCGGGTGCGCCAGATGAAACGGCCTGGGGATTGCACGGGTCGATACACCGGCTTTGCCCACAGGCCCGCTGTGTGATGCATGTGCACTCTATTCATGCAACGGTTCTCGCCTCACTTGCGGATAGCACATTGCCACCAATCGATCAGAATTCCGCGATATTTTTCCGGCGGCATGTGGTGGACGAGGAATACGGCGGTCTTGCGTTTGAAAGTGAAGGCCAGCGCTGTGCCGGATTGTTAACAGACCCCAAGATCAAGGTGATGATCATGGGCAATCACGGTGTGCTGGTCATCGGCGATACTGTGGCCGACACCTTTAACCGGCTTTACTATTTTGAACGTGCCGCTGAGACCTATATTCGGGCGCTGCAAACCGGCCAAAAGCTGCGGGTACTCAGCGATGAGGTCGCTGAAAAAGTGGCGCAGGAGCTGGAAGACTATCCAGATCAATCCGAGCGCCATTTGGCGGAGTTGAAAGCCATCCTCGACGGCGAAAATGATCCCTACGCGAACTGAGGCCCCGTGAAAGGCGGTCTCCCGGTCGGTAACATATCATCTGAGCTCTGCGCCGGGTCTGTGGCAGCCCCCAGTCCCGGCGCAAACGGCTGCTGACTTGGGGTGAGGCTCTGCAACAAATTCGGGGCGATTGAGGATCTACGCAATTGTGATACGGTCAAACACCACCAGTGGCCGTTAAAGGTTGATCGCGAAATTAAAAAGCCCTAGCAAAAACCAATGGACATGCTGAAGCGCATACTCTCGCCCCTTGCAATCGGTTTGCTGATCCTGACAACGGGGCTCGGCACAACCGCTTTTGCGCTGGCCATGGATAGAGACGCGGGCCACTGCGCAGAGCACATGTCGATGCTCGCTGAGGCCAATCCGACCACAAATGGTACCATCGACACCTCCCCGCATCAGATACCCTCTGACTATGCAGGCGGTGAGCACGATAAATGCAAGGTACACATGTGCCTGGGATTGACCATTTTGACACCTCAGATATCTGCCAGCATGGTTCACTTCGACCTAATCCAGGCGCGTTTCAAACGGGATCTGCATCATGTGAACCAGATCGAAGCCCCAGACCGGCCACCAACCTCCTGAGACTGAATTGCCGTGCGTTTGCTGTTCGGCCAAACTTGGGTGCGGTTGCATTCGGCGTCGCTGCCGACCAGCAAACGCACTTTTCCAGTCCATACCCATGTTGGGAACACTATATGAAACGAAAATATACCGTGCTCGCTGGCAGCGCGTTTTTCGCCCTCACCCTGTTTGCTGTCTGGCAGACCACAACCCCGCAGCCACAGACCACCAGTGAGGCCGTCGCGGGCGGCGCAATTGCCGCCGTGCAAAGCCCGCTGATCGATGGCAATGCGGCGATTGGCAAGGCTATTTTTGACAAGGCATGCGCCTCTTGTCATGGCGAAAACGCAGCAGGCACCAACGGTCTGGCACCACCGCTGGTGCATAAGATCTATGAACCCAGTCACCATGCGGATGAGGCGTTCCAACGCGCCGCCAAACTTGGCGTCAAAAGCCATCACTGGCCATTTGGAGATATGCCACCGGTCCAGGGTCTGACCCGTGGCGATGTCACCATGGTCGTCGCCTATATTCGCACGTTACAACGTGCCAACGGAATCCACTGAGGTATCACCATGAAAATCATCATCACAATGATCGTTTCCGCCTTGCTTGCCTCGGGGGCATCTGCCCATTCAAAGGTCAGCACGACAACGCCGTCCAACCATGCTGAGCTTGCCGATGTTCCGGCCCAGATCGGCTTCGACTTTGCAAAGAACATTCGATTGACCAAGGTGAAAGTGACCCACGACAACGATCCGGCGGTGCCTGTTGATCTTGTTGGGCAGACCGATTTTGAGCGGATCTTTACGCTGCCGCTACCAGACATGGGCGACGGCACCTACCACATCGAATGGCGGGGCTTGGGCATGGACGGTCACGCCATGCAGGGCGATTTCACCTTTGAGGTGAATTGAGCATGCCGGACATTTGGGAAAGCGCATCGATATTGGCAAAGTTGCTACTCTACGCCGGGATTACCGGGGCCACGGGGATCGCCATGATCCGCCTCATCTTTTGGGACTACGTCAAGTGTCTTGATGCGCGCCTGCGGCGCTTTTCGCTTGGTCTGGCTGGCGTCGCAGTCACCGCCGCCATCATTGGTTTTCTGCTACGCGGAGCGGCCCTAACAGGCGACATCGCAGGTATGGTTGACCGCGAAATGCTTGGCCTTTTGTGGGGCACCTCGGTGGGAGAGGCGTTCACCTACCGGTTGGCCGGCATCATCGTGATCAGTATCGGCCTGTACCTGCCTGTGATCGGGGCATGGGTCAGCCTGGCTGGCGGCCTTATTGCCCTGTGGTCGTTTACGCAGATTGGCCACATCCCGGACCAGGAGCAAACCGGTATACGCCTGCTGCTGCTGCTGCATCTGCTTGGCGTTTCGTTTTGGGTTGGCATACTTGCCCCGCTGCGCTGGCTGGCCCGCGATCCCGAATATTTGGCGGTCGCCGCAAATTTCGGCGATAAATTTGGTGTCATGGCATCGGGTATTGTCGCCGTGCTGGTGCTGGCCGGAGGGCTGATGGCCTGGTTGATCCTGGGGACGCTCTCGCTGATCTTCACAACCGCTTATGGCTTGGCGCTTGTCGGCAAAGTGACCTTGGTCGCGCTGCTGCTAGGATTGGCAGCCGCCAACAAACTCCGCTTTATTCCAGCCATGCAAGCCGGAAATCAAAAGGCGGCGGCTCACCTTGCCCGCTCCATTGAACTGGAAATCACTGTCATCACCGCTGTCTTGGTTGCGACCGCGACCCTGACCAGCGTTTTGGCATTACCGATGTGAGAAACACTATGAAAAGACGTGAATTCCTGACCGCGGGCTGCGCGGCAATACTGGCTCCGCAGCTCAGCTGGGCGGCCACTCCACTCGAGCTGATTGCACAATCTGTGAGCGCCCAGATCTTACCAGGTGGCAGTCCAAAAACCGCCATGTGGGGGTACAACGGCACCACACCCGGCCCCGAACTTCGCCTGCCTCAGGGAGGCTTCCTTGATGTCAGATTTCTGAACCAGATCGATCAGGGATCGGCAGTGCATTGGCATGGGCTGCGCGCGGACAACGCAATGGATGGTGTGCCGGGACTGACCCAGGATGTCGTCCCGTCCGGCGATGCATTCACCTATCGCTTTCGGGCGCCGGATGCGGGGACCTTCTGGTATCACTCTCATAACCGATCATGGGAGCAGGTCGCCAAGGGGTTATATGGACCGTTGATCGTCGAAGAAACCAATCCACCGGATGTGGATCACGATATTACCGTTCTGATTGATGACTGGCGAATGTCAGACACCGGCGTCCTGGCTGCCGACTTTGACAGCCCGCATGACCAGGCCCATGCGGGCCGGTTGGGGAATTTTGCCCGCGCGATCATCACCACAGAAGGTGCAGTTCGCACCGGCGACCGCCTGCGCCTTCGCCTGATCAATGTTGCAACCGATCGCGTGTTCCCAATCGATCTGACTGGCATCCAAGGTAAGCTGGTCGCTTTGGATGGTATGCCGCTGGCCGAGCCTCAGGACATTGCAGACCTGGTGCTGGCCCCGGCGCAGCGGGCCGATATCATTGCCGATGTCACCTCCCCCCAGGGCGTTCAATTTGTCTTTCCGACCCGCGACGGCCCCTATGTTATGGGCGAGATTTCCAGTACAGGCACCAATAACCACCGCGTCGCCTCAATCATACCGCCGCTACCGGCCAACAGGGTGGCGCAGCCTGACCTGGACAATGCGCTGGCCCTGACGCTCACCATGGACGGCGGCGCAATGAGCCCACGCAATACGCTGACTGACATCTGGGGCCTTAACGGTCAGTCGGGACTAACTGACATTCCATTTCACAGCTTCAAACGCGGCCAGACCGCGCGCATAACATTGGTGAACAACACCCGTTTCCCACATGGAATTCACCTGCATGGCCACCACTTTTTCGAAGTTGAGGCGGATGGGAATCCGGCAGCCTTCAGGGATACCACCCTGGTCGACGCCGGTGACACCCGTGATATTCTCTGCGTCTTCGACAATCCCGGCAAATGGTTGTTGCATTGCCATATGCTCGGGCATCAGGCGGCTGGTATGAAAACATGGCTGGAGGTGGCCTGAGGCGGATCAGAAAGCGGTCCGGGGGCTCCCCCCCCGGCCAACGCAATCCACATTGGATATTGGCCGCCCTGCGGTCTGACCGCGACAGCCTCATAGGCTGAGGAACAGCCGGTTTGACGGGGCGGCCCAATCAGGGCCATATCTACGATATGGGCTAATCGCTTCTACTTGTAGACAGACAGTCCGTTCTCCGTCAGAATTTTCCGAATTTTAACACCCATTTGCTTCACGTCATCCCCTTGGCTTCTGGAGCAAGTTTTACACTGCGGTCTCACCTGCCATTTGGGAACCCGGATTTTCAAGGCACTCAAAGCATACTGAAAATACGCGGTGCCAAATTCTTGGGGCGGAACATGGTCAGCATCGAACTTAGTGCTAGCCAGCTTTTTCTTACATGTATGGCATCCGTCCGAATCGCCAAAATCTTGCATCTCATCGCGCTGGTTGTTAGACGCTTCAGCCTTTTGCCCTTTAATACTCAGTGACAAATCCTGATGGTGAATATTTTTTTTCTCTTTCGCCGAAAGATCCGGAAATGCACCCTTCTTCTTAGCAATAGCATTCAACTTTTTGACCAGCTTACTCTGATCCTCGGCGCATGTATTGCAGTGGGGAAAAAAACGATAAGACCCTTTCTTCCATTTTGGCCAATAGTTTAAAATGGCACTTTCACTTAGATTTTTAGGTGGGATGTGATCTGATATCCATACGTCATTCGGTGCCTTGCCACATGTATGGCATCCACTGGTACGTCCAATTCTATTGACCTCAAATTTATGGGTGGCCTTCAATGGCCCGGGTGTCGCTGCCCCACCGATCTTCACCCCCCCTCCTCGATACTGAGCAGTTGATGCCCCCGTCAAAAACTTTCCCAGAGTGGCCTTCAACGGTTTCAACTGATCTAGAATAGTTTCTTCATCAGGTTGCTCTTTCAGTCGTTTTGATTTTCGATCCCCATCGTCACCATCGTCATCACCGCCGCGGTTTCGTTTGACACCTTTAGGCATAATTTTGTTCCCTCCCCAATTGGACAATGCCGGCGCGTTTGTCGCCAGCTGTCTATTCAATAAACAAGTCTTCAAATGCATTACAAAGTGACTGCGTCCGGCAATCGAAGCACCCCGGACTTTAAAGCACCATATTTTTCCCGAAAAAAACAGGCCATTTAACCAACCGTGACCTCTTCCCCTGCATCTGTCAACGATTGCTATTTAGTTGGGCAATTATTTGAAATTCAAATTCACATCCAAATCCGTCTCTTGGAACATCCAATGAAACGGCCTGTAAATAGAGGACACCAAGTTCGACGCAAAACGCGCCGAGCGTCAATATGATATGCATACATATCATATTGACGCGACGGCGCCCTGCCTGCTACTTGATATGCGCACATACTAAACTGGAAAACCCCACATGCAGTATCATCTGAATGGCTTTCACCCCGGCGTTCCATTTGTCGCAAAGGCGCTGGACGCGACAGATGCCAGTTCAGCAACCGTTGATGTTCTGATCGTTGGCTGTGGTCCGGCTGGGCTGACACTTGCGGCGCAATTGTCTGCCTTTCCCGAGATCACCACGCGGATCACAGAGCGCAAATCGGGACCGCTGGAAGTCGGCCAAGCCGATGGCATCGCTTGCCGGTCAATCGAGATGTTTCAAGCCTTCGGGTTCGCGGAAAAGGTGATCAAGGAGGGCTACTGGGTCAATGAGGTGGCGTTCTGGCGCCCCCTTGAGGGTGGCTCAGGTCTGCAACGGGCGGACCGGATTCAGGACGTCGCCGAGGATCTGTCTGAAATGCCCCATGTCATCCTCAACCAGGCAAGGGTGCATGATTTCCACCTTGAGGTCATGCACAACAGCCCGCATCGACTGACACCAGATTACAATCGAGAACTGATAGAGCTAAGCAGATCTGATGACGCGGACTATCCCATCACCGCCACGTTCAGATGCCTTGATGGCGACCGCGAGACGGAAATCATTCGCGCCCGCTATGTTGTTGGCTGTGACGGCGCCCACAGCACTGTGCGAACATTCATCGGCCAAGCCCTGAAAGGCACCTCGGCACGGCAGCTTTGGGGCGTGATGGACGTGCTGGCCATCACCGATTTCCCGGATATTAGGTTGAAAACGGCCATCCAGTCGGCGGATCAGGGCAGCATCCTGATTATCCCGCGCGAAGGCGGCTATATGGTCCGAATGTATATTGAGCTGGACGAGTTGCACGGCGATGAACGTGCCGCCGACAGGAAGGTGTCGTCTGAGATGTTGATCGAAAAGGCGCGCGCTATCTTTGCCCCCTATTCGCTGGATGTAAAGGAGGTCGCCTGGTGGTCTGCCTATGAAATAGCCCAACGACTCTGTGATGCCTTTGACGATGTCCCTGACGGAGAGCGGCGCAGCCGCAACCCTAATATCTTCATCGCCGGTGATGCCTGCCATACTCACAGCCCAAAGGCTGGCCAGGGTATGAATGTGTCGATGGCCGACACTTTCAATCTGGGGTGGAAGCTGGCGGCCGTTTTGCGTGGCCAGGCAGCCCCCGCTCTGCTGCACAGCTACTCGGAAGAACGCCGCGCCAAAGCCAAGGAATTGATTGACTTCGACAGGGATATGGCCCGCCTTTTCAGTGCCAAACCCAAGGACGCGGCAGAGGCCGCGCAATTCCAGCGGTTTTTCCAGAAACACGGGCGTTATACCGCAGGAGTTGAGACCCGATATCAAACCTCTCTCATCACTGCGCCGCAGACGCATCAAACACTGGCGGCAGGTTTCAAAGTTGGAATGCGGTTCCACTCAGCCCCGGTGATCCGACTGGGTGACGGCAAGCCGATGCAGCTTGGCCATACGCTCAAAGCCGATGGCCGGTGGCGGTTAATCGCCTTTGCAGCGACGCAGGATAGCGGCCAACCCGGTGGCGGCATTGCCCGGCTTTGCGACTTTCTGACCGCTAATCCGGACAGTCCGGTGGTACGCTTTACGCCCAAAGGGGCCGATATCGACAGTCTCTTTGACCTGCGCGCCGTGTTCCAGTTGCCGCATCAATCTATGACACTGGAAACATTACCAAAGCTGCTGCTGCCCACCAAGGGGATCCACCGTCTGACGGACTACGAAAAGGCCTTCTGCCCTGATCTCAAGCAGACCCCTGACATTTTTGATATGCGCGGGATCGACCGCAATACAGGGGCGCTACTGATCATCCGTCCTGACCAGCATGTCGCCCATGTCCTGCCGCTGGATGGCTTTGAGGAACTGGCGGTTTTCTTTCAAAAAATCATGGTCCTGTAACAACAGCTTGGTGCGTTTCCGCTAATTTTTTCGACGCAGATGCCTCACAACAGCAGTCCCTGACAACCGAACCGATTTGTATCGGGTGGATGATTTCACCTGATGCCAATCCGGCGATGCCGCAATCCTGCCCCAGGCCACCCTCAGCCGCGACGATGGCGCGGGTCGGAGGCCATCAATAGCAAAAGCCCAAGTAAAGGCGTCAGGCAAATCGAAGCGAAAAAATATGCCCAACCACCGAGCTTGCGATGGCGGCCGACGATTCCAAGAACACCGCAAGTCAAAAGATAAGCTACCGCAATCCAGAGAACGAAGTGATTTGCTATGGGCATGTCGCCACCTATCGGTTGGAAGAAATGAAAATGTCAGATGCTAAAGTATTGCCCGGTACAAACGTCAAAGATTCACTATAATCCGTCGGTTGCGGCGAGATATGAGGATAGCCAACTGTAATGCCTGCCCAGGGCAGGCTGTTGCGCAGCGCTGGTGCCACAACTGATGGATCAAGGGACTGTGCGGCGTCTACCGCGGCTGCCAGCAATAACACCGCGTCATAACCCTGACCGGCCCAGCCATTTGGGGTGACTCCATAGCTGCGTAAAAATGCTCTTCGAAAGTCCGCCACTTGGTATGCATTCTCTTGCTCGGCAAATAGGCTGGGCTTTAGGATTACCAGGTTCTCTGAAAATCGGTCCTTGGCCGTTAGGCCAAATCCTTCGGGATGCCCCAGCAGAATCGGCCGATCGTAGCGCAGCCGCGCGGCGTCCAGCAGCAGGCCCTCGCGCATTTGTCGGTTTGCCAGGATGACCAGCGCATCAACATCGGCTTGATCCAGACGGGTCAACAGATCCTGATAGCTCGCCTGTTGCCGGTGCAGGGTGACCTGCAAGGCAATGTCGATCTTCCGGTAGGCCGCCCTGTTTGTTGCAGCAATGGCGATTTCGCCGGAGAGGTCGGAAGGGTCCCTAACAATCGCCACCGAACGCAATCCTAACTGCGACATGGCATCCGCGATGCCTTCACCAATGTCCCGGCTGTCGGGAATAATGGCGAAAGTGTAATCAAGGGGGAGATTGCTCAGAGTCTTGTGCGCCACCAAAGCGTTCAGATATATGACACTGTTTGCATCATAAAGAATGGCCGCCTGCGCAGCGTTGGCCCGAGTGGAATGACCGATTACCGCAAGCAGGGCGGAGTTCTCGACCAGCTGACGCGCAACGACATTTCGGTCTCTTTCCTCAGGGTCCAGCGCCGCTTCGTCCATTTCAATAAGCCCGAGTGGCTTTCCGAGTAGGCCACCGCGTGCATTCACCTCGGCTACGGCCATGTTCACCCCCTCGCGAAATTGGGGATGGCTGTTGCCATTGTAAACCAGTCCAAGCGCCACGGTCTTATGGGCCCCCAACTCATTGATCGCGGGAGGTCGGGTCGACAAATCGAGCCTGTTGCGCTCAGCTTCCTGACCGCCGCGGACCACCAGATTCAAGCCAAGGCCAACGCAGAGGATAAAGAAAAGCAACTTGTTTACGCTCATGGTAACACCTCGAATGGGGCCTCAAGGAATTCTGCTGCCGTCAGCAAACCGTCCGCCACTTCTGCGCGTGGCGGCTGACCGGTGACAACCGGTACGGTTTCAGTGCGCCTGACATTGGTAAAAGAAATGCCCGGAGGCGAGCGCCCATCCACAGCAGCCGGCCCCTTGGGAGTATTTGAAAATGTGTCCCCACCAAGAATGAGCGGCAGGCCATTCTGGCTGCCACCAATCACCACGACTTTGGCATTGTTCGAAACCGCCAGCTCCAGCGTCGCCTGGATACCCTGCCAGGTGATTAACCGGTCATTCAGTGTTTTGTTGATCTCGAAAAGATAGTCGTGAATGCCCCCGGCCTCAATCTTGAGACGCTCGGCTTCCTTTCGCTGTTGCCTGATCCTAAATTCATAGGCATCCAGTTGCTGTTGATAGACCAGCTTATCTTCCACCGCCGCAGCCACGCGCGGCGGAAGAACCACTTCGCGGATGAGCACCCCAGTGATTTTTACATAGCGTTGGCCGGCTTCTTCGCCCGCCTCCTGCAGAACACTGGTCAAAATGCCAGCCTTGTTGGTGTAAATTTCTTCAGGATCGGCCTGTCCCAACCGCCGTCTCAGAACCGATTCAATCTGATTTACGACAATGACTTCGGCGTAGTTTGGACCAATATGTTTGTGCAACAACCCGACAAGTTCGCGTTCCGGGTGATAGCGGATGGCCAGTTTCAACGTCACCGGCAAGCCTTTGTTGGTCAGGGTGGTAAAGTCGTGCAGGATGGTCTGGATACGGATGTCGTAGATATATAGCTTGTCCCAGGGGTACTTAATGTGCACGCCTTCCTGAAACACCCGATCAGTGATCGTGCCGTTGGAGAGCGGTTTGTAAACGACCCCAGCCGAGCCGGCGGGAACGATGCGAACAACGGCAGGATATAGTGCCGCGCCGAGGATCAGAAGGATCGCGAGAAAGGCCAGCAGCCCCTTAGCGGCCGAATCAACGGCCCATCTCAACCGATGTTTTTTCTGTGTCTCGACACCATTTTGGGGCGCCAGATCAGCTACATCCACTGAAGAGGTCCTCCAAAATAGTCAGTTGGCCCCGCGACGGTATTGCGCAGGGCCTGAAATGGGCCTGCCAATACCAAGATTATGCGAGTTCCGGCTTTGCCGTTTCAGCTGTGGCGCTATCGGCCTTAAGATCCTTTGCCACAGACTTACCCAACTTGAACTCGCGCAGAAAAAACGCGCGCATATCGGCAACGCTGAAGCCAATCAGATCACCGCCACTGTCAAAGTGCCGGGCGAAAACTTTGCCGATGGCGTAGGTGATAGCCCCGGCAAGAACAACCATGCCTGCGGTCCCGGCCAAGGTCCCTGCCAACGGCACCGATTTGGCCAGGCTGGCCGCGCCCAAGGCGATCGCCACAGGTGCGGCGCCGCCAATCAGCGAGATGATAATGCGGCGGGCCAGTTTCTCATTGAAGGCCACATCATAGAGCTTGGCAAACCCGTGAACCATTTTCAGTTGCACCGCAATAATGGCCGCAGCGTCGAACATCGGTACAGGCACCAGGGCCACCCCCATGGCAGCGACAACATAGGTCTTGATCAAGTTCTCGATCTCAATCTCGCTGGGCAATTCAGTCCCTTTTTCTTCGACCGATGGCACCACGTTTGACTTATCCACAGCCACATCCTGCTCTGGGCTTTCAGGTTCAATGGCCTTTGGCTTGATTTTTGCACTTATCTTTCGTGCGGTGGATTTGACCGGGGTTTCGGAAGCAATTTCTTCTGTCATTTCAATTACCTCTTTAGGTCTCTATGGAACCCTGCTGAAAAAACGAGATCCCACAGGGAATCCGAATCATTTACTTGATTGCTGTTGTATAATAATTGATTTACTCTCTACTACAAGTTGATTTTACCATCACATTCCTGTACCGTCCCAAAAAAGATCAAACCACTTTTGAAACCACGACTCAGACTGCCAAGGAAAACCTAATGTTCGACCTCGGAATGCGCGGTCCGTTGGTCAATGTGCGGTCCGGTGAGGAGCACCGATGATCACCACTCTTTCCGGGTTGGGATATCAGATCAGTGGACTGGGTTTTGCCGGTGCTCTGCTGTCAATCGTGACGACCGCCCATTGGATTCATACGGCAGACCATCCAGAGCAACATTTGGCTGCCGCAGGCCGCTTGCCGCCGGTGCTGGGCCGCAGTCGTCGGTCAGTGCCGGGACGCAGGACCAGAATTGACTGCGGGCAGATTGTGCATCACCGACAGACCGCCACGTGACCAGACAAAATGCCGACACCCCATCGTATCAGTTCGCGGAAATAGGCCATCATGACCTCAAACGACCTCTCCCGTCGCACCATCATATTTGTGAATATAGCCCATTCTTTTGACCATTTCATCCTGCTGATCTATCCAACTGCGGTGATTGCCATCGCGGTTGAGAGGGGGCTGGATTATGCGATGCTGATCACGCTGGCAACCGGAGCATTTGTCGCCTTTGGACTGTGCTCCCTTCCGGTTGGTTGGCTGGCAGCGCGCTATGGCTCTCGCAACATGTTGGCGGTGTTCTTTATCGGATATGGGTTATCTTGTATTGGGGTTTCCACACAAACCTCGTTGCATGGGCTGGCTATCTGGCTGCTCATTCTGGGCGTATTTTCCGCGATCTACCATCCAATCGGATCGGATATGATCGTGACGCATGCGCAGCACCCTGGCCGATCACTTGGCTGGAATGGCGCATGGGGGAACATCGGCGCCGCCAGCGCACCTGGGGTAACTGCGCTGATTGCTACAACCGTTGGCTGGCAGGCCGCCTTTGTGGTGCCCGGATTGATTTGCATCGGGATCGGTATTTTATTCATGATTCTAGTACCTTACGATGGAGATGGCCAAAATCAGGAAATATCCAAGGTAGGAAAGCGCCCGCCGGTGGCGCGGCCCATCGCCCTATTGGCAATTTTTGGACTGGCTATCGTGGCGGGCGGCCTGACCTTCAATATGACAACCATCTCCCTACCAAAAATTGTCGACGAGCGGCTGGGCACTGAACTGTCGCTTGTGCTCACCGGATCTTTAGCGACCATCGTTTTCCTGCTGGGCGCTCTGACCCAAGTCACCTTGGGCCGATTGATCGAAAACTTCAGCTTGCCGATGGTATTTCTCTGTGTGGCCATATTTCAGCCAATCGGCCTCACCGTGGCTGCAACCAGCACCGGTCCTCTGATGTTGATGGGTTTGGTGATGGCAATGGCCGCGATCTATGGTCAGGTGGTGGTCAACGATGCCATCGTTGCCTCATACGTGCCGCGCGAGCTTCGCGCCAAGGCCTTCAGCCTAAGATATTTCATGGGATTCACCGTCGGAGGCTTCGCCATACCGATCATCGCCTTTTTGCACTCTGTCGGAGAATTTCCACTGGTGCTGGCGGCGATGGCATGCTTCGGGACGCTGGTCTTTATCTCCTCCATAGCATTTGCACTGGAGGCGAACCGTGACGCGATGCCCTCATCAGTACAGGCAGCTTCTGAATAATCGCGTCCGTTTATGTCTCCTCCGGCGCATCAAATTGAGGCGAGGGTCTTCGGATTTCTGTTCGTCGAGACGCATTTCTGGTCGCAGCGCTTCGCCGCGTCAGGTTCTTGGCGCCCTCTCCACTTTGTGGTCCTCAGACCGCCATCTTGGCACATTTCGGTGCCGTCACTGAGAAGGCGGCAACCAGCCCATCTTCAGTATCTGGAGTTGCCCTCCAAACGCGAAACTACCGGCGTCAACCGGCAGTCATTCAATAACGCAAACTTACATTGCAATTACTTTTCGGTCGGGCTAAACCTAAGGTTGTTAAATATGTCAGTTTAATTTTTCATGCCGTCGAATTGCAATGCCATTCCCGACATTGACGGCAAACTTTCATGAGTGACCGACCCGCGCTTGCCTATCTTGGCTGAGCTCTGCCTCGATCTAGCGGAGCAATCGAGAATTATTGCGCAAGGATGGGTATTTGTTTGGGGGACCACAATGAATCATCAAATTGAATCCGAAGTCAGGAGCTATTGCCGGTCCTATACGACGGTTTTCGAGCGCGCTGCCGGTGCGCATATGTATAGTTTACAGGGGGCAGAATACCTGGATTTCTTAAGCGGCTGTGGGGCGCTGAACTATGGCCACAATAACCCAGTGCTGCAAGACGCCTTGCTGGGTTACATTCAGTCGGGCGGTATCGCGATGTCGATGGACATGCATACCCGCTCAAAGTCGCAATTCATCGATGCCTTCGACTCCCTTATCCTCAGACCGCGTGAAATGAACTACCGGCTACAGTTCACCGGGCCCACAGGCGCCAATGCAGTCGAGGCCGCGATAAAGCTTGCCCGCAAGATCACTGGGCGCACCAATGTAATCGCCTTCACCAATGGGTTTCACGGCTGCACACTTGGGGCATTGGCCTTGACTGGAAACAGCCATCACCGCGCTGCCTCTGCTTCACTCTTAAGCCAGGTCAGCCGGTTCCCTTACGACGGCTATCTCGGGGCCGGTACAGATACATGTGAATTGCTCCAAAAAATGCTCGAAGACCCCTCCAGTGGCTGCGATAAACCGGCGGCGATTATCCTTGAAACCGTTCAAGGCGAAGGCGGCCTGAACCATGCCTCCGCGCCCTGGATTCGCAAGCTGGCCACAGTGGCCAAACGCAATGATATTCTAGTTATCATAGACGACATCCAGGCGGGCTGCGGCCGGTCCGGAACATTCTTTTCCTTCGAACACATGGGGATAGAGCCGGATATGATTACCATGGCCAAGGCGCTAAGCGGGTTTGGCCTGCCGATGTCCATGGTGCTGATCAAGCCCGAACTGGACCACTGGCTGCCCGGAGAACACAACGGCACCTTCAGAGGCAACAATTTTGCCTTTGTGACAGCCCGGGTAGCACTTGAACACTATTGGGCAGACGACACATTTGCCCAGCGTTTGAACAGCAAGATAGAAATGCTGCACTCAGAGCTTTCAACGCTGGCACATCGCTATGGTTTTCACACCAAGGGGCGGGGTTTTATGCAGGGCATTGATCTGCGCGACGGAGCCCTCGCCGAGGCGGTGCGTGCCCGCTGTTTCGCAGCAGGCCTGATTATCGAAACCTGTGGCCCCAAGGGTGAAGTTCTGAAATTACTGCCACCCCTGACGATCTCCGAAGCCGACATGCTTGATGGTATTGGCCGCATTGAGGCGGCTCTGCAGGCGACCCTGTCACAACCGATTTTAGCAAATGCATAACTCTAACAATTGGGAAGAAAATCTATGAAACGCTCTCACCCATCGACGGAAATCTATGACATTGTCGGCATCGGCTTCGGACCCGCCAACATCGCTCTGGCAATCGCACTGGAAGAATTGCACCCAGACAAAAGCTTTCGCTTTGTCGACAGTCAAAAGCAGATTGTCTGGCAGAATGAAATGCTGTTTGAAAACGCGCTGGATGTGTATTCAAACATTCAAAACTCGCCTCATCGCGATCTGGCCACGCCGCGCAATCCACGCAGCCGCTACAGTTTCCTCAATTATCTTCATGAGAATGGTCTGTTCTGGACCCAATTGAACCTGAACATGAGCATGCCGCTGCGGCCTGATTTTGCAAACTACATTGCCTGGGTGGCAGAGAATTTCCGTGATCATTTCATTGGCGGCACTTGGGTAACCGGGATTGAACCTCGCGGTGACCACTATGCGATCAAATGCGACAATGGACCTGAGCTACTGGCGCGGCATGTGGTGCTGGGAACCGGGCGCCCGCCACAAATCCCTGAACAATTTCAGGACATCACGAACCCCAACTGCATCCACTTCACCAAATACAACTCGTCAATAGATGCCATGGTTGCCGGCAACGCCAAACGTATTGCCATCGTGGGCAGCAGCCAAACCGCGGCCGAGATAGTGTTGCACCTCACCAAGATGCACCCGCAGGTCGAAGTCGATGTGATCATGCGACGCTTCGGATTCCCCCTCAAGGATACCACGCCCTTTGTCAGCGAAATCTATTTCCCAGAGTTCACGGATCTCTACTTCAATTCCTCAGAGGCGATGAAACGTCGGATAGATCGCGACGTTTACGGCACCAACTACGGCACGGCCGACGAAGACGTCATCCAAGAAATCTACCAGCAAATTTATTATGATAAGTTGGCTGGTCGCAATAAACTGGAACTCCACCGGCTTTCAGAGATCAACAACGTCCGTGACAAGGGCGGCAAAATTGAAATCACCATCAACGACAGAATGCACACCCGGACCTTCGACAAGGCCTATGACGGGGTGATTTTGGCGACCGGATTTGTCAACTATGGGCCGCATCCGCACAACCAAAAGATACCCAACCTGCTGCAACCATTGCAACATCTTTTGCAGCTTGAAAGAGGCGCGGTGTCGGTCGGGCGGAAATACGACCTTGCTCTGACGCCAGAAGCTCCCGGAAAGATTTTGATGAACGGGCTTTGCGAAGTGACCCATGGAATGGGGGATGCCGGATCAATCAGCCTGATGTCACTCCGCGCGGCGGAAATCGCCTCAAAGGCCTTTGAACCCGCTGACAGTGCTGACCCGGCGACTGCCTTAGGCGATGCCGACACTGAGTTACACCCCGTTATCGCCTGACCAGAGCAACCAGACCCCACCGCGAACATCCCGGTGCGATGGGGTCAAATCAACTCTTTTGAGGCGAGGCAGCTGCTGTGACGCCCCCTGACACATTGATCGATCTCTCAATTGGTGTGGTACACCCCGACGTGGATTTCTGGCCATCCTGTGATGGCAAGATGTCCAACCCGGTGGCATACCCAGACCGCTACGGCGACCCAGAGTTGCGGGCGCGCCTGTCCGCAGGCCTAGACGGGATGCCGCCAGTTGCGGTAACGGCAGGCGCCTCCATGGCGTTGGTCAGCACCTTTGCCGTGTTGCAAGCCTCTGGGCCAATCCTGATCCCACGGCCCGGCTTTCCAGGATATCACCGGGCGGTAAAACATTTGAAAATTGCCCATAAAACGTATGACATGTCGCTTCAGGAACCGGCCGAAGTCAGCATTCGAACCGCCATTAAGCAGGCCGTCAAAGGCGGCGCAATCGTCATCGCAAACCCTGGCAACCCGCTTGGAACGCTTATCCCCGATGGCACTGTCTCGGAACTATGTGCTGCTGCGCTAACCGCTGGAATTCAACCGATTTTGGATGAAACCTATCGCGGGCTGGTGTTTGACACCGACGCCATCAAGGGTGGTGCCAGGGTGGTGCCAGGGGCGGTACAGGTTTTCAGCCTGTCAAAGGGGCGTGGGTTGGCGGGCGCCCGGTTGGGGTATTTGACCGCGCCGCAAAATCTGTTGCAACAAATAGTGGAGGTTCACCAAGATCTGACGCTGGGCGCCAGCCAAGTGAGCCAGTCGGCGGTTCCCGGTACCGGCCCGTTGCAGGTCTCCACCCTTCAAACATCACAACGCCGCTTTCTCCGCCGCGCCCGCGACCGGGGCCGATCCTTTCTGAGCGGAAGCCGCCTAAAGATCTCCAACCCAATTGCGACGCCGGCCTTCTGGGTTGAATTTCCAGATTGCCCATTGGACAGCCGCGACCTAGCCGCTCGTTTGCGTGACCAACACGGCATCCTGGTAGAACCGGGGGACAAGTTCGGGATTTATAATCGCACTGCGATCCGCATTTGCTTTGCTTTGCCGGAAGACAAGGCACGCTGGGCATTTACATGCCTGGCACAGCTCAACCAAAGCCTTTCTCCCTGACCAAAGGAATTGATATGACCTATGATGATTTAGCGACCTTCAGCCAGGCCTGGACCAACAAGGATCTGGACACCCTGATGCGCTACATCCATCCCGATTGCGTCTATGCCGCCTCGGTTGGCCCGGAACCGGGGCAGACGTTTCGCGGCATTGACGAGGTGCGGCGCGGTTTCGCCAATATGCTGGCGCATGACACAGGCAAACGCCAGGAAGGGGCAACAGTGATTTTTGGCCAAGAGGCCATCAGCGAATGGTCCTTTACCGAGCAGAGTGACGGCCAAGAGGTGGATATTCGCGGCTGCGATATTTTTGCCTTTCGGGGCGGCAAGATCCTGAAAAAGGACGCCTTTCGCAAAGTCTTTTCCTGATCTGCTCGGAGGTGATACGGCCGATGGAACAGTTACTTGAAAGAGCCATCCTGAACGGCAGACCGCGACGACATTACTGTGTCGACTTGGTTGCACGACCCGCTGTTTCAAGGGCACACCTGCAACGCATACTCTGCACCGAATTTTGCCATGGCGTGTTCCACAGCCAGGCATTATTTTGTGCGGCGGGAGATGACAGGCTGGTCAGACTGTCCAGTTGTGGGCGACTAAGCCTGTTGGCGCTTTTGCATGTTTCGCGACCGACACCAGAGACAGAGGCCTGGTCGGAAAATTGGTATCCAAGGCATGAAGACATCGCGGCGAGATTTGAAAAATATCGCCTGGCCATTGCCTCCGGTGAAACGGCATTGGTCTGTCGGGCCCTGATCTGCTGAGCGGCCAGATCTGCTGAAAGGCCAGATCTGCAGAGAGGCCTGGTCGGAAGCTATGTTGGTAAAATCGTCTTCCCGAAAGTGACCCATGGCCGGCGGATGCCGCCTTTGTTGCCCAAAACGGCTGAGCGGATTGATGTCGCAAATCCAGCGTGACCTGCCCTACGTCAAGGTCCGATCGCTAAAGTTGTGGACCGAAAAGTGGGCACAGAGAGATCATCAGGCGAAACCTTCACGAGGAAAATCCGCGCCTGACCTCTCACGGGCTGCGCATGACGAACGCCACAATTATCGCGTCAGCCGTCGCCAACAGCCCCGAAAGGCGGGATCGAGCATGTTCAAAGCCTGCTCGCCCCGCCCTCCAAGGCGATGTAAGAGCACCACGCTCGGCGCGCCGCGCATGAACAGATGAACAACGAACCCATCGTCCTCATGCCTGATTTTGGGAAATCGAGGTGAGCTTTGGGAAGCTCTGTACATATACAGAGCATTAGAACCCCCTAAACCCGTTGTTTTAAAAGGAGAATATGGTGGGTGATAAGGGATTTGAACCCCTGACATCTTCGATGTGAACGAAGCGCTCTACCACTGAGCTAATCACCCGTAAGGCCGGGTCTTACCGTCAGCTTTCGTCCGCTGCAAGGGGATCTGTGCCAGTATTATCCTCTTCGGACGAATTTTCACCCATGGCTGTGCTCTGCCGCAGCTTGCACACAATTATCCGGCCGTTGCTCCGTTCCACGCTCCGGTTGATGCGCAGTTTCCCCAGCGGTTGCAGATTCAATTCGCGCCCGCTTCCGATCGCCTCACCCAGCACAGCAAGCATCGCTTCAACGACGGGCTTGGCGTCTTTTTTCTTGATGCCAGAGCGTTCAACAACCAGGTCAATAAGCTCTTTCTTTCGCATCGGCAAACCAGCGCCATCCGCATCTGCCTCAACAAAAACCGGGTCCGGTGTCTCAACGGTTTTGATGGGCTCAGCCATGGCAGCCGGGACCGCTTTGGTCACCGCCTTGGTCACCGTCTTGAAGCCAGGCTTGAGGCCAGGCTTGGGTTTAGCCGGGGATGGTGCCTTGGCAGTGGTGGTTCTGGCAGTGGTGGTTCTTGACGTGGCGGTTTTGGAAGCTGTGGTTCTGGAAGCAGTGGTTTTGCCTGTACTGCTGGGTTTTGTGGTGCTCGTTGCCATGGTTTACCCCGTGGTTTGCGTGTCTTTTCTTAACCTACGCCCGATGCCACCCGGTTTCCAGTTCCGCGCCCATATCAGACCATAATCGACCCGGGTAAGACTTATTAACGCGGCATTGTTGCCAAAATACGTACATCCGGCAGCGCCCACCGGCGAATGCAGTCGATCCGCCGCCCCCCAAAACATCGCCAGTTTTGGTTTCCGACAACCCAAAAGGCAACCTGTTACGCCGGATCACTATGTGCAGGGTGAAACTGGAGCGGGTCGAGCGAATTCCCGAGTTGACAGTCAAAATTTGGCAAAAACCTCCAAAATTCGCGAAATCTTCAGCTGAATTTGGCGAAAACCAGCGGGCAACCTAGTTTATCAAGTGGCCATGGAGGAGCAGATAGAATGATCATCACACCGGTGCCGACCAGCAGCCACGAGGAAATTTACTATGTCGAGGACGCCGCCACCGGTCTGCTTGGATATATCGCCGTGCACTCCACCCAGCTTGGCCCGGCGGCCGGCGGCCTGCGAATGCGGCCATATCAGACCCCACAAGAGGCGCTGACCGATGTTAAGCGGCTAAGCCAGGGCATGACCTACAAAAACGCTGCGGCAGGGCTGCCGCTGGGCGGTGGCAAGGCGGTGATCATTGGCGATCCGGGGCGCGACAAAACACCCGAGTTGTTGCACGCCTTTGGTCGTGCCATCGACACCCTGCAGGGGCGCTATTTCACCGCCGAGGACATGGGGATGACTCCGGCTGACATGGCCCACCTGGCGGCGGTGACGCCCTTTGTTGCGGGATTACCCAGCGGTAAATTTGCCAGTGGCGATCCCTCGCCCATCACCGCACGCGGTATCTTTAATGCCATATGCACGGCGCAAAAACACCTCTGTGGCAGCGCCGATCTGGGCGGCGTCACCGTCGCGGTTCAGGGCCTGGGCCACGTCGGCTGGCACCTGTGCAGGCGGCTCTCTTCGGCGGGAGCAAATCTGGTGGTTGCCGATACCGACGACAGTCGAATATCCAAGGCAAGGACGGTGTTTGAGGCTGCAGCTGTTGCACCAGATCAAATCTATTCGGTGCAGGCGGATATCTTTGCCCCATGCGCTATTGGCGGCATTCTGAACGCCGACACGATACCACAACTCAAAGTCTCGATTGTGGCCGGCGGGGCCAACAATCAACTGGCCTCTGCTCAAGATGGGCGCGCGCTGCACGCCCGCAGCATTCTTTATGCACCCGATTTTGTTGCCAATGGCGGTGGCATCATCAATGTCGCCACTGAAATTCTGAAAATTTCAAACCGGGCGGAATTTGTCGAGGAAAAACTGATGGCTCTCGATCTGACCATGCAGGCGATCCTGACCCAGGCCCGGGCTGAAAACACCTGCCCCGACGCAGTGGCGGTGGCCACCGTGCAAGCCAAAATGGCGCGCGGCATCGCATAAGCTATATTCAAAATAGGCGACCCAACTGGGCCGCCTATTTGGTGTCTCATCGCAAAGTCAGGATCAGTGTGCTGTCGCCCCTGACCCACCATCAGGATGTCTCAGCGCCGCTCTGGCCGCAGCGGCCTCTTCTTCCGCTTCTTCATCCCATTCGATCGCTTCCGGTGCTCTGGTCAGCGCATATTTCAGCACTTCAGACACATGTGAAACCGGGATGATTTCCAGCCCCTCTTTCACATTGTCAGGGATTTCCGGCAGATCTTTTTCGTTGTCTTTCGGGATCAGCACCGTCTTGACGCCGCCACGCAGTGCCGCCAGCAGCTTCTCTTTCAGACCGCCAATCGCCAGCGCGTTGCCGCGCAAAGTAACCTCGCCGGTCATCGCTATATCCTTGCGCACCGGGATCTGTGTCAGCACCGACACGATTGAGGTCACCATAGCCAAACCGGCACTAGGCCCATCTTTTGGCGTCGCCGCCTCGGGAACGTGGACGTGGATATCCCAACGGTCAAAGCGCGGTGGCTTAACGCCAATCTGAGGCGAGATCGAGCGCACATAAGACGCCGCCGCCTCAATCGACTCTTTCATCACATCGCCCAGCTTGCCAGTGGTTTTCATCCGGCCCCTGCCCGGCAGACGCAGCGCCTCGATGGACAACAGCTCGCCGCCGACCGATGTATAGGCCAGCCCAGTCACCACCCCGATCTGATCTTCCTTCTCGGCAAGACCATAGCGGAATTTCTCGACACCCAGGAAATCACTCAGATTATCCGCCGAAACGGTGACGCTCTCAGCCTCTTTCTTGATAATCATGGTCAGAGATTTCCGCGCCACCTTGGCGATCTCACGTTCCAGATTCCGCACCCCGGCCTCGCGGGTATAGGTGCGGATAATCTCGGTCAGAGCATCGTCCTTAAGTTCAAACTCCTTGGCTTTCAAACCATGGTTCTTGATCTGTTTGGAGATCAGATGCTGCTTGGCAATCTCATGTTTTTCATCTTCGGTATAGCCAGACAGCGGAATGATCTCCATCCGGTCCAACAGCGGCCCGGGCATATTGTAGCTGTTCGAGGTGGTCAGGAACATCACGTTCGACAGGTCGTATTCGACCTCCATATAGTGATCAACAAAGGTCGAGTTCTGCTCCGGGTCCAGCACCTCCAGCATCGCGCTGGCGGGATCGCCGCGGAAATCCTGACCCATCTTGTCGATCTCATCCAGCAGGATCAGCGGATTGGTGGTCTTGGCCTTTTTCAGCGCCTGAATGATCTTGCCCGGCATGGACCCGATATAGGTCCGGCGGTGACCGCGAATCTCACTCTCATCACGCACGCCGCCCAGCGAAATACGGATGAACTCACGTCCGGTTGCCCGCGCCACCGATTTGCCCAGGCTGGTCTTACCAACCCCGGGAGGGCCAACAAGACACAGGATTGGCCCCTTCATCTTGGTCGAGCGCTGTTGCACCGCAAGATATTCGACAATGCGCTCTTTGACCTTCACCAGACCATAGTGATCATCATCAAGAATTTCCTGCGCCTTGGCCAGATCCTTCTTCACCCGCGACTTGGTGCCCCATGGAATGGACAGCATCCAGTCAAGATAATTGCGCACAACGGTCGCCTCGGCCGACATTGGCGACATGTTCTTAAGCTTCTTCAACTCGCCTTCGACCTTTTCACGGGCCTCTTTGCTCAGCTTGGTCGCGGCAATCTTGGCTTCCAGCTCGGCCAGTTCGCCCTCGCCTTCTTCGCCATCGCCCAATTCCTTCTGAATCGCCTTCATCTGCTCATTCAGGTAATATTCGCGCTGGGTCTTCTCCATCTGGGTCTTGACCCGCGTCTTGATCTTTTTCTCAACCTGCAACACCGACATCTCACCCTGCATCAGGCCATAGACCTTCTCCAGACGTTCGGAGACCGACAGGGTTTCCAGCAGATCCTGCTTTTGCTCGACCTCAATGCCCAGATGACCGGCAACCAGGTCGGCCAGTTTGGCTGGCTCAGCCGAGTCACCCACCGCCGACAGCGCTTCTTCGGGGATGTTCTTGCGCACTTTCGCATAGCGCTCGAATTCATCGCCAACGGTGCGCAACAGCGCCGCAGTGGTGGTCACATCGCCCGGAATTTCAGTCAGATATTCCGCCCGCGCCTCAAAGAAATTGTCGTTTTCCAGATACTCGGTGATGCGGACACGGGCATGACCTTCGACCAGCACTTTGACGGTGCCATCCGGCAGCTTCAGCAATTGCAATACATTGGCCAGAACGCCAACCGGATAGATACCTTCGGCTTCGGGATCATCCTCAGCCGGGTCAACCTGACTGCTCAACAAGATTTGCTTGTCGTCAGCCATCACCTCTTCCAGGGCGCGCACCGACTTTTCTCGGCCCACAAACAGTGGCACGATCATATGGGGAAAGACCACAATGTCGCGCAACGGCAATACAGGATAGGAAGAATTAAGAGGCTCTTGCATACTCGGTCCTTACTTTTGGCAAGACGATCCGGTCCCGAAATTCGGCAACCTTTGTTCGTCTCCTCGTTGGATCTGTTAATTTGGGGCAGCCGATACCGGGTTTCAACCCACCAGCTGTCCAGTTGCCCCGCAGTCTGCCTGCAGCGGCGCATGACCACAAGGCACCAATTGCAGTCACGGTGATCAAAACCCTAATCCAAAACCCGGACCAAAAGGACACCAACCTGCATTTCTTCTTTGTAAAATACTCCCGCCGGAGGCGCCCCGACCGGCGCCCGGCGATGACCTCAACGGATCAAAGAGCTTCGATATCACCCTGCGCTCGGCCGGCATGGAAATCCCGCTGCCACTGCGCAAACAGCCCCGCCGCAATCGCCTCCCGCATTCCTGCCATAATATCCTGAAAATACTGCAGATTATGCCAGGTTAGCAGCATACCGCTGATCATTTCATTGCTGCGGAACACATGGCTTAGATAGGCCCGCGAATAGTTGCGACAGGCCGGACAGGAACAATTTTCATCCAGCGGGCGCGGGTCATCAATGTGGCGTGCATTCTTGATATTGACCACACCGTGGCGGGTGTAGACCTGCCCGGTACGACCCGAGCGCGACGGCAAAACGCAGTCCATCATATCAACGCCCCGCGCCACCGCCCCGACAATGTCGTCAGGCTTGCCAACCCCCATCAGATATCGTGGCTTATTTTTCGGCAACATGTCCGGTGCATAGTCCAGCACGCCAAACATTGCCTCCTGACCCTCGCCAACCGCCAATCCACCCAGGGCATAGCCGTCAAACTCGATCTCGCGCAGCTTCTCAGCACTCTCAGCGCGCAGCTCCTGCGTCACCCCGCCTTGCTGAATGCCAAACAGCGCGTGGCCAGGCCGATCACCAAAGGCATCCCGCGACCGCGCCGCCCATCGCATCGACATCCGCATGCTTTCGGCCACTTCGGCATCGGTCGCAGGCAGCGCCGGGCATTCGTCAAAACACATGACGATGTCACTGCCCAACAGCCGCTGAATCTCCATTGAGCGCTCCGGGGTCAGCTCGTGCTTAGAGCCATCCACATGGCTTTTGAAGGTCACCCCCTGCTCAGTCAGTTTGCGCAGACCAGCCAGCGACATCACCTGAAACCCACCCGAATCCGTCAGAATAGGGCGATCCCAGTTCATAAATTTGTGCAAGCCACCAAGACGGTCGATCCGTTCCGCAGTCGGGCGCAGCATCAGATGATAGGTATTGCCCAGCAATATATCAGCCCCGGTCGAGCGCACACTTTCCGGCATCATCGCCTTGACCGTTGCCGCGGTCCCCACCGGCATAAACGCAGGGGTGCGGATCTCGCCGCGCGGCGTGGAAATCACCCCGGTACGGGCTTTGCCATCAGTGGCGTGTAGATCAAATGTAACTTTCGGCGACATCGGAATATCCTCATCCTATCGGCTCGGGCGGGCGCAACCCGGCGCGTTTGCCCTATCCAGATGGATTTGACAAGCCTTGTGGCCGCTTGCCACAACGCCCCCCAAGGCCCATACATAGGTTGAAATCAGGGGAATTGCCCCCACATGTATACCATAGTACACAAACATTGAGGCACAGCATGAACGAAGAACAGATTATTGGGTTAATTTCCCAAAACGTCATTTACCTGCTGGGGGCGATTTTCCTGATCATTGTGATCCTGAAAGGTGTCCGCATCGTACCACAGTCCGAAAAATTCGTTGTCGAACGCTTTGGCCGACTGCACGCTGTGCTTGGCCCTGGCATCAACTTTGTCATTCCGTTTCTCGACGCGGTTGCCCACAAAATTTCGATCCTTGAGCGGCAGCTGCCCTCGGCCAGCCAGGACGCAATCACCAGGGATAACGTGCTGGTGCAAGTGGAAACCTCGGTATTTTACCGCATTATTGAGCCGGAAAAGACGGTCTACCGTATCCGCGACATTGACGGTGCCATCTCCACCACCGTGGCCGGCATCGTGCGCGCCGAAATCGGCAAGATGGATCTGGACGAGGTGCAATCCAACCGCGACCAGCTGATCGCCACCATCAAGTTGGCTGTTGAAGATTCGGTTGACGACTGGGGCGTCGAAGTGACCCGCACCGAGATCCTCGATGTGAACCTGGATCAGGCCACCCGCGACGCCATGATGCAGCAGTTGAACGCCGAACGCGCCCGGCGCGCCCAGGTGACTGAGGCCGAAGGCACCCGCCGCGCGGTTGAACTGGCCGCCGACGCCGAACTCTACGCCGCCGAGCAAACCGCCAAGGCCCGCCGCATCCAGGCCGACGCTGAGGCCTATGCCACCGAAGTGGTGGCCAAGGCGATCAAGGAAAATGGCATCGAGGCAGCACAATACCAGGTGGCGCTGAAGCAGGTCGAGGCGCTGTCAACTCTCGGCAACGGCGACGGCAAGCAGACCATCATTCTGCCCGCCGACGCGGTTAATGCTTTTGGCAATGCCTTCAAGATGCTGACCGGAGGAAAATAATGAGTGACCCCATTTGGTCAATTTGGTGGCTTTGGGCAGCAGCAGCATTGCTGCTGGCCATTGTCGAAGTGCTGGCTCCCGGCTTTGTCTTTCTGGGCTTCGCCATCGGCGCTGCAGCGGTGTCACTGATCCTTCTCAACACCGGCCTGTCTTTGGGCCTTCCCATATTGCTGCTGATCTTTGCCGCCCTGTCACTGCTCGCCTGGCTTCTGATGCGGCGAATCTTTGCCCGCCCGCAGGGCCAGGTGAAAACCTTTGACCACGACATCAACGACTGACAGACCTGCCAAAATGGCGCAGGTCTCCGGCATCATCTTTTCCTAACTACTCCCGCCGGAGGCCTGCGCCGCTGGGGCGCAGCGCCCCTCCACGCAGGATCAGCTGCGCTCCAGCGCCGCAATGATCGGTGCGAAATCTGCGGCCTTTAGACTGGCTCCGCCAACCAGCGCCCCATCCACATCCTCCACAGCAAAAATCTCGGCGGCATTGCCGGGCTTCACCGAGCCGCCATAAAGCAGCCGCACGCCAGTGCCGAGCTCATCGCCAAACCGTGCAACCAATTGGGCGCGCAAAAACCCATGCACTTCGCCAATCTGCTCCAGTGTCGGCACCTTGCCGGTGCCAATGGCCCAGATCGGTTCATAGGCAATGACCAAATTATCAGCGGTCGATCCATCCGGGACCGATCCTTGCAGCTGAGCACCAATAACAGTCAATGTCTCGCCCGCTTCGCGCTGCTGCAGGCTTTCACCCAGACAGACGATGGCCGTCAGACCAACCGCCATCGCAGCCTCAGCCTTGGCGCAAACCGCCGCGTCCCGCTCACTGTGGTCTGTGCGGCGCTCGGAGTGACCCAGAATGACCGCACTGGCGCCCGCGTCCTTCAACATCTCTGCGCTGTTGTCACCGGTGTGGGCGCCTGACACAGCAGCGTGGCAATCCTGCCCCCCCACAGCGACCGCGCTATCGCTGACCACCACAGCGGCGCGGTGCAGCAAGGCGGCAGGCGGACAGATCAACACCTCAACGCCCGCAGTGCCATAGGCCTCGGCCAAAGCCTTCAGTTCCGGCAACATCGCACTTGTGCCGTTCATTTTCCAATTTCCTGCCGCCAATTTCTGCCGCATCTGCCGCCTCCTGCTAAAGTTTTGCAATTTGGTAGCATTGTCGGCCCGGCGAGACAATTACCGCCAACACAATTGGATCAGAGCCAGCAGCCAGACAGCAAAAAGGCGGGACACCCCGCCTCATGTCTCACGCCAACTTCTGCGCCATCATTCTACGGGCACATCCTTGAAGCTGATCGACTCGCCACAGCCACAGGCATCCGAGACATTGGGATTGTTAAACTTGAACCCTGCCTCGAGCAAAGACACCTCATAGTCGATTTCGGTGCCAAACAGGAACATCTGCGCCATTGGCGCGATCATCACCTTGGCGCCATCCTGTTCCACCACCTCGTCATTGGGGTCAGGTTGCTGGACGTATTCCATGGTGTATTCCATGCCCGCACAGCCGCCTTTTTTGACACCGATCCGCAGACCAGCATGCCCCGCCGACAGCATCAACTTAGAAATTTGAGTTGCGGCTTTGGGGGTGATTGTGACGGCTTGCTTACCGGGAATGCCAAACATCGATGTCTCCTTATGGCCCCTAATCTAAGGGTGCGGCCGGGGCGTCTCAACCCCGGTTCAGGATTATGCAGGAAAAACACTCATCTGAGATGCACATTTTAGTGAACCCAGCACCCCGCTTGGTGAACTCAGTACGCCGTTGGTGTGGCACCGGTGTGGCGCCAAGCCAAAGACCATTAAGGTCAGCCCAGCGTTACATAAAGCCCAATTCAAGCCGGGCCTCGTCGGACATCATTTCCATGCCCCAGGGCGGCTCGAACGTCAGCTCGATATCAACCGATTTCACCCCGTCAATTGGCGAGATAGCATCCTCAATCCAGCCCGGCATCTCGCCGGCCACCGGACAGCCCGGAGCGGTCAGGGTCATGACGATCTTGATGTCGCTCTCGTCATTGATATCGATGGTGTAGATCAGCCCGAGCTCATAAATATCAACCGGGATTTCCGGGTCATAAACCGAACGGCAGGCTTCGACCACCGATTCGTACAAGGGATGGCTGACAGTGGAAGGCGCAATCAGTGGTGCACCTTCAAGGGGTTGGGACGCATTGGTCATCGGGACAGGGCCTCAAGTGTTAACTTGACTGATTATATAGGGATTTTGGAATGGGGCGTCCAGAGGCGGCGACAGCAAAGATCGGTTTTGCTCGGCTGCGGCGAAAATGCCGCGGCGGGCTGGGCCTGCAGCACTGGCCCCCAACAGAGTGCGATGCGACGGCCTAAGCGCGCACCAGGTCGGCCTTTTGTTTTGCGGCCTGGGCGATCGCCAACCACAGTCTGGCAAAAATAGTTTGTTGTTTTCTGGCCCCTCCCCCATTGGCGACTACATATAGTATAACGCAAAAGCCGTCATAGTTGAGCACATCGAAGGCATGCCAGCCACTTCAGAGGCCACCTGAAGCTGCAAAATATATTCAGGACCATTCTGGTCGTCGTGCTATTAAGGAGGCTGATATCATTCGGACACCTGCAAAGCTCCCGCCCCGCTCGGTTCTGGCTCTGGCCATCTGTGGGATGTTATATCCCCAGTCACTGGTAGCACAGGAGGATTGGGCCTTTGTAATTACCCCTTACCTGCTGGCCCCATCCATTGACGGAACCACAACCCTAGGCAGGGTTGGCGGTGATGTATCCGTCGACCCCGGGGATATCTGGGACAATTTCGAGGCCGGAGGCATGCTCCGCTTTGAGGGTCGCCACGATTCTGGCTTCGGTTTTGCGCTGGATTATTCGGTGATGAATCTTGGCAACGGCGCCAGCAGTCCGATTGGCGATATCCGGGTCGACTATGATCAGGCCGTACTTGAGGCCGTAGCGACATATCGTCTTGACGGCACTGGAAACCAGATCGACATCTACGCCGGCCTGCGACATTGGGATATCGACACTCACCTGAATGTGCTGACCGGCCCCGCGACAGGCCAAATCAACCGCGGCGCCAGCTGGACGGATCCAATTGCCGGGTTGCGGTGGCAGCGACGGCTCTCTCCTCAATGGCGCGTGCTGATGCAGGGCGATGTTGGCGGCGGCGGCTCAGATTTCACTTGGAACGCCATGGGCGGTTTTGCCTATGACCGCTGGGAGAACACCTCTGTGTTCATGATGTACCGCGCCCTGGGTGTGGACTACGAAGAAGGCAGCCGCGGCACCTCCTCTTTCTTTGAATATGACACGGTGACTCAGGGCCTGCTGGCGGGTGTTGGGTTCCGGTTCTAACCCCACAACCAGAGATCCTGATACAAAAAGGGCGCCCGCAGATTGGGGCGCCCTTTTCGTTTATCAGTCGTCATCCGCTATTTGGTGATGATCTCTGGTCCCATCACCGCGTTTGGCAACACCGTCGACAACCAGGGAATATAGGTGATCATGATCAGGAACACGAAGAGCACCGCCAGGAAGGGCAGTGCTGCCCGCACCACCGCCATCATCGGCATTCCCGCCACCCCAGAGGTGACAAATAGGTTCAAGCCCACCGGCGGGGTAATCATCCCGATCTCCATGTTCACCACCATGATGATGCCCAGATGGATCGGATCAATGCCCAGCTCCATCGCAATCGGGAACACCAAAGGTGCCACGATAACCAGCAGCCCCGATGGCTCCATGAACTGACCGCCGATCAGCAGGATCACGTTGACCATGACCAGGAACATCACCGGACCAAACCCGTAAGACAGCATCGCATTGGCAATGCTCTGCGGGATCTGCTCATCCGTCAGCACGTGCTTCAGGATCAATGCGTTGGCAATCACAAACAACAGGGTGACGGTCAGCTTGCCGGCGTCAAACAGCGTTTGCCTGGTGTCGTGGTGGAAAAACGCGGTGATCAGCGCGTGGGGCTTTTTCAGCAGACTGGTCTTGGCCTGACCTTCGCCATTAGACAGCGGCCCCATGTCTTTGTAGATAAAGCAGGCAATCAGGAAGGAATAGATCGCGGCAACCGCTGCCGCCTCAGTTGGGGTAAAGATGCCGCCATAGATACCGCCCAGAATGATCACGATCAGGAACAACCCCCAGCCAGCCTCGCGGCCTGCGGTGAAGATCTCGCCCCAGCCCTGCCATTCGCCCTGCGGCAGATCCTTGACCTTGGCCATGACATAGATGGTGACCATCAACATGGTGCCGGCCAGCAATCCCGGGATCACGCCAGCCAGGAACATCCGCCCCACCGAGACCTCTACTGCGGCGGCATAGACCACCATCACGATAGACGGCGGGATCAGGATGCCCAGCGTACCGGCGTTACAGATAACCCCGGCGGCAAACTCCTTGGTATAGCCAACCTGGCGCATACCGGCGATGACAATCGAGCCGATGGCCACCACGGTGGCCGGCGAGGATCCGGACAGCGCCGCAAACATCATACAGGCAAACACCCCGGCAATCGCCAGGCCGCCGGGCAGATGCCCCACGCAGGCAATCGAAAAGCGGATGATCCGCCGCGCCACTCCGCCTGTGGTCATGAACGACGAGGCCAGAATGAAGAACGGGATTGCCAGCAGGGTGAAATGCCCCTCAAAGGCCTCAAACAGCGTGCCCGCAACCGAGGCCAGCGAACTGTCGGAATAGACCAGCAGGAACAGGGTTGAACTCAGGCCAAGGGAGACCGCAATCGGCACCCCGATCAGCATCATGCCAATCACCAGGGAAAATAGCAGGACAACGTCCATCAGTCGCGCTCCTCATCGTGCTGAGCGCGCATGGCTTCCAGCTCTTCTTCTACTTCATGACTGGCCACCAGCCGGTCCAACTCGCCGCGCCAAATCTGCACCGCCGTCTGCGCGAAGCGAAACAGCAGCAGCAGCATCGACACCGGCAGCACCACATAGGGCACCACTTTGGGCAGCTTCTCATAAGCATCACCGTAGTTGATCAGCCCTTCCAGCCAACGCAGCCCGGACACCATCGGCACATCCTGCACCTCATAGAAACTCTGGCTGCGCGCGGTCAGGTCAAACCCGGTGGGAAACCAGCGCCCCGAGGTCGGCGGCAGGTCAGCAAACACCGCCCAATAGTCATAGGTGCCTTTCAGCAGCAACAGCGAGAACGCCAGGCAACAGCCAACCGAAACCAGCGCCATGATGCGGCGCGGGCCCGGGGCCAGCAGATTCAGGATTGCATCGACGCCTAGGTGGGCATGGGTTTTCACCGCATAAGACGCCCCCAGCAGCACCAGCCAGGCAAACAGGAATACCGTCAGCTCCAGCGCCCACAGAATGTTAGAGTTAAAGACAAAGCGTGCGACCACATTGGCAAATGTGATCAGCGTCATCAGGCCCAACAGCCCGGCGATCACGCTTTCCTCGATTGAATTTATAATTCCGGCCGGACCGGACCTTGCCCCCGACATATCGCTGTCTCCATCTCGTTGGAAGTCGTTCGCTGCGACACCGCGATCCGGGTGCCGTAAGTGTAAGGTGCGTGCTAGCACGCACCCTACGATGACCTGAGTTACAGGCCTGCGTTGATGGCCTGAGCGGCGTCAATCTTGTCTTGACCCACATCACCCGAGAACATGTCCCAAACCGGCATCATGGTCTCGACCCAACTCTGGCGCTGGGTTGCGTCCAGCTGACGAATGGTGCCGCCTGCAGCAACAATTGACTCTTTGGCCGCTTCGTTGACCGCAAAGGCTTCTTTGTTGCGTGCCTCGGTGACCTCGCCCAGGATGGTCAGGAACTGCTCACGCACCGGCGCATCCAGACTTTCCAGCCAGTCCACATTGGTCACCACCAGATAATCGATGATACCGTGGTTGGTCTCGGTGACGCCGTCCTGAACCTCAAAGAACTTCTTGCCATAGATGTTGGACCAGGTGTTTTCCTGACCGTCGACAACACCCTGCTGCAGCGCGCCGTATACTTCCGAGAACGCCATTTTCTGCGGCGAACCACCGATGGCTTCCATCTGTGCAACCAGAACATCCGACGACTGAACGCGGAACTTCAGGCCATTGGCGTCCGAGGGGGCGATCAGTGGCTTATTGGCCGACATCTGTTTCATGCCATTGTGCCAGAACGCCAGTCCCTGCAGACCACGGCGCTGCATGCTGTCCAGCATCGCCTGACCATCAGCCGACCCCTGGAATGCATCCACAGCGGCGATGTTTTTGAACATGAACGGCAGATCAAACAGGCGGAACTGCTTGGTGAACTTCTCGAATTTGGACAGCGACGGCGCCGCCAGCTGCACGTCGCCCTGCAGCATCGCTTCCAGCACTTTATTGTCGTTGTACAGGGTCGAGTTTGGATAGACCTCCAGGCACATGGTGCCGTTCATCTCGTCGTTGATACGCTGCTCCAGCAGCGAGGCCGCGATACCCTTGGGGTGCTTGTCGGTGTTGGTTACGTGGGCAAATTTCACCACGATCTCACCAGTGTCACAGGCCGCACTTGCAACGCCGGCGGTTGTGGACAGGGCCATTGCCGTGGCAGCGGCAGTCATCAGAATCTTCATAGTATCCTCCCGGGAATTCTATCTCCGGCTCTCTCCAACAGAGAGCTCCGAGCAACAGCATCACGGTTCGCTGTCAAACGCTCAAGAAGTGTTTCAGGACCTCCGGGCAAATGTAAAATTCATATGTTTGTCATGCTGTTAAGCCTGTCACCCCCGCTGCCTGCTTCAATGCTTAGGCGCCTATGTGCGGATTTCCGCACAGTCAAAGGGGGCCATTGTGCGAAAATCCGCACAAATTGCATACCGGCTACCCATTCGAGAATCACCAGTGTTTTATCAGTATCTAATGCGATTCCAATGTCGGGTAGAACCACACGACATCCGTCAGCCCTACCGCCGGTAATCCTCGGGCCGGATGCCATAACGTGCCAGTTTATCGTAAAACGTCTTGCGCGGCAGCTTCAGCGCCTGCGCTGCGGCGGCAGCCCGACCGTTTTGCCGTCCCAGCGCGGCAATCAACAACGAGCGCTCCACCTGTGCCAACTGCTCTGCCAGCCCCAATTCAGCCGCCTCCGCCGTCTCTTCCGGCATGCCCAACACAAACCGCATCGCCGCCGACATCAGGGACCGCGTATTGCCCGGCCAATCCTGCGCCATCAGCGCTGCCAAATGCTCTGGGCTGATGTCCGGCTGGGCGATCCCCGCCTGCTCTGCCGCCTGCGCCACATAGTGACGATACAGCACCGGAATATCCTCGGGCCGTTCGCTGAGCGACGGGATTCGCACTCGCATCACGTCCAGCCGGTAAAACAACCCCGCGTTAAAGGAGCCCGCCTCGACCAGAGCCGCCAGATTGGCCGTTGAGCCCGCGATCACCCGGGTCCCGGCGCCGCGTTCCAGCCGGTCCAGCACCGCATATTGTGTTGTCTCTGGCAGGGCCGAGACCTCGTCAATAAACACCGATCCGCCGGCCCCGGCACTGCACAGCTCATCGAAACCCGCCGCACTCAGCCCAGCGCTCGGGCGTTTGACAAATGGCCCCTGCGCCAGATGAGACATCAGATGCACCACCTCTGCAATCTTCGAGACCCCGCTCCCCGGCGCCCCGGTCACCAGCACTTCGGCGCCGGTCGACGCCACGCTGCGCACCTTGGCGCGCAGGTCATCGGATTGCGGCGAGGTGCCAAACAACATCCGCGCCGCCGGATCACCGCTTTCCAGCTGCACTTTCAGGCGCCGGTTTTCCAACACCAAAGCACGGGTTTTCATCGCCCGTTTCAACACGGTCAACAGATCCGCCGCCGCGCAGGGCTTCTCTAGAAAACCAAACGCCCCATGCGCCATAGCGCGCACCGCCATCGGGATATCACCTTCCCCGGTAAGCAGGATCACCGGCAGTTCTTCATCCACCCCATGCGCATATTCGAGCAGGTGAAACCCATCGCGCCCCGGCATCCGGATGTCGGACACGATCACCCCGTCAAACTGCGGGGTGATATGATCCTTGGCCACCACAAAGGAGGCCGCCGTCATCGCCTCCAGGTCATTCAGCTCCAGGGTCTGAGCCAGCGCATCACGCACCGCAGCATCATCATCGACAAGCAGGACTTTGCGGGTCATACGACGTCTTCCTCTGTCCAATAGTCCAGTTCCACCGTGAACATGGCGCCGCGCTCGACGTTGACACCGCGAATGTTGCCGCCAAAGCTTTGCACCAATCCATAAGAGATAGACAGGCCCAGCCCCATTCCGTCAGAGCTGCCAACAGTCTTGGTGGAGTAAAACGGTTCAAACACCTTTTCGGGCTCCTTGATCCCCGGCCCCACATCACTCACCGTGACGGCCAGGCGGTCGCCGGTGTTGATCGAAATATGCACCTGACGATCGTCCTGATCCAGCATTGCATCCGCTGCGTTGTTGATCAGATTGACAAAGACCTGCGCCAGCCGAACCTCACCGCCCCAAGCATAGACCGGCGCATCATATTGATCCGCGTTCCAGTCCACACTCACCTGATCCGCCTGCAACCGGGCCTGGGTCAGCTCCACCGCCGCAGTGATCACTTTCACCAGATCCACCCGGCTGACGGGCTCGCTTTCATTGCGGGCAAAGGCGCGCAGGTTCTTGATGATCCGGGCCATCCGGGTGGCCATATCGGAAATCCGTCCCAGGTTTTCTCCGGCCCGGTCCGCCTTGCCCTGCTGTAGAAAGGCACTGCCGTTGTCCGCATATTGCTGGATTGCCATCAGCGGCTGATTCAGCTCATGACTAATCCCCGCCGACATCTGCCCCAGCGCCGACAACTTACCCGCCTGCACCAGTTCCTGCTGCGCCAATGTCAACGCCGCCTCTGCCCCCTGTCGTTCCTTGACCTCGCGCCGCAACTGCATGTTGGACGCCGACAGCGCCCGCGTGCGCTTGGTGACCCGGCTTTCCAGCACCACATTGGCCAGCGCCAGAGTGCGCCGTCGTTCGGTCGCCAGAAACAAAAGCGCGCCAAAGGCCAGGCAAATCCCAGCCAGGGCCGCCGCCTGCAGGGTCGCAATGCGCCGGGCCGGAGCGGTATCAAGCAGAATTTCCCCGATCATGCCAATCACCGGCAGGTCCACCGCGCGGTGCAGGGCCCGCTGCGGCAAATACGGCCCCCAGCCCAGCTGCCAAATCTCATGACCACTCACCCTATGCGCGGAAAAGACAACCTGCCGCCCATCCTGTGGCTGCAACCCTGTCTCACCCGGCTGGCGCTGCCACAGCAGCAGTTCCGATCGGTTGGAAATGAACACCTCGCCATTGCGGTCGGTAAAAAACACAGCCGGCAGCGAGCCCCGCCATGTCTGTTCGACATCCACCACATCCGCAACCGTCACCAATGCCCCGCGCACGGTGCCGTCCGCGCCAAAATCCGGCGCCGCATAGAAAAACGCCCGGCGGTTCAGTGGCTGCAACACGCCATGACCGGTGCCAAGGGCGCCATGCATGGCGCGGCTGAAATAATCGGTTCCCGAGACATCAGGCCCGGTAATTCCCTGCGCCGCCACCAGCACCCGCCCCGACGCATCGGCATAAAATACATCCAGCGCCGCGGTGCTATCGGCCACGTCGCGCAACAGGCGGACAGCGGCGCGGCGACTCTCTTCGCCACTCAACTGCTCAAGTGCAGGATGTCGCGCCATCAGCACAGCCAGCTCCTGATAGACCTGCAACTGGGTGCTGACCCGGTCCGAGGCCAGCTCCAGATCCGCCTCGCCCTGTCGCGCCAAAACGTCCAGCGCCTGACGATAGCCATAGGACCACACAGCACCCGTCAGTGCCGCCAGCGCCAGAGCAAAGCCCAGCACGATCCACCCCCGATGTCCTTCAAGATTTCTCATTTCAACACAATAGCAAAGCTCTCCTTGCATTGACCAGCCGGCTTCGCGATTGTGCCGCCATGATACCAATTATCCAATCCCCCACCGACCCGAATTTTGTGCAAAACCCCTATCCGTTTTACGCAGAAAACCGCGCCAAGGCCCCGCTGCAGGTCTGGAGCGATTACAACATGCCCGCCGCCTTTAGCCACGCCGCAGTTGCGGCCCTGCTGCGCGACCGCCGCTTTGGCCGCGAGATCCCGGCGGAACTGGCCACCCCGGGCCCGGCCCATCTGGCGCCGTTCCTGCTGACCGAGGCACATTCGCTGCTCGACGCCGAGCCGCCACGCCACACCCGGCTGCGCAAACTGATTCTGCGGGCCTTTACCTCACGGGCGATAAATGCGCTCAGCGATGACATGGAAACTCTGTGTCACCAGCTTATCGACGATTTTCCCGACGCGCCGTTTGACCTGCTAGAGGCCTATTGCACTCAGGTGCCGCTGATCACCATCTGCCGCCTTCTGGGGGTCCCGGTGGATATGGCCCCCAAGCTGTTACGCTGGTCGCATGACATTGTTGCGATGTATCAGGCCAGCCGCACAACGGACACAGAACACCGCGCCGCCGCCTCTGCAGCCGAGTTCACCAGCTTTCTGCACAGCTATATTGATCAACGCCGCTCGGACCCGCGCGATGATCTGATCACCCGGCTGATCACCGCAGAAGAGGACGGCGAGAGCCTCAGCACCGATGAGCTGATCGGCACCTGCATCCTGCTGCTCAATGCCGGCCACGAAGCCACCGTGCACAGTCTGGGCAATGGGTTGAAAACGATGCTGCAACAGGGCTGGGATGCCAGCTGTCTGGCCCCCAATGGCATCGACCGGCTAGTCGAAGAGATGCTGCGCTATGACCCGCCGCTGCATATGTTTACCCGCTATGCCTATGAAACGGTCGAGCTGTTCGGCCACACCTTCCAACGCGGTGACCAGGTGGCGCTGCTGCTTGGTGCGGCCAACCGCGACCCCGAGGCCTTTGCCGATCCGGACCGGTTTGACCCAACCCGCGAGATCAAAACCAACACCGCCTTTGGCGGCGGCCTGCATTTTTGCGTTGGCGCACCGCTGGCCCGACTGGAAATGAAGATCGCCCTGCCAATCCTGTTTGATCGTTGCCCCAATCTGAAACTGGCGGCGGAACCGGACTACAGCAACAGCTACCATTTCCACGGGCTGACCCGCCTGATGGTCACCACTTAAGTCTGCCTACCTATGTCTTGCCTGGGTCAAGGATGGCCGCAGGCCACCGCGAGACCACCGCAGGCCACCACGTCTGGGCGCGGGCGCAGCTCCTTTCCGCGGGCAAGACACAGCAGACTGAACACAGGCGCATTCAGGGCAAACCTGCCCCTGAACAGCGTCTCAGCAAATCCATCCAGCTTTCAGCACAGCACTATCCCCAAGACAAAAACGTCACCTCACCACCTGCTGAATAAGAGCGCGCGGAAGCGCTCCTTTTGGTCACCGGCGCAGGTCGGTCACTCGTCCAATGGCAACATCGTCGTCGATTTGATCTCCTCCATCGACAGCAGCGCCGTCACGTTGTGCACCCGCACCTCGGATATCAGCGCCTGATAAAACGTGTCATAGGCCCGCGCGTTTTTAACCCGCACCTTCAGGATATAGTCGATATCCCCCGCCAAACGATGCGCCTCCTGCACTTCGGGGCGGTCCCGCAGCGCCTGCAAGAATTTTGCCTGCCAGTCCGCCTCATGCTCCGAGGTGCGGATCAAGACAAAGAAACAAGCCTCGAACCCCAGCGCCTCGGCGTCCAGTACCACGGTCTGCTGACCAATCACCCCGGATTCGCGCAATTTGCGGATGCGATTCCACACCGGCGTCTTGGAACTGCCCACATTTCGGGCAATTTCATCCAGTGATTGACTGGCATCGCGCTGCAGCTCTGCCAGAATTTTCCGATCAGTCGCGTCGATCCGTATCGTCATTCTCGAATTCCCCATGCAACAGAACCATTCCCTCAATTGAACGCCAATATCGGAACAGAGATCCTTATTCATCCCAACATATAGCAATGATGCGGGAATATTTCCTATATCTAACATCAAGTCAAACGCAACAAATCGAGGCCGCCATGCGCCACCAGATGCCCCAGCCCACCGCCGCGCCGACCCTCGCGGGACGGATGTGCATGCAGTCCGGTCAGGTGGTCTTTGCCGGATCAGGCCCCGGCGACCCCGATCTGCTCACCCTGAAAGCCCTGGCAGCCCTGCAACAAGCAGAGGTTATTCTGTTCGATCGCCTGGTCAGCCCCGAGATTCTGGAGCTGGCCGGCCCGCAGGCCATTCTGGAGAATGTCGGCAAAGAAGGCTTTGGCGCTCAGGTCAGCCAGCAACACATCTGCAACCGGCTGATCACCCATGCTCAGGCCGGCAAACGGGTGCTGCGCCTGAAATCCGGTGATGCCACCCTGTTTGGTCGCCTCGACGAAGAGCTTTCGGCCTGTGATGCAGCTGGCGTCCGCTACCAGATTGTCCCCGGCATCACCGCCGCCTCGGCAGCGGTGGCCGGTATCGGTCAGAGCCTGACCCAGCGCGGCCGCAATTCTTCGGTTCGCTATCTGACCGGCCATGACACCCAGGGTTTTGCCGACCACGACTGGCAGGCGCTGGCCCGCCCCGGCGAGGTCGCCGCCATTTACATGGGCAAGAAATCCGCACGCTTTGTGCAGGGGCGGCTGCTGATGCACGGCGCCAACCCGGCAACCGCCGTCACCGTGGTCGAGAACGCCTCCCGTACCAATCAACGTGTTCTGGAAACCACTCTGGGCCAATTGCCCGCCGATTTGGCCGAGGCCCGCTTTGACGGCCCGGCCCTGACCTTCCTGGGACTGGCCCCACGCGCCAGCCTCACCGCCCTGCCCGACCTACCGGTGCAAACAGACCTGAAAATGGAGCTCGCATAATGGCCCGTATCTTTACCGCCAAAGTGGTCACCGCCAACGCCCTGATTGAGGGCGACGTGATCTACCTGACCGCCGATGACCAATGGAGCCGCGATCTGACCCAGGGTGAACTGATCACCGACGAGGCCCACGCCCAGCTCCGCCTGCTCAAGGCCCAATCGCAGGTCGCCACCATCGTTGGCGCCTATCTGGCCGACGTCAAACCGGGCGACAACGGTCCCGAACCCACCCATTTCCGCGAGGACTTCCGCCGCACCGGCCCCTCAAACTATGCCCACGGCAAACAGGAGGCTGAGGCCAATGTATAAGTACAACGATTTTGACACCGCCTTTGTGACTGAGCGCAACGCCCAGTTCCGCGCCCAGGTCGCGCGCCGCATCGACGGCTCGCTCACCGAGGACGAGTTCAAGCCGCTGCGCCTGATGAACGGGCTCTACCTGCAGCTGCACGCCTACATGCTGCGCGTGGCGGTGCCATACGGCTCGCTGAATTCTGCCCAGATGACCCAATTGGCGCTGCTGGCTGAAAAATGGGACAAGGGCTACGGCCACTTCACCACCCGCCAGAACATCCAGTTCAACTGGCCCAAACTCAGCGACGTGCCGGATATGCTGGACGCCCTGGCCGAGGTCGGCATGCACGCGATCCAGACCTCGGGCAACACCATCCGTAACGTGACCTCGGATCATTTCGCCGGCGCCGCCGCGGATGAGATCGAAGACCCACGTCCAGTGGCCGAACTGATCCGCCAATGGTCCACCGATCACCCTGAATTCCAGTTCATGGGCCGCAAGTTCAAAATCGCCGTTGGCGCCGCCGCCGAGGATCGCGCGGTGCTGAAAGCCCATGATCTGGCGGTGCGCATCGTGCAAAACCCCGCAGGCGAGACCGGCTACCAGATCCTGATCGGCGGCGGCTTGGGCCGCACTCCGATGATCGGCCAGGTGATCAACGATTTCCTGCCCCGCGCCGACCTGCTGCCCTATATCGAATCCGTGGTCTCGGTGTGGAACCAGATTGGCCGCCGCGACAACAAGTATAAGGCCCGCATCAAGATCACCGTGCACGAGCACGGCATCGACGATATCCGCGCCCGCGTCAAAGCCCGCTTTGCGCTGATCCGCCCCAGCTTTACTGGCGCCGACCAGGAACTTCTGTCCGAGATCAAGGCGCATTTCGCCGCCCCGAACTTCCGCTCCGGCTCAACCGCAGCCTACGGCGCCGCCTATAACGCCGATCCGGTGTTCCGCGCCTGGGCCGACACAAACCTGGCCGAGCACCGCAACGAGGCCCACGCCATTGTCACCATCTCGATCAAGAAACACGGCGCCACCCCGGGGGATGCCAGTGCGGATCAAATGCGCGCCATGGCCGACCTGGCCGCCGAATATGGCTATGATGAACTGCGCATCAGCCACCAGCAGAACGTGATCCTGCCGCATGTCCATAAATCAGACCTGCCCGCGCTCCATGCCAGGCTCAAGCAACATGATCTGGCGACCGCCAATATCGGGTTGATCTCGGATATCATCGCCTGCCCCGGCATGGATTACTGCGCCCTGGCCACCGCCCGCGCCATTCCGGTTGCCCAGCAGATCGCCACGCGGTTTGACGCGCTGAAGCTGGAACATGACATCGGTCATTTGCAGATCAAGATCTCGGGCTGCATCAATGCCTGCGGCCACCACCACATTGCCCATATCGGCATTTTGGGACTGGACCGCGCCGGCGTTGAAAACTACCAGATCACCCTGGGCGGCGATGCCACCTGGACCGCCAATATTGGCGAACGCGCCGGCCCGGGCTTTGCCTATGACGAAATCGTGCCTGCGGTTGAGCGCATCGTAGAAGCCTACCTCGATCTGCGCAGCAATGCCGAGGAAACCTTCCTGGAGACCTACCGCCGGGTTGGCCTGTCGCCGTTCAAATCAGCACTTTACCCCGAAGCCCAGAAAAAGGTCGCCTGATCCCATGCTTCATCTGGCTGAAAATATCCCGGGGGCCCGGGGGCCGGCCCCCGGCGAGCGCGAGTTGACACAAAAGGTGGCGGCGCTGAATGCCCGCTACCGGCACCACTCGGCGACCGCAGTGATGCAGGGGGCGCTGCAGGAGGCGGGCCATGTCGCCCTGGTCTCCAGCTTTGGTGCCGAATCCGTGGTGCTGCTGCATATGGCTGCGGTGATCGACCCGATGACTCCGGTTATCTTCGTCGACACCCAACTGTTGTTCACCGAAACCCTGGTCTACCAAACCGAGGTGACTGAGCGGCTCGGCCTGCGCAATCTCCACATCATCCGCGCCGACGACATCAATGAGAAAGACCCCCACGGCGCCCTGCGCTTCAACAGCACCGACGCCTGCTGCGCCCTGCGCAAAACCGCGCCGCTGCAAAAAGCGCTCAGTGGCTACGATGGCTGGATCACCGGCCGCAAACGCTTCCAAGCGGGCAGCCGCGCGGCGATGGACTTCTTTGAAATCGAAAAGACCGCCGACGGCGCCACGGATCGCATCACCGGTCGCATCAAGATCAACCCGCTGGCCCATTGGGCGCCCGACGATGTGCGTACCTACATGGACGAAAACCGCCTGCCGCGCCATCCGCTGGTGGCCAAAGGCTACCCTTCGATCGGCTGTGCCCCCTGCACCTCGCCGGTGAAAGAAGGCGAAGATCCCCGCGCCGGACGCTGGCGTGACCAAACCAAAGAAGAATGCGGCATCCACGTGGTGGATGGGCAATTTATTCGCACAGGAGCAAATACATGACTGTGATCGTGACCGATACGGGCTTTGGCCCCGACACCTGGACCGCCGGCTACCAAGGCGACACCGCACTCGACCTGACCTCGGATACCGATCCCGTGCAGCTGGTTGATCGGCTGGCCGCCCAGGTGCAGATGATCCGCATCGATTTTCCCAGCTTTGCGGACGGCCGCGGCTTTACCATTGCCCGCCAGTTGCGGCTGTCTGGCTACAAAGGCCACATCCGGGCCGCTGGCCATGTGATCGCCGACCAATATGCCATGGCCCGCCGGGCCGGCTTTGACGACGTTGAAATCAGCGACCAACTGGCGGCGCGTCAGCCCGAAGAGCAATGGCTGGCCCGCGCCAACTGGCAACAAAACGACTATCAATCCCGCATGCGTGGCGGCGGCCCCGCTGCCGCCTAGGATATCATTTGCATACTAACAATTGTGTTTTCGGCACATCACATCCTTCGCGTGTCGGAAACATGCAAAACAATTCCTTTCCCTGACCCATATCAACGACTAATCAGAGGTGTCGGCCATGGTGTCGGCAGTGCAACCGATGAACGAGATTCTCAAAGTGACCGATGCCGCCACCAATGCCGAGCCAGTAAAGGCCGTCCCCACCCTTCCCGATGCCCAGACCGTCACCGCGGTCAAGCACTGGACAGACAAGCTGTTTTCCTTCCGCGTCAGCCGCCCCTCGACGATGCGGTTCCGCTCGGGTGAATTTGTGATGATCGGCCTGATGGGCGACGTGAACCCCAAGACCGGCAAGCAAAAACCGCTGCTGCGCGCCTATTCCATCGCCTCTCCCAGCTGGGATGACGAGCTGGAGTTCTATTCGATCAAGGTGCAGGACGGACCGCTGACCTCGCGCCTGCAGCACATCCAGGTCGGCGACGAAATCATCCTGCGCCCCAAACCCGTCGGCACCCTGGTGCATGACGCGCTGATCCCCGGAAGGCGCATCTGGTTCTTTGCCACCGGCACCGGCTTTGCCCCCTTCGCCTCGCTGCTGCGCGACCCGCAGACCTTTGAGGACTACGACGAAATCATCATCACCCATACCTGCCGCACGGCGGGTGAGCTAACCTATGGTGCCGAGCTGATTGCGAACCTCAAAAAAGATGAGATGATGATCGAGCTACTGGGCGAAGAGAATCTCAACAAGATCCGCTATTACCCCACCACCACCCGTGAAGAGAGCCCCAAGATGGGCCGCATCACCGATCTGATGCGCTCGGGTGAGGTATTCAGCGATCTTGGAGTCGAGCCAATCAACCCCGACAGTGACCGTGCAATGGTTTGCGGCAACCTCGCCTTCAATCTCGAAATCAAGGATCTTCTCGAAGGTTACGGCCTGGAAGAAGGCGCAAATTCCAAGCCTGCTCAATACGTTGTGGAAAAAGCATTCCTCGACTAAACTCATCTGTCGCTGGGCCGTTCTGCCTTGAAACCCGGCCTGGCGACGACATCATCCTGTACCATAAATCGCCTTTATCGGCGACTTATTTAACGGCCCGTTCACGCAAGACAAGCCATTCAAGGATTTCCTTGCAAGATCGCATTTGCACCTTGAAACACACGCGGGTCGGGTCTACGTTGCAGCCTCAAAATCTAGTAATTACGCAAGGACTGAACCGATAGCCCGCAGACCCCATAATGCGCCGCCGCAACGTGACACCGGCCCGCGCGTCAACGAAAAAATCCGTGATTCCGAAATCCGCCTGATTGGCGCCGATGGCGAGAACGCTGGTGTGGTTCACCCGGCCAAAGCCATGCTTATGGCGCAAGAGGCCGGATTGGATCTGGTTGAAATTTCGCCGAATGCCAAACCGCCCGTGTGTAAGATCATGGATTTTGGCAAGTTCAAATATGAACAGCAAAAGCGGGAAAGCGAAGCGCGTAAAAAGCAAAAGATCATCGAGATCAAAGAGGTCAAATTCCGACCCAACACTGATGTCCATGATTACAGCGTCAAAATGCGCAACGTGTACAAATTCCTCGAAAACGGCGACAAGGTCAAAGTGACCCTGCGGTTCCGTGGCCGCGAAATGGCCCACCAGAACCTGGGCCGTGAGTTGCTGGAACGGGTTGCCGCAGACATCAAAGATCACGGCAAAGTCGAAAACATGCCCAAGATGGAAGGCCGCCAGATGATTATGCTGATCGGCCCTCTGCCCAGATAAGCACCCGCTGGAGATCTGCTCCAGCCGCTTCAGGCAAATGAATAACAAGGAGCGGCCCGGTGCCGCTCCTTTTGCGTTTCAGGGACTGGACGACCAGAGCCATCGCCCTTACGGCCCGATCAGCTGAAGCCAGCCCCATCGATGGCATCGGGTCCGAAATGAAAAAAGGCCCCGCCAGTCTGGCGAGGCCTCAGGATGTCATTGCCCAGCGTTCAGACTGCCGCCGCCACCGCCCGCTTGGTCATCACAGCAACCAGATGGGCCCGGTACTCCTTGCTCCCATGCAGATCTGCGATCATGTTTGCCGGATCAACAGTCAAGCCAGCCAGGGCATCTGCACTGAACGAAGCGTTCAACGCCGCCTCAGCCGCCCCCCAGCGGAACACCCCCGACTCAGAGGCGCCGGTCACCGCCACCCGCACCCCATTGGCGTATTTGGCCACAAAGACCCCCACCAGCGCAAAGCGCGAAGCGGGCTGAACGAACTTCTGATACTGCGCCACTTCGGGAATGGGAAACTTCACACCGGTGATGATCTCGCCCTCGTTCAGGGCGGTCTCAAACAGCCCCTGAAAGAAATCATCCGCAGCAATCTCACGGGTATTGGTGGTAATCACCGCAGCCGAGCCCAGCGCCGCCGCCGGGTAATCCGCAGAAGGGTCATTATTGGCCAGAGACCCACCAATGGTGCCCCGGTTGCGCACCGCCGGATCACCAATATGACTGGCCAGATCTGCCAGCGCCGGATAGGCCCCGGCCTCTGCAGCAACTGTGGCATGACTCGTTGCTGCCCCAACCGAAACAGCCCCATCCACCACCTCAACACCCTGTATCTCGACAATACCGCCAAGGCTGACCAATTTGGATGGCATCGCCAACCGCTGTTTCATCGTTGGGATCAGCGTCTGTCCGCCCGCCAATACCTGCGCGTCCTCCACCGCCAATGCCGCCACGGCGTCAGCAACTGTCGAAGGCGCCTCATACTCGAAATTATACATTTCGTCCTTCCTTCCCAAAGATCAAAGGGGCTACTCCCCTGTTCATCTGGCTAAAAATATCCCGGGGGTCCGGGGGGCTGGCCCCCCGGCGCGCTGCGGCCCCTCCGGCTCAACTGTTCATCGCGGCCCAGACCCGACCCGGGCTCAGGGGCATATCAATATGGGTGACATCCTTACCGGCAGACTGCAGCGCATCCACCACCGCATTCACCACCGCAGGCGGCGAGCCAATGGCCCCGGCCTCGCCGCAGCCCTTTACCCCAAGCGGGTTATGGGTACAGGGGGTCTGGCAGGAATGGTCCACCGTATAAAACGGCAGATCATCGGCCCTTGGCATCGCATAATCCATGAACGACGCACTCAACAGCTGACCGTCACTGTCATAGACACAGCCCTCCAGCAACGCCTGACCAATGCCCTGGCCAATGCCGCCATGCACCTGACCATCGACAATCATCGGATTGACGATATTGCCAAAATCATCCGCCGCCGAGAACCGCTCGATGCTCACTTTGCCAGTGTCAGGATCCACCTCAACCTCGCAGGCATAGGCCCCCGACGGGTAGGTAAAGTTGGAAGGATCATAAAACGCGGTCTCCTCCAGCCCCGGCTCGATATCTTCCAGCGGATAATTATGCGGCACATAAGCCGCCAGGGTCACATCGCCCCAGGCCACCGACTTGTCGGTCCCGGCGACAGAGAATTGGCCGTCCTTCAGCTCGATGTCAGCATCCGAGGCCTCCATCAGATGCGCCGCAATCTTCTTGGCCTTGGCGATGATCTTCTCGGTCGCCTTGACCATCGCCGAGCCGCCAACCGCCAGCGACCGCGAGCCATAGGTGCCCATGCCCATCGGCACTTTTGCCGTATCCCCATGGACGATTTCAATCATGCTCTCGTCGATGCCGATCATCTCGGCAATCACCTGCGGGAACGAGGTCTCATGGCCCTGACCATGGCTGTGGCTGCCGGTCATCACCACCAGACCACCAGTGGCATTGACTCGCACCGTGGCACTTTCATACAGCCCCGCCCGCGCGCCCAACTGGCCAACCAGACTGCTGGGCGCGATGCCACAGGCCTCGATATAGCAGTTGACGCCAAGCCCGCGGATCTTGCCTCTGGCCTCGCTTGCGGCGCGGCGTGCCGCAAATCCGGACAGGTCGGCAATCTCTTCCAGCTTGTCCATGGTGGCATGGTAATCGCCGGTGTCATATTCCACCGCCACTGGCGTGGCATAGGGAAATTCGGTGATAAAGTTCTGCCGCCGCAGCGCAATTGGATCAACCCCCAACTCTCGCGCCGCCTTGTCCACCACCCGCTCCAGCTGGAACGTCGCTTCGGGGCGCCCAGCGCCGCGGTAAGCATCCACCGGCACGGTGTTGGTGAACACCGCCTTAACGTTCACATAGACCAGCGGAGTCTTGTAATTGCCCGCCATCAGGATGCCATGCAGCCAGGTCGGTACGGCCGGCGCAAAGGTCGACAGATAGGCCCCCATATTGGCGTAGGTATCGGTGCGCACTGCGGTAAAGTTGTTATCCGCGTCCAGCGCCAATTCGATCTTGGTCACATGGTCGCGGCCATGGGCATCGGACATGAAGGCCTCAGACCGCGACGAGGTCCATTTGACCGCGCGATTACAGGCCTTGGCCGCAAAAGTGCAAAACGCCTCTTCCGCATAGTGGAAGATCTTGGTGCCAAAGCCACCGCCAACATCAGGCGCCACAACACGCAGCTTATGCTCAGGGATGCCCAGTACAAAGGCGCCCATCAGCAGCCGGATCACATGCGGGTTTTGGCTGGTGGTGTAGAGGGTGCTGTCATCACTGGAACGGTCATACTCGCCAATCGCCACCCGGGGTTCCATCGGATTGGCGATCAACCGATTGTTGATCAACTCCAGAGTGGTGACATGCGCCGCGTCTTGAAACGCCTGCTCCACCGCCTCGCGGTTTTCCTCAACAAATCCCCAGTCAAAACAAAGGTTCGAGGTCAGATCATCGTGAACTTTAACCGATCCATCGGCCACAGCGGCCTTCATATCAATGACAGCGGGCAGCTCTTCGATATCCAGCTCAATCGCCTCGGCGGCATCGCGGGCCTGCTCGGGGCTATCCGCAACCACCGCAGCAATCGCTTCACCAACATGGCGCACTTTGCCCTCGGCCAAGATCGGATGCTTGGGTTCTTGCATCACCTCGCCATGGCGATCAGTGATCTGCCAGCCGCAGGGCACACCGCCGACGGCCTCGAAATCAGCCGCAGTGAAAATCCTCACAACACCGGGCATTGCCTCGGCTGCAGTGGTATCAATGCCGTTGATTTTACCGTGGGCCAGATCAGAGCGCAGAAAATGCACATAGGCCTGGCCATGGGCGTTGATGTCATCAGTATAATTGCCGTTCCCGGTCAGGAACCTAACGTCTTCGCGCCGCTTTGGGCTGGCGCCAATGCCACTATCCTTAGGCATGTTTTATATCCTCTCCCTGAATGGTGCGTGCAAGCACACACCCTACACCAACAGCTGACCTTTGGGGCTACCCCCAAGCCATGCGCCCTGTGTAGGGTGCGTGTTCATCACGCACCTTGAGCCGTTGATCGTCGCTGTGCCGTCATTCCGCCGCGAGAGCCGAAACGTCCTGCCCACTGGCTGCCATGATCGATTTGACGATATTGTGGTAGCCGGTGCAGCGGCACAGATTGCCTTCCAGATACGCCCGGATTTCCTGTTCCGAGGGCTTTGGGTTGTCCTTCAATAGCGCCGCTGCGGACATCACCATGCCCGGCGTGCAAAACCCGCACTGCAGGCCATGATGCTCTCGAAATGCCGCCTGAATGGTATTGAGCGTGCCATCTTCAGCCGCCTGACCTTCGATGGTTGCCACCTCGGCCCCCTCAGCTTCCAGCGCCAGCATGGTACAGCTTTTCACTGCCTTGCCATCCACATGCACCACACAGGCACCACATTGGCTGGTATCACATCCGACGTGTGTCCCCGTGAGGCCAAGCTCCTCGCGCAGAAATGAGACCAGGAGCGTACGCCCTTCGACCTCTGCACTGGCAGCTTTGCCGTTCACGGTCATTGAGACCTTCGCCATGAACCCCTCCCTTAGCTATTTATATTGGCTACAGAGAGTTAAACACGAGATCGGACATCTGCGAAGTGATTTGAACACTCAAAAGTTCTCCCACAGGATGAACTTCGCCATCAAATCAAACTAATCCATTGAAATTTATGTATTTTCAAAACTTCCGCCATAGACTAAAGTAGGAGGTTCCCCGCCGAATGGCGGATCAGCCTTCACTGCGGCGCGGCATTGGCCGGGTGGGGATTTCCTTCAGCAAGCCACCAACGCCCATAGCAGCAATATCGCCACTGCTCACGTTAATGCCGCAGATCACCCGCTCCAGCACCCAATCGGCACCATTCAAAGCCGGAGACCGCGCGCAGCCCGGCAGGCCGACAACAGGACTGTCGCCCAAAGTGCCCAGAAACAGCAGGTTGCCCGGATCAACCGGCATACCAAACCGGGTCACCTCTCCTCCGGCCCTGCGCAGCGCCTGGGGTGCGACATCCAGTGGATCCGAGGTGGCCGACCCCGTGAGGATCAGCACCAGCTCTCCCGGTGCATCCGCTATCGCCCGCGCCAGTTCCGCCTCGCTATGTGGCACCACCACGCGCGGGCTCAGCTCCAACCCCATGCGATCCAGCCGCCCAGCCATTGCAGCGCGGCCCTTTTCTGACGGCGTATCAGCGCTAACCCGTGTCTCGATCAATGTCGCTGATCCATAAGCCGGAGCTGATACCTCTAGCGCGCCACCGGCCCCTGCCCCGGCACACAGCAATGCGGTCTGAGGCACGGCGTAGGAGATGATTTTGATGGTGGCAATCATGCCCCCTGCATCAACCCTATGCCAGCCCGGCACAGTGGCAATCGAGATCATTGGATCCACTTCATTCACCGCCTTCAGCCGATCGGCATCCAGTTGGACAACGCCACAGGTTGCGGCGTATAAGTTCACCCGCCCAGCGCCTGCCCCCGAGATCCGCACCTGTTGAGCCTCTGGATCGGGAACAATCATACGGGCAAGCGCCAGTGCAGCTTCGTTCTCCTGCACATCCCCAGCTTCCAAACGCGCCACTGTGATCTCACCAAACCCAGCGGCCTTAAGATCCGTCAAATCCGTTGCGGTCAACTCGGTGCCCTTGGCAATTCTGCGCCCGCCAGCCTGCAACGAATGGGCCAGAATTGCCCCTGCGGCCTCGGTTAGCGGTACCTGGCCAAACTTCATTCTGCCTTGCCCCGCAGCACGGCAGTCATCTCACCCAGTATTGAGACCGCAATCTCTGCCGGTCCGGCAGCACCAATGTCCAGACCAATCGGTCCGTGAATACGACCGATCTGAGCCTCACTAAACCCCGCAGCCAGCATCCGCTCTACCCGTTTGGCATGGGTACGTTTTGACCCCAGCGCGCCAATATAGCAACACTCGGCAGCCAATGCAGCCTGCAAGGCCGGATCATCCAGTTTGGGATCATGTGTCAGCAGAACAAGCGCCGTGCGGGCATCCAGCCCCAGTTTCGCGACCGCTTCATCCGGCCAATCGTCCAGAATGACTTCGCCCGGAAACCGGTCGGTGGACGCAAAGGCCTCACGCGGATCAATCAACACAGGGTCATACCCCGCAATCCGCGCCATTGGGACCAAAGCCTGCGCAATATGCACCGCGCCGACGCAGATCAGTCGCAGCGGAGGGTTATACACTGCCACAAAGGTCTCGCCGTCCTCTTCCATCCCCGAGCGATCCCGTCGCATTCGGTCTGGGTAACCACTATGCAACAGCCGCCGCACGCCGCTTTCTATGTTCACCTCATAGGCCAGCGCCTGACGCCCTGCCCGAGCCGCCACCAGCTGCTGTAGCAAATCAAGCGGCATCGCTGATCCCACCGGCTCGACCAGAATCTGTATCGTACCGCCACAGGCCAGCCCAACCGCAAAGGCATCTTCATCGCTGACGCCATAGTCCAGCAACCGATGCTGACCATCCTGCAGCGCCTCTTGCGCCTCAAACACCACCGCAGCTTCGACGCAGCCGCCAGAGACCGAGCCCTGCATCCGGCCATCGCCACTGATCACCAGCATCGACCCCGCCCGCCGCGGCGCCGAGCCCCAGGTCTGCACCACCGTCGCCAACACCGCACCCAGCCCAGCGCTATGCCATTCCAGTGCGGTTTCCGGTGCGTTTTCCAGTGTGTTTTCAAAGTGATTGCTTATCTGGGTCATATCGTCCTCCGGCCCTCACTATGCCCCCATCCCTAGGCAACGTCTGCCCCCAAATGATCACAACCCACCCAGGCTGCAGAACACCCCGGGCCGGCGGTGGTCAAAATTGCCACCCTTAGGTGTCTGTTTCCAGCTACAGCTGCGCCATCAACCGCGCCTTTTCGCCGTGATCATCGGGGTTTGAAATCACCTCGGCCAGATCTTTGAGCGAGGCAATCGAATGGCCGGCGCGGAAACTGTCCACATGCGGCAGCATCGCCCGAATGCCCTGCGCCTTGGGGGCAAACCCCTGCCAGCGCAGCAGCGGGTTCAGCCAGATCAACCGGCGTGCGGAAAGCTGAAGTCGCTGCATTTCATGGGCAAGCGCTACGGGGTCGTCCCGGTCCAGCCCGTCAGTGATCAGCAGCACCACCGCGCCCTGCCCCATCACCCGACGGGACCAATCCCGATTAAAGTCGTGAAGGCATTGACCAATCCGGGTGCCGCCTTCCCAGTCCTGAGCCTCGGCCCCAGCCGCCGCCACCGCCGCGTCCACGTCTCGCTGAGCCAGATGCCGGGTGATATTTGTCAGCCGCGTGCCAAAGGTAAAGCCATGCACCCGCGCCCATCCGGCCCCCTGTGCGTTCGAGACCGCATGAAGAAAATGCAGGATGATGCGGCTATACTGGCTCATCGAACCGGAAATATCACAGATCACCACCAGATTTGGCCAGCGCAGGCGCCGCTTGGCCCGCGCCATGCTCTGGATCTCGCCGCCCTGCCGGGCCGCATCGCGCAGGGTCCGGCGCCAGTCGGGGCGCGGGCCACGCACGGCGGCCATCAGGCGGCGGCATTGCAGCGGCTGCACCGGCAGTGTCATCTGCGACAGGATCCGTTTGGCCTGGGCAACCTCATCCGTGCTCATCTGTTCAAAGTCGAGTGTCCGCAGCTTTTCCTCTGCCGACATCGTCAGGCTGGCATCAAATTCAATCTCCGTTCCCAGCTCGCCGTCAAAGGGGACCTGGTCCGCTTGGGTCCCGTGCAACAGCGCCTCGGCCGCCCGTTTCTCGCCCGGTCTGGCAGGTCTCTCGTCCTGAACACCGCGCACTGCGGGCATCAGCATCGCCATCATATGCTCCAGAAACTGCGGATCGCGCCAATACAGCCGGAACATCTGCGAGAAAACCACCCGGTGCTCGGGTTTGCTGACAAAACAGGCGTGCAGTACCCAATAGAAATCCAGCCGGGACGTGAAGCCTGCCGCCGCAACCGCCTGCACCGCATCCACAACCCGGCCCGGACCAATCGGCAGCCCCGCCTGGCGCAGAGCCCGGGCAAAATGGGTGATGTTCTGGGCCAGTTGCGGCGTCTCAGGCAGCTGGATCTGGGGCGTTTCAGGCATTCGCACAGGAAATCACACAGGAAGTCATACAGGCGGGGGCCAGCCCCCGCACCCCCGGGATATTTTCAGCCAGATGAAGGATCATGTCGGCTCCAGATCGGCCCTGGCCTGATCCAGAATCCGCTTGGCCTCGCTGCCCTGCAACCTGCTGATGTCATCCTGATATTTAAGGATCGCCCCCAGAGTATCGGCGATCACCTCGGGCGACAGATCAATTACATCCAGCGCCAGCAGGCAGTTGGCCCAGTCGATGGTTTCGGCAACTCCCGGTTTTTTGAACAGATCCTCGCGGCGCAGGGCCTGAACAAAACCCACCACTTCGCGACGCAGCCGGGCACTGATGTCGGGCGCCCGCGCCTGCAGAATTTCCACCTCGCGCTGGAAGTCAGGATAGTCCACCCAGTGATAGAGGCAGCGGCGCTTTAGCGCGTCATGCACCTCGCGGGTACGGTTTGAGGTCAGGATCACAATCGGCGGCTCGGCGGCCTGTATGGTGCCAAGCTCCGGAATTGTCACCTGAAAATCTGACAGGGCTTCGAGCAGGAATGCCTCGAAGGGTTCATCGGTGCGGTCCATCTCGTCGATCAGCAGCACCGGCGCGCCGTGTTGATCCGGGCGCATGGCCTGAAGCAGCGGCCGTTCGATCAGAAACTCATCCGAGAACAGCTCTGCCTGCAGCGCGCCGCGATCTGCAGCACCGGTGGCCTCGGCGGTGCGGATCGCAATCATCTGGGCCGGGAAATTCCACTCATAGACTGCCGAAGAGGCATCCAGCCCCTCATAGCATTGCAAGCGGATCAGACGGCGGTTCAGCCCGGCAGCCAGCGCCTTGGCAATCTCGGTCTTGCCAACGCCAGCCTCGCCTTCCAAAAACAACGGCCGTCCAAGTTTCAGCGCCAGAAACACCACCACGGCCAGCGCCCGGCCGCAGACGTAGCCCTGCCCGGTCAATAGCGCCTGAACCTGTTCGATGGTGTCTGGTTTCTGCATCTGCTGCCTCCTGTTGCCGCCAAACAGGCCACGCACCGGCGCTGTGGTCAAGCCCGCAGTGGCGGCACTTTGGTCTAATACGCAACACTTTGCATGTGTTGCCTGCACCGCCTCGGCCAGAGTTGACGCCAGAGTTGACGCCAGCCGGTCCGCAATGCGATGCCCTATGCAACACCCCCAGCCAGAAGAAGATCCATGCGTTATCTTGCCATTGTCACCCTGCGCAACGAGGGAGCCTTTCTGTTGGAATGGCTGGCCCATCACCGGGCTGTGGGGTTCACTGATTTCCTGGTGTTTTCAAACAATTGCCAGGATGGAACCGATGACATTCTGGACCAGTTGCAGGCGGCGGGTCAGGTCACCCATGTCCGCAACGATGGGCCATATGACAAGCGTGGCATTCAGTTCACCGCGATGAAGACAGCCGACAGTCACCCGCTGATCCAGCAGGCAGATTGGATCCTGACGCTGGACATCGATGAGTTTGTCAACATCCACACCGGCGACGGCACCCTGGCCGGCCTGCTAGAGGCCCTGCCGCAGGCCGATGCGGTGACCCTGACCTGGCGGCTGTTTGGCAATGCGGATCAGGTTCGCTACCACGACCAGCCGGTGACCGCGCAATTCACCCGCTGCGCGCCCGAGGTGATTCACTGGCCCTGGCGGGCGGCCATGTTCAAAACGCTTTATCGCAACAATGGCAGCTACCGCAAAACCGGCGTCCACCGTCCACGCAATGCCAATGCCAACCGTCTGGGCGACTTTCGCTGGTTCGACTGCGAAGGCCGCGAACTGGGCCCCGAAATCAGGACTCAAAGGCTGTTTTCAACCTTTGGGCGGCCCAATTTCAAGCTGGCCCAGCTGAATCACTATGCGCTTGGTGCGATGGAGAGCTATGTGCTCAAGGCTGACCGCGGCCGCGTCAACCGCTCGGACCTGCCATTGGGCATGGATTATTGGGTGGAGCGTAACTTCAACACGGCCACGGATACCTCCATCGCTCGGTACCAACGCGACACGGCGGCTTTTCTCGGTGACATCAAATCAGACAGCGGTTTGGCAGACCGGCATGATGAGGCCGTGAAATGGCGCCATGATCGTTTTTGCTCGCTGATGGAGGATGACCGTTTTCGCAGCCTGTTCAGCCGCTTGCTAATGACGCCCCCATCTCGGTTGATCAATGCCACCACCGCCCGGACCCTGACCGCGTTTGCCCGGCTTGGGCACCAGGCCAAAGGCGATGACCCGTCAAAATAGTCGAAAATCTGGCACGAATTCTTCCCAATTTGGCCGCATTTTACACCTAGAGGTAAAGGCTTATAACTGGCCCGCAACGTGGCTGGGCTGTGAGGATTGCATCAATGCAGGACGGACTGGAAAATCTGGACGAAAGCCTGGCTGGGTTGACACCAAAGCAGTGGCGGCAACGCATGGCCGCACTGGCCGAGCAACACGGCATGTATCAGTCATTGGGCGACCGGCATTTTGCGACATTCATAGATCAGGACAACACTTTGCTGGTCACATTTGAGACCGTTCAGGGCATCCAGAGCCTCTCCGAACAGGCGCAACCGCTTGGCTTTGACCTGGTCAAGAACCAAGGCTGGTCGCATCTATGCCTGATCTCTGACGGCGACACTTGGTTCCGCAACAACCGGGTTTACGGGTTCTTTGATCAGCTGATTGACGATGGCTTTTTTGAAGAATTCGACAAGGTTGTTTTTTATGGCGCCGGTCCCTGCGGATATGCAGCCGCTGCCTTTTCTGTCGCCGCCCCCGGCGCCACGGTTGTTGCAATCCAGCCCCAGGCCACCCTGGATCCGCAAATGACCGAGTGGGACGACCGGTTTGTCGAAATGCGCCGGACCTCTTTCACCGACCGGTACGGCTATGCGCCGGACATGCTTGATGCCGCCGATCAGGCCTTTATTCTGTATGACCCGCGTGAACAGCTGGATGCCATGCATGCGGCCCTGTTCAGCCGATCCAATGTGACCCGCCTGCGGCTGCCAAATATGGGCAATACGCTGCAGACTCGGCTCGTCGAGATGGAAGTTCTGTATCAGATCATATCCCTGGCCGGGGCGGGAAAACTAACGACAGTCCGGTTCTGGCAACACTATCGGGCACGGCGCAACAATTTGGGCTACCTGCGCCGGCTGGTCGGTCGGCTGAGCCAACCGGACCGCCCCTACCTGACCGCCGTCTTGTGTCGCAATGTGGCCCAACGCCTGCGCGCACCGCGGTTTCGACGCCGCTATCGGGAATTGGAGAAACTGGCGGAAGCCGGTGAATTCACCATGCCTCCCAAACGCTGAGATTTCAGCCCCGCGACCGCTGTCCCACTTCCCCTTGAGAGGGAGCTGTGTTAGGGCGGCGACATGATCCAGAGCCTCACCATTGCCCGCCCCGACGACTGGCACCTGCACCTGCGCGACGGCGCCATGCTGACTGCCGTTCTGCCCGAAACAGCCCGCCATTTTGCCCGCGCAATCATCATGCCAAATCTGGTCCCCCCGGTGGTGACCGGGGCCCAGGCGGCCGCTTACCGCGACCGCATTCTGGCGGCACTGCCGGCCGGCCAGACGTTCGAGCCACTGATGACCCTCTATCTGACCGAAGACACCGACCCGGCAGATGTCGCAGCAGCCCATGCCAGCGGCTTGATCAAGGCGGTCAAACTGTATCCGGCGGGCGCCACCACCAATTCGGCCAGCGGCGTTGGCGATTTTGACAAGGTCCGCCCCGTGCTGGAAAAAATGGCTGAAATCGGCCTGCCGCTCTGTGTGCATGGCGAAGTCACCGATGCCGACATCGACATTTTCGACCGCGAGGCGGTGTTCATTGACCGGGTACTCGACCCGATCCGCAAATCCACTCCCGGGCTGCGCGTGGTGATGGAACATATCACCACCGCCGAGGGCGTCGACTACGTCAAATCCAACGACCATGATCTGGGTGCCACCATCACCACCCATCACCTGATCATCAACCGCAACCACATTCTGGTTGGCGGCATCAAGCCTCACTACTACTGCCTGCCGGTCGCCAAGCGCGAGATCCACCGGCTGGCCCTGCGCGCTGCCGCCACCTCTGGCGATGCCCGCTTCTTCCTCGGCACCGACTCGGCACCGCACACCGACCCCAACAAGGAAAGCGCCTGCGGCTGTGCCGGCTGCTTCACCGCCACCAACACCATGCCGCTGTTGGCACATGTCTTTGAACAGGACGGCGCGCTGGACAAACTAGAGGGTTTTGCATCGCGCAACGGGCCGACTTTCTATGGCTTGCCGGTAAACAACGAGACCCTCACGCTAACCAAACACGCCCAGCCCGCCAGCTTCCCGGCGAAGATCGACACTCCAGACGGCCCCGTCACCGTCTTTGATCCGGGCTATCCGGTTTACTGGACCGCGACGTAACGCTTCTTTTTGCCAGAAATACTCCCGCCGGAGGCTCCCGACCTGCCCCCCGGCGCCAAACCCGAGGATGATCCGATGATCCCCACATCATACCCGACCCGCGAAGAGATCGCCCGCCTGTCAGCCCGTATGCTGCTGGAAATCGGTGCGGTGGACTTTAACACCGACACCCCCTTCACTCTGGCATCGGGGCTGCCGTCGCCCAGCTATGTCGACTGCCGCAAACTGATCTCCTACCCGCGCATCCGCGCCACCCTGATGGATTTCATGACTGTCACCGTGATGCGCAACGCCGGGTTTGAGGCCTTCGACAATATCGCCGGTGGCGAAACTGCGGGCATTCCCTTTGCTGCACTGGTGGCAGAACGTATGGCGCTGCCAATGACCTATGTGCGCAAAAAGCCCAAAGGCTACGGTCGGAATGCCCGCATCGAAGGCGTGATGCGCGAAGGCGAACGGGTTCTGCTGGTCGAAGACATGACCACTGACGGCGGCTCAAAACTATCCTTTGTCGATGCCATTCGCGAAACCGGAGCCACCTGTGGCCATACGGCGGTGATCTTTTACTATGACATATTCCCCGAAACGATCCAAAAACTGGGCGATCACGGGGTTCAGTTGCATTATCTCTGCACCTGGTGGGACGTTCTGGCCGAGGCCCGCGCGCAACAGTCTTTCAGCATCGAAACACTGGACGAGGTCGAGACCTTCCTGAAAGCCCCCCGTGCCTGGCAGGACGCGCATAAATCCGCCTGAGCTCAAACTAGTCGGGGGCAGCCTCCCTGTGGATAACGCCCCCGACTCGCAAATCTGCCACAAAATCGCCTCAACAATTCGCGGTTGTTGAGTTTCCCCCCACATCATGTAGAGTTTCACAATTGGTCCACAAAACATCCACAGGGTTTTCCCCAGTGGCTGCGCAGTTATCCCCATAGGGCCCACAGAAAACATACATGTCGCATCCGACGGGCCTTCGGCCTACTGACTATAGCTCAGACCACGAGAGCACACATGAACGAACTGACCCCATTCGACGGCCATCAGCCGCCCGCCTTGATGCCCGATCAATTGCCCGCCAACGCCGAGACTGCGCCGGAAAGCCCGATGCCGCATTCGGTGGAGGCCGAACAGCAACTTCTGGGAGCGATTCTGACCAACAACGATGTCTTTGACCGCATTGCGTCGATCATCAGCGCTGAACATTTCTACGATCCGGTGCACGCCCGCATCTATGAAATTGCCGCGGCGCGGATCTCCAAGAACACGCTGGCCTCGCCGGTGACGCTCAAGGCCTTCATGGAGGAAGATGAGGGGCTCAAGGAACTGGGCGGCCCCGCCTATCTGGCCAAGCTGGCCGGCGCCTCGATCTCGGCTTTTGCGGTGCGCGACTATGCGCAGATGATCTATGATCTGGCGATCCGCCGCGAGCTGATCGGGCTGGGGCAGGATATTGCCGACAAGGCCCGTCGCGTCGATGTCGAGTCCGAACCCAGAGAGCAAATCGTCGAAGCCGAACAGTCGCTGTATAAACTGGCGGAACAAGGCCAGACCGAAAGCGGTTTCAAATCCTTCCTCAAAGCGGTGACCGAGGCGGTCAACGTCACCAACGCAGCCTATCAGCGTGGCGGCGGCATGGCCGGCATTTCCACCGGTCTGGTCGATCTGGACAAACAGCTGGGCGGCTTGCACCCATCGGATTTGCTGATCCTGGCGGGGCGTCCCTCGATGGGCAAAACCTCGCTGGCCACCAACATCGCCTATAACGTCGCCAAGGCCTATAAGCGCGGCATCCGGCCCGACGGCACCGAAGGTGCCATTGATGGCGGCGTGGTTGGCTTTTTCAGCCTCGAGATGAGCGCCGAACAGCTGGCGGGCCGTATTTTGGCCGAAGCCTCGGAAATCTCGTCACACAAGATCCGCCAAGGTGACATGACCGAGGCCGAGTTCCGCAAGTTCGTCGAGGCCGCCAAAACGCTGGAAAGCTGCCCGCTGTTCATTGATGACACGCCCGCCCTGCCGATCTCGCAATTGGCCGCCCGCGCCCGTCGCCTGAAACGCACCCACGGGCTGGATCTACTGGTGATCGACTACCTGCAGCTTTGCCGTGGTACAGCTGAAAACCGGGTCAACGAAATTGGTGAAATCTCCATGGGGATGAAGGCCATCGCCAAGGAATTGCAGATCCCGGTGATCGCCCTGTCGCAGCTGTCACGTCAGGTGGAAAACCGCGAAGACAAACGGCCACAACTGTCTGACCTTCGCGAATCCGGCTCGATCGAGCAGGATGCCGACGTGGTGATGTTTGTCTACCGCGAGGAATATTACAAAGAACGTGAAAAGCCCGGCGATCACGAGCTGGACAAGATGGAAGAGTGGAAAGAGGCGATGGAACGGCTGCATGCCCGTGCCGAAGTCATCGTTGGCAAACAGCGCCACGGCCCCATCGGCATTATTGATCTGTCGTTCGTGGCTGAGTTCACCCGCTTTGGCAACCTTGCCAAAACCTGGCAGAACGGTCCGCGCGAAGAGGAATACTGATCCCACGCCGTGCGCCTTGACCGCATCATGGTCAGGGCGCACGGCCTGGCAAAGACTTGACGCCAGCGAAAGACCCTGCACAACTGCGCCTATTGCACTCCAGGGGATTTCCAAAAATGAGCATTCACACCTTTATGGCCGCCTATAAGCGGGTCTGGGAAGCAAAAGACCCAGCCGGTTTTGCCGCCCTGTTCACCCCGGATGGCCGCTACCACAATACCCCGTTCCAAGTGCAATCCGGCCCTTCGGAGCTGGCCGCCTATTGGCAACGTATTCTGCTACAGGACGGTATTTCTCTGTCTTACAAGGTCTTGGGTGAATCCTCTGATGGCGGGGTCGCCCATTGGAATGTGACCTATCAGGTCACCAGCGAAGAGCTGTTTCAAATCTGGGCCGCCTCAACCGGCACCGGTTTGCCCGACCGCCGCCCTGGTGACCCTCTGCCCCGAATGGAGCTGGACGGAACCCTTGTTGCCGAGCTTGACGATCAGGGTCTGGCCACAACCGTGCGCATCTGGTGGCATTCAATGCCACAGCCCAACGAAGGGCCGCCAACGGGCACATGAATGCGCGACACACTGACCGGCAACTGTAGCCTGCAAACTGATTACCGCGACTATTCCCCCCTTGACCCCTGCCCCGCGCATGTCATGAACAAATCATGAGTACAGCAAAACTATCAATCAATCTGGATGCCCTGGCAACCAACTGGCGCAACCTTGATGCCCTCAGCGCGGGCGAGACCGCCGCCGTGGTCAAAGCCAACGGCTATGGCTTGGATACTGGCCGTGTGGGCCAGGCCCTGGCCAAGGCCGGCGCCCGCAACTTCTTTGTTGCCGTCGCCGAAGAAGGCGTCGCATTGCGCCGCGCCCTTGGCCCTGATCTGGGGATCTCGGTGTTTTCCGGTCACATGGAGGGCGACGCCCGGCTGCTACAGGAATTCAACCTGACACCGATGCTCAATTCGGTCGACCAGATGCTGCGCCATTTTGAGACCCTGCCCGGCCACAGCTTTGGCGTGCAGCTCGACAGCGGTATGAACCGGCTGGGCATGGAGCCCGCCGAATGGGCCGCCCTACGCGAAATTGCTCTGGGTCAGGGCCCGGTTCTGGTGATGTCCCACCTGGCCTGCGCCGATGACCCCACCCACCCGATGAATGCGCTGCAGCTCAAGGTCTTTCGCGATATGACCGAAGGCGTAGAGGTGCCGCGCTCGCTGTCTGCAACCGGCGGCATCCTGCTTGGGCCAGACTATCACTTCGACCTGTGCCGTCCCGGCATTGGTCTTTATGGCGGCCGCCCCTACCGCGACGCGCTGCCGGTGGTCACGCTGGACCTGCCAGTGATCCAGATCCGCGATGTGCTGCCCGGCGAAAGTGTCGGCTATGGCAATGGCTGGATTGCCCGACGTCCCAGTCGCATCGCCACCGTTGCCGCCGGCTATGCCGACGGCCTGATCCGTGCCATGGGGGCGGGTATCAATGCCTACGCAGGCGAGAACGCCTGCCCGGTGGTTGGCCGGGTCTCGATGGATCTGATCACCATTGATGTCACTGAATTGACTGAAGACCCCGAATGGCTCAGCCTGATCACCCCGCATCAAACCATCGACCATCTGGCCGATGCGGCCGGAACCATTGGCTATGAGATCCTGACATCGCTGGGCCACCGCTTTGCGCGAAGCTATACCGGATGAGCCCAATTGCTTTTCTGGCCCACTTGGGCCGCGCGGTGCTGACCGCCCTCGCCGCCCTTGGCCGCCTGTCGCTGTTTGCATTCAGCACCCTCGCCCATATGCTGCGGCCGCCCTTCTACCCGCGTGAGTTCTTCTCGTCGTTGCTGAACATCGGCTGGCTGTCGCTGCCAGTGGTTGGCCTGACGGCCGTGTTCACCGGTGGTGCCCTGGCGCTGCAGATCTATTCCGGCGGCGCCCGCTTCAACGCTGAATCCGTGGTGCCGCAGATCGTCGCCATCGGCATCGTGCGCGAACTTGGCCCGGTGCTGGTCGGCCTGATGATCGCCGCCCGCGTCACCTCCTCCATCGCCGCTGAGATTGCCACCATGAAGGTGACCGAGCAGATCGACGCGCTGGTCACCCTGTCGACCCATCCGATGAAATACCTGGTCGCCCCCCGCGTCGCCGCCGCACTGATCACCGTGCCGCTGCTGGTCGCCGTGGGGGATATCATCGGCATTGCAGGCGGCTATGTGGTTGCCACCGAGAACCTCGGCTTCAACGCCGCCGCCTATATCAAGAACACCGTCGATTTCCTGGAACTCAACGACGTGGTCTCCAGCCTCGTCAAAGGCTGTGCCTTTGGCGGTATCGCCGCTACCATGGGCTGCTATTACGGCATGCAATCGGGCCGCGGTGCCCAGGGCGTCGGGGCGGCCACCAAATCTTCGGTCGAGGCGGCTGCAATCCTGATCCTCGCCGCCAACTTCGTGCTCACAGGGATGTTCTTCTCGCTATGATCCGCATGCAAAACGTCCACAAATCCTTTGGCGACAACCGCGTGCTGCGCGGCATCGACCTGCACATCGCCAAGGGCAGCTCGATGGTGATCATCGGTGGCTCCGGCACCGGCAAATCGGTGGCGCTGAAATCGGTGCTTGGCCTGATCAAACCGGACTCCGGCACCATTCTGGTTGATGGCAAGCCTTCCGACAGCGGCGACCGCGACGCCTTTCTCGCCCGTTTTGGCATGTTGTTCCAGGGCGGCGCGCTGTTTGACTCGCTGCCGGTCTGGCAAAACGTCGGCTTCCGGCTGCTGCGCGGCACCCTGAAACGCCCCGTGGACGAGGCCCGCGAGATCGCTATTGAGAAACTGCGCCGTGTGGGTCTGAAAGCGGATGTTGCCGACCTGCTGCCGGCTGAACTATCCGGTGGCATGCAAAAACGCGTCGGCCTGGCCCGCGCCATCGCTGCCGAGCCCGAGATCATCTTCTTTGATGAGCCCACCACTGGCCTTGACCCGATAATGTCCGGCGTCATCAACGACCTGATCCGCGAGATCGTGGTCGAAATGGGCGCCACCGCCATGACCATCACCCACGACATGTCCTCAGTCCGCGCCATCGCCGACAATGTCGCCATGCTGCACGACGGAGTGATCCAGTGGACTGGCCCAGTGGCGGATATGGATGCCTCAGGCGATCCCTATCTGGATCAGTTTATTCACGGCCGCGCTGAAGGGCCCATTGAAGCGGTGCGGTAATTACTATTTTTTTGGCGAGAGATTTATGAGTGCTGATCCTTTAAAAATCGAAGACCTTCGAGACGCATCTGACGAGTAGACGCTCCTAAACATCTTCTCGTTGCCTAAATACTCCCGCCGGAGGCATTCCGTCCAAGACCCGCGCCTGAATTTGCGGCGTGAAAATCGTCTGGGAAATGATCTGGCGGATCATTTCAGGTTTGAACCGGCGGAGCCAAGTCAGCCGCGGGCCGGGCCGCGAGGGGGCAAAGGCCGCCTGCTTCACCGCCTGCGACGCAGGTATTCCACCAGCACGCAGGATGGGGCTTCCCCACGCAGCTCGGTCTTGTTGGTGATCTGCCAATCGTCAACATTGAAGTCGGGAAAGAATGTATCGGCCCCGTCGATGTCCAAATCGACTTGGGTAATCAACAGACGGTCCGCCAGCGCCAGCATGTCGCGATAGATGCCAGCGCCACCAATCCCATAGATCCGCTGATAGCCCTGCGCCCGCGCCTCATCCACTGCGGCCTGCAACGAGGGGCATACAGTGTCAGCCGCATCCGGGTTCGACGACACCACCAGGTTCAACCTATTTTTCAACGGCTTGAACGGAAGACTGTCCCAGGTTCTGCGGCCCATGATGATGGCTCCGCCCAGAGTTTCCCGTTGAAACGCCTTGAGATCCTCGGGGGCGTGCCAGGGGATTGTATTGTCTTTGCCGATTGCCCTGTTGCGGGCACAGGCGACCATCAGTGAAATCATCTTACACCGCCACCGGGGCGCGGATTGCCGGATCCGGATTATAGTTCAACACTTCAAAATCCTCGTATTTGAAATCAAAGATCGAGTTGACCCGACGTTTAATTCTGATTTGCGGCAGCGGATGCGGCGTTCTGGACAGTTGCAGCTGCACCTGCTCCGTATGGTTGGCGTAGATATGCGCATCGCCAAGGGTGTGCACAAAATCTCCCGGCTCATATCCGGTGACATGCGCCAGCATCAGCAGCAGCAGCGCATAAGAGGCGATGTTGAACGGCACCCCCAGAAACATATCCGCCGAGCGTTGATACAGTTGCAGATGCATCTTGCCGTTCAGCACCCGCACCTGCCACAGCGTATGACAGGGCGGCAATGCCATTTGTGGCACATCCGCCGGGTTCCAGGCCGAGACGATCAATCGGCGGCTATCCGGGGATTTCTTTATGTTTTCAACAAGGTCCGCAATTTGATCAACAGATCCAGCCCGGTATAGCGGCTCATCTCCGGTGGTGCCCTCAACCAGGTCCAGCCGGGGGAACCGGCGCCACTGGTGGCCATAGACCGGCCCCAGATCGCCATTTTCATCGGCCCATTCGTTCCAGATCGACACGCCATTTTCCCTCAGATAGCCAATGTTGGTATCGCCGGACAGGAACCACAGCAGCTCGTGGATAATGGATTTCAAATGCAGCTTCTTGGTGCTCACCAATGGGAATCCATCCGCCAGCGCATAGCGCGTCTGCAGGCCGAAACTGGACAATGTGCCGGTTCCGGTTCGGTCCGGCGATGGCTCGCCATGTTGCAAAATCTGCCTCAACGCATCGTGGTATTGCTGCATGGCGTCGCCTTCATATGTGCTGATGTCCCTACCCCGGTCATAACCGCTGTGAACGCTGCCGCACAATAATATTCGTCCGCCCCTGCCCTTTCCCACTGGCACACACCGCTTACAGCAGTAAGCTGCGCCGGGAAACAACCCCGGAGACCATTATGTCGCTCACCTATTTACACACGATGATTCGCGTCAAAGATCTGGAAAAGACCATCGCTTTTTTCGATCTGCTCGGGCTCAAGGAAACCAAACGCCATGACAGCGAGGGGGGCCGGTTTTCACTGATCTTCCTGGCGCCTCCCGGCCAAGAGGACTGCCCGGTTGAGCTGACCTACAACTGGGATGGCGATGATGACCTGCCCAGTGACAGCCGCCATTTTGGCCATCTGGCCTATGGGGTGGATGACATCTACGCCACCTGCGCGCATCTTCAGGCCAATGGCGTCACCATCAACCGGCCGCCGCGCGATGGTCACATGGCCTTCGTGCGCTCGCCGGACAATATCTCGATTGAATTGTTGCAAAATGGCGACTCTCTCGCCCCGGCAGAACCCTGGGCCAGCATGGAAAACAGCGGCCACTGGTGAATCAAAGCGCCGGCCTAGATACAGAACCGCAGCGCGGTCCCCGACCTGTCGAGGAAACGCGCTGCGGTTTTAAACTCTGTTAATCTCTTTATCGGCCCACATCCGGTCGCTTCTGCAACCGTATATACCTGCGTATCCAACTTAGACTCAAGCGACGTACAAGCAGTGTGGTGGCGCGGTCAAAAATCGCTTTAACGCGACTTCGTTCTGCGGTTCATCCCGGCTGATGAAAAAGGCCGGACCGCCCTTTGGGAACTGATGCACCCAACGGATTGGTTTAGTAGATGTAACGGATCTGATCAGTCCAGTACCGCTCAACACGTTTCAGCGCAGTTGAGATGTCAGCGATACCCTCGATATCGATAACTCCCTTGCCTTCCAGACCTTCGGCATGACGCGAGAACAGTGACGACACAATATCGCGCACCTCGCGGCCGCGTGGTGTCAGGCGGACCCGCACTGAGCGACGATCAATTTCACAACGCTGATGGTGCATATAGCCCATCTCAACCAGCTTCTTCAGATTGTAGCTGACGTTGCTGCCCTGATAGTAGCCACGGCTTTTCAATTCGCCCGCGGTCACTTCGTTGTCGCCGATGTTAAACAGCAAAAGCGCTTGTACCGCGTTGATCTCCAACACGCCGACACGCTCAAACTCATCCTTGATTACATCCAACAGCAACCGGTGCAGGCGTTCAACCAGCGCCAGTGCTTCTAGATAACCAGACATGAACCCCTTTTGGTCCTGCTGGCCGATTGGCATTTCCATACTCATTCGCTTCTCCGACTCGAACTTCTAAGGCAGAGTGTGACGAATAATCACAAAGAATCAGTTAAACTGAATTTTCTTTATTTTTGAAATGTTTGCGATACATCTTTGATCAGTATTTTCAACGAATCCGGCGCCTCAACCTGACCCGTCACCCACTGGTACAGATCCTGATCGTTTTCATCCAGCATCTGATCATAGAGATCCAGCTGGGCCGCGTCCATCTGACCCAGATGGGTCTTCGCATAGGCGGTCAGGATGATATCCATTTCCTTGATGCCGCGACGCATCGATCGCATCTGCATCCGTTTCAGCCGATGCTCGTAGGTCTCGCTCATGCCTGACCACCGCGCTCCAGCAACAGGCGCAATTTCTTTTCCAGCCGTCCGGTGCGTTCGGCACTGCTGCGCATATCGTTGCGGATGTCGCGCAGTTCAGCCAGAATTTCCGAAAAGTCACCGGCCACGATGATCTCGTCAGCGGGCTGGCTCATGCCTTCGCCTTCGCCGGTGATCAACCAGGCCATCGACACATTCAGCACCCCGGCCATCATCGACAGCTTGTTGGCGCGCGGCTCGGACAGATCCTGTTCCCAGCCCAGCAATGTGGCTTTCTTGACCCCCAACCGGCGGGCCAGCTGGGCCTGGGTCATCGCAGCCACTTCGCGCGCACCGGCCACCCGGTCGCCAAAGGTCGCCGCATCCGGGCCGTACCAATCATATCCTAAATCAGTCATTTGAATTCTCCTGTACAGACTTATCCGTAAACACTTGAACGGCTTTTCGCTGCATCCTATGACAGTCTGGCGCAACATTCAAACAGAGGCCAATTATGCCGTTCATTTCCGACACACTCAGCCGCGTCAAACCTTCGCCAACCATTGCGATGACCGCCAAAGCAGCTGAGCTGAAAGCCGCCGGTCGCGATGTGATTGGCCTCAGCGCAGGTGAGCCGGATTTTGACACGCCGCAGAACATCAAAGACGCCGCCATTGCCGCCATTGCCGCGGGCAAGACCAAATACACCGCCCCCGATGGCATCCCCGAGCTGAAAAAGGCGATCTGCGCCAAGCTGAGCCGCGACAACGGGCTGGACTATTCCCCGGCGCAGATCTCGGTGGGCGCAGGCGGCAAGCAGACGCTGTATAATGCGCTGATGGCCACCCTGAACGCCGGCGACGAGGTGATCATCCCGACGCCTTATTGGGTCAGCTATCCCGACATGGTGCTGCTGGCTGGCGGCACCCCGGTGCTGGCTGAGACCACGCTGGAGGGGAATTTCAAACTGACCGCCGCCCAGCTTGAGGCCGCGATCACCCCAAAAACCAAATGGTTCATCTTCAACTCGCCCTCCAACCCCACCGGCGCCGGCTACAGCCGGGCCGAGCTGAAGGCGTTGACCGACGTGCTGCTGCGGCATCCGCATGTCTGGGTGATGAGCGACGACATGTATGAGCATCTGGCCTATGACGGCTTTGAATTCAGCACCCCGGCGCAGATCGAACCGGCGCTGTATCCGCGCACCCTGACCTGCAATGGCGTCTCCAAGGCCTATGCGATGACCGGCTGGCGCATCGGCTATGCGGCAGGCCCGGTGGCGCTGATCGCCGCCATGCGCAAGGTGCAGTCGCAGTCCACCTCGAACCCCTGCACCATCAGCCAATGGGCGGCGGTCGAGGCGCTGAACGGCACTCAGGATTTTCTGCCCGGCAACAACGCCACCTTTTTGCGCCGCCGCGATCTGGTGGTGTCGATGCTGTCGGCGATTGACGGGATCACCTGCCCCACCCCCGAAGGCGCCTTTTACGTCTACCCCTCGATCAAAGCGCTGATCGGCAAGACCACCCCAAAGGGCACCGTGATCAACGACGATCAGGCCTTTGCCAACGCGCTGCTGGACGAGGCGGATGTCGCCGTGGTGTTTGGCGCCGCCTTTGGTCTTTCACCCAACTTCCGAGTCAGCTACGCTACCTCGGACGCGGCTTTGATTGAGGCCTGCAGGCGGATCCAGACCTTCTGCGCAGCCCTTACCTAAAAGGACACAGCATGAGCGCTGACTTACCGGACTATTACTTCCGGGTGCGGGATAACGGCGCCTTTGTTTACCGTATCGACACTGAAAACCGGCAGCGCCGCATTGAAATGGACCAGATCGCCGTTGTGAACATCCGCAACGGCGAGGTCAAACCACATGGCGGCCGCAGCCTGTCGGACCGTGACAAGGCCGAGATCAGGAGCTGGATGATCACCCGCAAAGCCCTGCTGGCCACCCGCGACATCGACGACATCCACCGCGCCATTGACTACCTGAACACCACCGCCCATTGGGCCCAGTCCAAGGCCGCCCCGGATCAACTAGAGATGATCACCGACGACCTGCTGCTCGCCATGCACGACCTGCGCACCGTACTGGTGCGCAAAAAAGCCGACCGGCTGATGAAAGGGCAAGGCTAGGGCGGGACCACTGACGGACCTGTGCCCACCCGTCACGTTCGGCAGCTTACCGAGCCGTGACTGCAAGGAGCTAAGAAGCCTGCCTGTTTTCAAGGAAATGGTAAGCCTCAATAATAGTTGAGGTCAGCCCATCAAAAAAGCCCGGCGCACTGATATCGACAAGGCCTGCGGGTGCCTGCAATTCATCGTCGCTGATGTCTTCGGCTGGGTTCACAGCAAAAAGGGCGCTTGGGGATTTAAGTAGTTCCCGATAACTCGCGCCTTTGCCATGCTTCAGCACGTTGATCACGAGATAATATTGATGGATCCTATCGGCCAGGGCCGTTTTCCCAGACGCCAACAGCAGTGACTTCAATTTGCGGGAAAACGGGCCCCGTCGAAAGTGGTGCTGCATCCGCGCTTCGAACACAGAGTAGATATCGACCGCGGCCAATTCAAGCGCAACAGTTGCAGCGCGAAGGTCTTCGACTTGGGCGTCGGACCCGTTCTGCCCATCGGTAAGTTGTAAGATTTCTGAAATGCGATCTTCAAACGCCTTTGCATTGGCCCGCGCCGCCGCAACCAGTTCAAGTAAGTTCTGTGGATCGCCCATCGTTCATTCTCCATAACGTGCCACTTCCCTTAAGCTATACGGCTAGGAATGATAGTGGCGGGATGGAATATTCTGTGCCGGGACTTCGGAATTTGAGGTCAGGCCGGGTCTTGGTGTTGGGGCGCTTGGATTGGGTGGTCGATGTCCAAGCTGGGGTTGAATGCAGACCTGCGCCCCGAAATCGGATAGGTCGAACGGCCTGCAAAACGGCCTGCAAGGGATTTCCCTCTAAGGCTCATAATCCAGCAGTTCAAAGTCTTTTTTGTACAGTTCCAAGATCAATCGCCGCTCTTCCACAGACATGGTCTCTTTGTCGAACTCTCTATTCAATGAAGTATTTTCAAAAGCGAGCAACGGTAATGAAGCGACGGGAATCCCCACTAATTCAGCAATCCTCTTAATGCCCTCATCCAATTCTTCCTGCCTAATGAGCAAGTCGTAAGACATAATTCCAATCGCAAGATAGTCCGTTTGCGGTTGAAAATGCCCATCCCAGCCCAATCCGTGGCGCTGTAGCCCTTTTAGGAAATCAACGAATATTATCCGTTTAGCGACTTCCTTGGCATGATACCGCGAGTCATCCCAAACCTTGGGGCCCTTTAACGACTTAATGAGGCCTGTCCAGACATAGGTGCCAAGCTGGAATTTTCGTGCGTAACGCTGCACCTTGCTCTTGTAGCTCGAAATCGACCTTGAATAAGGATTCCGCATCACCGCAACCCATTTATAAGAAGGGTGTTGTTTGGCAAATTCACAGAGCAAATGACTCGGAATATTGCGGCTGACAAACCCGTTTCCTTGTAGCAATTTGCGTTCATGACGGGCAAATTTTCGAGCATTTCGCTCGCCGATATCTACCCCTGACAACGACATGGCAAATTTAAGCAAAGTTGTGGAGGCCACCTTTGGTGACAATACAATGCACAAATTGTATTTCTCCACGACAACAACCATTGGCATAGAATCGCTCCTTCAAGCAGTAATGTCCCTGGCAGCAGAAGCCTTCAGTTCCTTGTCGCGATAACAAATAGGCGAGGGCATTGAAGATGGTGTCGAGCCGTTGAAACGCTAGATCAACAGGATTTGGGCCGAGGGTCAAATTGATAGAATAATATTTTTCTCTTGGAATGTTCTTTGCGACCCGCCTTCTGCGCCAAATGTGCACGGTGCCGCATTGCCCACTGCGACGTCACATTTGGCGCGAGCCCGCCTCCTCGCCAACCCGGCCAATCACCACTCCCCAGAACCGCAGCATCAGCAGGACCGATGCACAGCTGAGCCCCAGCACCAGCCCCATCCAGACCCCAACACCGCCATAGCCAAACACAAATCCCAGCAGATAGGAGCCCGACATGCCGACCCCCCAGTAGCTGAACACCCCGATCACCATGGGCACCGTGGTGTCCTGCACCCCGCGCAGCAGCCCCAGCGCGATGGCCTGCACCCCGTCCACCAGCTGAAACAGCGCCGCCATCGCCATCAAGCCAACGCCAATCGCCAGAATTTCCGGTTTCTGCGGGTCGCTGCCATCCATAAAGGCCGACATCAGCGCCTCCGGCATGGCCAGGAAAAACACCGTTGCGATCACCGACATCACCAGCGACATCACCGTCACCACTTTGCCGCCGCGCGCCATGTGGTCGCGGTCCCGCCGCCCATAGGCATTGCCAGACCGGATCGTCGCCGCATTGCTTAGCCCCAGATGCACCATGAAGGTCAGCCCGGCCAGCGACACCGCAATGCCATGCGCCGCCAGTGCCACCGTGCCCAGCCAGCCCATCATCACCGCCGAGGCGGCAAACAGGCTCACTTCGCTCAACGTCGTCAAACCAATTGGCACCCCCAGCCGGAAAACCTTTCGCAGCATCTCCCAATCGGGGCGCTGAAAGTTTTTCAGCAACTCATGCTCGGGCAGCACCTTCAGCGCGTAAATGATGATCGCCACAAAGGACACCACCTGGGTGCTGAACGAGGCAATCGCCGCGCCGCGCACCCCCAGCTCAGGCGCCCCCCAATTGCCGAAAATCAGCGCATAATTCACCGCCGCATTCATCACCGCGGCGCCCAAAGTCACCCAGAGCACAATCTGAGTGCGCTCCAGTGCCGCCAGATAGGATTTGAGCACCATCACCAGCAGCGCCGGGAAAATGCCCCAGCCCGCCACCCGCAGGTAACCCGCCGCCATCTGTGAAATCACCGGCTCTTGGCCCAGCATATCCAGAATGGGACCGGCATAGAGCAACAGTGGCATCACCATCACGCAATAGGCCAGCGACAACCACAGCCCCATGCGGGTACAGCGGCGGATTTGCCGGTCCTCACCAGCGCCCGCCGCCGCCGCCACCATCGGCATCACCGCAAAGCCAAAGCCGGCGCCAAACAAAAACAGCACAAAGAAATAGGTCGAGGCCAGCGTCACCGCCGCCAGCGCCTCAACCCCGTACCAGCCCAGCATCACCGTGTCGGTCAGACCAATGGCAAACTGCGCCACATGACCTCCGATCAGCGGCAAGCCCAGCACGGCAATGGCAGCGACATGACCGCCTCGGGTCATTGGAGATTTGGAGTGCGATGTATTCTTCATCCCCAAGCCTTAGCCACAGCCAGTCCTTGAGGGCAAGGTAATCCGTTCCCCCTTGGGTTGGGCATTTCTGTGCTAGGCTGGCGCGATACAGATTCGGAGCTTGTTTTCATGACCGATTCCTTTGCCCAGCGCGTCCCCGCAGCCAGAGTTTTTCTGAAAGAACCCACCCGCAACAGCGGCGTTGCCGATCTGATGCCACGGCTGATGTTGCACGGCTTCCCCAAATACAGCGGCGCCTGGCCGGCACCCGCGCCGCCTCTGCCCTGCATCAACCTGCAGCAGGCTGCACCCCAGAGCTGCCGCCAATACCACATCGAAATCGCTCAGCTCATTGCCGACTGGGCTGGCGAACAGGACATCACGTCATGATCACTGTGCACCACCTCAACCGCTCCCGCTCCCACCGTATCTTATGGCTGCTCGAAGAGCTGGAGCTGGATTACCAGGTGATCCGCTACGACCGCGACGCCAAGACCAACCTTGCCCCGCCAAAGTTGCGCAAGCTGCACCCGCTGGGCAAATCTCCGGTGGTGGAAATGGACGGCGAGACAGTGATCGAATCGGCTGCCATCGTCGAGCTGATCTGCAGCCACCACGCGCCGCAAATGATCCCGCTGCGCAGCACCCCGGCGTTCATTCGCCATATAGAACTGATACATTTTGCCGAAGGCTCCGCCATGACGCCAATCCTGCTCAACCTCTATGTGGGCATGCTGGGCGAGGCCGGCACCCCGCTGCACTCCCGGATCCAACACCAATTGACCAGCCACTTCGCCTATATGAACAGCCAGCTGCGCGCCTCGGGACATTTTGTTCTCGACCAGCTCTCCGCCGCCGATATCCTGCTCAGCTTCCCGGCCGAGATCGCCATTCGGATGGGCCGCGGCGACGAGTATCCGGCGCTGGCCGGTTTTGTCGAAGCCCTGCAGAACCGCGCCGCCTACCAGCGCGCCTTTGTCCGCGGCGGCGGCGCCTGACCCCCGGCTTCATCTGGCCATAAATATCCTGGGGGTCTGGGGGCAAAGCCCCCAGCGATCACAACCAAAAATCATCCCACCGCGGCCAGTGCCGCCACCGCCGCAAGGGCAGCCCGGATATCCGCGTCCCGGCTGCGATGATTGGTCATGGCGGCGCGCAGCATCACCACCCCCTGCACCCGGGTGGTAGAGAACACCGCCTCGCCCCGCTCCTGCAGAGACTGGGCAATCTCACTGTTCAACAATGACTGCGCCTGCGGCGTCAGATCAGCCCGCGCCGTGAACACACAGACATTCGACACCACCGGCGCCGCCAGACCCATCTCGGGGCGTGCCTCGACTTCCTGCGCCATCAGTGCTGCCAGTCGGCAATTGTCGCTGATCGCCGCCGCCAAAGCCGCCTCACCGTACATTTCCAACGCGGTCCAGATCTTCAGCGCCCGATTGCCGCGTGACAGATCAATACCATAGTCACAAAACCAGGGATCGCCCCCCGCCAGCCCGCGTTCCGCCGCCTCCAGATAAGCGGGCCGCGCCGCAAAAGCCGCCCGGTGCGCGGCCTCATCGGCAATCAGCACCAGGCCGCAGTCATAGCCCACATACATCCATTTGTGAAAATCCAAGGCGATACTGTCAGCCCGGCCAATACCATCGCTCAAGCCCCGCCAGGGCTGCTCGGCAATCCGCGTCCAGGCGCCAAAGGCGCCGTCCACATGCAGCCACAGATCCTCGTCAGCCGCCACATCGGCCAATCCATTCAGGTCATCATAGGCGCCCAGATCCACCGATCCCGCCATCCCGACCAGCAGAAAGGGCAGCCCCCCTGCCGCCCGGTCCCGGGCAATCTGCGCCCGCAGCGCGCCCAAATCGATCTGCCCCTCGACCAAAGGCAGTAGCCGCAGATTGTCCGACCCGATCCCCAACAGCTCCAGCGCCTTGCTGGTGGCATTGTGAATGCCCTCGCCCGCATAGGCGATCAGCCGCGCCGTCCCCTGGCCGGTCTTGCGCAGCTGCGGCAATACCCGCAGCCGCGCCGCCTGAAAGGCAATCACCGTCGCCTGCGAGGTCCCCGCCACCAGCACCCCACTGCTGCCCTCGGGCATCCCCATCTTTTCACGGGTCCAGTCGATCACCGCGCGCTCCATATAATTGGCGCCGTGATCACGACCGCCGGTATTGGCATTGATCACCGCCCCCGCCATGCCGGCAATCAGATCCGAAGCCAGCCCGCTGCCCTGCACCCAGCCCCAGAATCTCGGGTGAATATTACCCCCGTGATAGGGCAGCACCTCCTCGGTTATCCGCCCCACCATCTCGCCAGCGTCGCAACCCTCAGCTCGCACCGTATAGCCCTCTTTCACCGCCTCGGGCACCGCCTGCCAGGGCCGCTCGGCCACCTGCTGCAACTGATCAATAGAGGCCTCCAGCATCCGCCGCGCCTCACTGCGGAAATCCTCCCAGTCAACCGGGTCCAATCCGCAACTCTTCATGCTGTTCTCTGTCATATCAGTCATCCTCTGCCGCACCTGGCATGGATGTTCTACTCTGCGGCCATTTCAGGTACAGCCAAATTGCTCATCCGATAAGGCCAAGCCCCACAGCACCCGGCGCGATCTCTGCGGCAGCACCGCAGTTATCCACAACACTTAGCCTCCCCCTTTCCCCACACCGCCACACCTGCCATACTGTGACCAACCACCCTCACCAAAGAGCAGCCCCCCACATGGCCAATGATCTCCTGTCCGACACCGAAACGGAAACCTATGACGCGTCCTCGATCGAGGTTCTGGAGGGGCTGGAACCGGTCCGCCAGCGTCCGGGCATGTATATCGGCGGCACGGATGAACGGGCGCTGCACCATCTGGTGGCCGAAATCCTCGACAACTCGATGGACGAGGCGGTGGCCGGCCATGCCAACCGCATCGAGGTCACCCTGAATGCCGACTACTCGGTCACCATCACCGACAACGGCCGCGGCATCCCCATTGACCCGCATCCCAAATTCCCCGGTAAATCGGCGCTTGAGGTGATCCTCTGCACCCTGCACTCGGGCGGCAAGTTCTCCGGCAAGGCCTACCAGACCTCGGGCGGCTTGCACGGGGTTGGCTCCTCGGTGGTGAACGCGCTCTCCGATAGCCTGGTGGTGCAGGTGGCCAAGAACAAAGAACTGTTCGAACAACGCTTCTCGCGCGGCATCCCGCAGGGCCCGGTGGAAAAGATCGGCGCCGCCCCCAACCGGCGCGGCACCTCTGTCACCTTCCACGCGGATGAGCAGATCTTTGGCCATCACCGCTTCAAACCCAAACGCATGATCTCTTTGGTGCGCTCCAAGGCCTATCTGTATTCCGGCGTCGAAATCCGCTGGAAAACCGCCATCGACGACGGCGAGACCCCAACCAGCGCCATCTTCCACTTCCCCGGCGGGCTTAAGGATTACCTTAGCGAAGTGCTGGGCAAATCCTCGGTCTATGCCGAGGCCCCCTTTGCCGGCAAGGTCGAGTTCCGCGAGAAATTCGGCGAGGTCGGCTATGTGGAATGGGCGATCAACTGGACCCCATCGCGCGATGGTTTCACCCAGTCCTACTGTAACACCGTGCCCACCCCCGAAGGTGGCACCCATGTCACCGGCTTCTGGTCCGCCATCCTCAAGGGCATCAAGGCCTACGGCGAGCTGATCAGCAACAAAAAGGCCGCCCAGATCAACCGCGACGACCTGATGGCGGGGGGCTGCGCGCTGGTGTCGTGCTTTATCGCCGACCCGGCCTTCGTCGGCCAGACCAAGGACCGGCTGTCCTCGGAACATGCGTCCAAGATGGTAGAGAACTCGGTCCGCGACCACTTTGACAACTGGCTGGCCAATGACACCAAATCGGCCGGCGCCATCCTTGATTTCCTGGTGCTGCGGGCCGAGGAACGCCTGCGCCGCCGCCAGGAAAAAGAGACCCAGCGCAAAACGGCCACCAAGAAGCTGCGGCTGCCCGGCAAGTTGACCGACTGCACCGCCAAAAACCGCGCCGGCACCGAATTGTTCATCGTCGAGGGCGACAGCGCGGGCGGCTCCGGCAAGGGGGCGCGCAACCGGGTCAATCAGGCGCTGCTGCCGCTGAAGGGCAAGATCCTCAACGTGCTGGGGGCGGCGTCGAACAAGATCGGCACCAACGCCGAAATTCGGGATTTGTGCGAGGCGCTGGGGGTCGGCACCGGCAGCAAGTTCAACCTCGACGATCTGCGTTATGACAAGATCATCATCATGACCGATGCGGATGTTGACGGCGCCCATATCGCGGCGCTGCTGATGACCTTCTTCTTCACCCAGATGCGACCCATGATCGACGCCGGCCACCTCTATCTGGCCTGCCCACCGCTGTTCCGCCTCACCCAGGGGGCGCGCCGGGTCTATTGCCTGGACGAGGCGGAGCGGGATGAGTGGATGGCCAAGGGTCTGGGCGGCAAGGGTAAAATCGACGTATCCCGGTTCAAGGGTCTCGGCGAGATGGACGCCAAGGACCTCAAGGTCACCACCATGGACCCCAAAACCCGCAAACTGATCCGCATCACGATTGATGAGGATGAGCCGGGAGAGACCGAAGATCTGGTCGAGCGCCTAATGGGCAAAAAACCCGAACTGCGATTCCAGTATATTCAAGAGAATGCGCGGTTTGTGGAGGAGTTGGATGTTTGAGTAAGACAATTTCAGCTAGTGAGAATTTAATTCAATTTTTCGAAATGGCGTGGGTAGATGTTTTTGTAGCATTTCTCACACCGCTGACGATCGCTTTGGTAGGGTATGTTCTGAACCGCCGCCTAAAGAGTATAGATCATGCTCAATGGCAGAACAGGAAGATCGTAGAAAAACGGCTCGATTTATATGATAAAATTGCTCCCAATCTAAATGCTATATTCTGCTTCTTCGTTTGGATCGGGTACTGGAAAGATGTGTCACCCAAATATCTGATCGAAAAGAAACGCGAACTGGACAAAGTCGTAAATATCTACAGACATTTGCTCAGTGAAGATTTCTACACAACTTACAACAGCTTCATTCATCTTGCATTTCAAACTTACTCCGGTGCAGGAAAAGACGCACTAATCAGGAGCCACATTTCCTGCGGTGACGGAGACAGAAAAGAACACACGAATTACGAGTGGAACGACGAGTTCGAACAGCTATTCGACACCTCATCCATCCCTCAAAAAAATGAAATTGAAGCTGCGTATCAAGCCGTGATGGAAGAACTTCGATCCTGCATTGGAATCTCTTAACTCGAGCGAAAACTCAGTCTGCGTTTCTCCAACTTGCCACCACCGCACACCAAAAGGCCCGCGCCTGACCTTGGGGAGGGCGCATATGCGCCTTCCCCGGGGGGAAGGTCAGGCGCGGGCCGTGCGGCTATGCCTTACGTCCCAAGGGGGCAATACCGCCAACACCGCTCTTTGATTTGCACTGTTGGTTGCATAGGGCTCCGCCCGTCCACACCTCAAACAGTGCCCCACACTGTTTGTCCCTTCGGGAGCCGGTGTGGACTCCAAAAATACCGCCAGACGTGGGGCGGGCCACGGCGCCCCCGGCGCCCCCGGCGCCAAAAGCCGCAAAACACCAACCGCCCGCCCCGCCCGCTCAATCCAATACAGTTCAATACGGTGCAATCCTGCAATAGCCACCATTTCTCGTTGCCAAAATACTCCCGCCGGAGGCATCCAACCTCACCAACCACCCAGCCCTCAGCGGCTCAATCCCAGCCGTTGCAGCCCAGCCCCCCCACCGTACGCCCTGCTTGGCCGTCCTTAACCCGAGGCTGCGATACCTCAGCCGTCGCGACACATATGGCCAGGACTGACACCCCGGGCCACAGGACCAAGGGCTCCCTTAAAACCGGAGCGTGACTGACAGCTTTCAAGACGCGGGCGCCATGCCCGTCCGCTTCCGCATGGGCGGCGCCGTCCTTTTTACATCCCAGTCTCACTAAGGACCCTCCAGACAGAACCACCTTATCCCCCGGGGCAGCGCCCTGCCGGGGCCTTTTGACCTGCACAAATTCGCCGCCCGCCGAAGCCATTTCCCTGTTCACCCTGCCCAAGCCCGGCTACCCTGAGCAGATGTTCATGCGTGCTATTGTGATCCTGCTGCTCATCGCCGCCTGCGGCCGTCCGCTGACCGAAGCGGAGCGGGGCTTTGCCAGTCAAATTCAGGGAGACTCCCTGAACCTGGACCGTATCCGACTGGTCCACGGCGCTCCGGTTGCCTCGGTCACCTTCCACCGCCTGCCCCGCCCCCGGCTGTCCTGCCGCGAGCGTATCCTGCCACCGGTCAAGGCCGAAATCGTCACCGCCTCACCAGCCGCTGTCGCCCTGTTCAACCATATTTTCTTCGCCAAGGACTGGTATTTGCCGGACTTTATGCCTGCCTACCCGGATCAGATCTTCCTGATCGACTCCATGCTGCTGGCGCATGAGCTGACCCATGCCTGGCAATGGCAGAACCGCGCGGTCACCGGCTATCACCCCCTGCGCGCCGCCGCCGAGCACGGCACCCGCACCGATCCCTATCTGTTTGATCTGGCCGCCGAGGCGGATTTTCTCAGCTATGGATATGAACAGCAGGGGTCGATCATCGAGGAATACGTCTGCTGCCGTGCTCTGGCCCCCAAAGCAGCGCGCACCCGCCGTCTGCACCAGATGATCAGCGGCGCAATGCCGGTGTCAGAGCTGCCGCAAAGCCGCGAGGCTGATGTCTATCTGCCCTGGAAAGATGTTCAGCTCGGCGGCATTTGCGATTAGGCTGCGGTGCCGGTTCATGGCGACAAACGCCGCTGCGTCCGATCTTGCACATCCGCCGACATTGCCGCAGACAGATATCCAGAACCAATGTGGAGAGCCGAAATGACCAATTACGCCCTGATCATGCTTGCCGCCGGTATCGGCATTCCGGTGCTGGCCGCGATGAACGCCGGGCTGGGGCAATTGATCGGCTCGCCGATGGCTGCGGGGGTGGTGCTGTTTGCCGTCGCCTTTTCCGCCGCCGTTCTGGTCTATATCCTGATCGGCCCCCGCAGCCTGTCCCTAGTCACAAGCGCCCCCAGACATCTGCTGCTGGCGGGTCTTCTGGTCGCCTTTTACGTGTTATCGATCACCCATGTGGCGCCGCATTTCGGCATTGGCAACGCGGTGTTCTTTGTGCTGCTGGGCCAATTGTTCAGCGCCGCCGCCATTGATCATTTTGGCCTGTTCGGCGCCCAGATCAGCCCGCTGACCCTGACCCGCGCCGCCGGGGTTTCGGTGATGGCCCTGGGGGTTTGGATTACCCAGATGGCCTGACAATCTAGGCTGGCGGTCGCGGTCTAAAGCCGGGGCTTTGCCCCTCTTGTCCTGCGGACAATTCACCCCAGGATATTTAGAGCCAGATGAACAAGGGTCCAGATAAACAAGGGCTCTATCTGGTGGTCAAACAGTCACCAACACTCCGTTTTCAAGCCTGACCATCCGGTCCATCCGCGCCGCCAGCTCCATGTTGTGAGTGGCAATCAGCGCAGACATGCCAGTGCCTGCGACCAGCTCCATCAGGGCGCCAAACACCTGATCCGAGGTGCCGGGGTCCAGGTTGCCGGTGGGTTCATCCGCCAACAGGACACGCGGCTGATTGGCCAGTGCGCGGCAAAAGGCCACCCGCTGCTGCTCGCCTCCCGACAGTGCGGCCGGGCGGTGATGGCCACGGTCCTGCAATCCAACCCGGGCCAGCAAATCCTGCGCCCGCGCCGTGGCGGCGCGCTGCGATATACCGTTGGCCAGCTGCGGCAGGGTGATGTTTTCCACGGCGGTGAATTCGGGCAGCAGGTGGTGAAACTGATAGATAAATCCCACATCCTGACGACGGGTAGCGGTGCGGCTGCGGTCGCTTTTGCCGGTCAGCTCAGCCCCGCCAAGCCGCACCGTGCCCGCGTTCGGCGTATCCAGCAGGCCGGCGATATGCAGCAGCGTTGATTTGCCGGCACCCGAGGGCGCCACCAGCGCCACCACTTCGCCCGATTTCAATTGCAGATCCGCGCCGCGCAGCACATCCACCTGTCCCGGCTTGCCCCGGTTATAGGATTTCACGATGCCGGTCAGTTCCAACATAAGATCACTCATATCGCAGCGCCTCGACCGGGTTCATCCGCGCCGCACGCCGCGCTGGAAACAGGGTGATCAGCCAGCTGAGCGCCAGGCTGAGAGCCGCAGCCGAGCCCACATCGCCAAAGGTCACCACGGCGGAGGGAAAGAAAAACCCACTGGCCTCGAGATCGCGCACGCCGCTGCCGGTGATCCAGTCAACCAGCCCGTAGACCACGTCAATATTGGCGGCAAATCCCACCCCCAGCAGCACCCCTACAAAGGTGCCCGCAGTCCCCACCGAGGCGCCACACAGAAAGAACACCCGCAGGATTGATCCTTGGCTCAGCCCCATGGTGCGCAGGATGCCGATGTCGCGGCCCTTGTTCTTGACCAGCATGATCAGCCCCGAAACGATGTTGAGCGCCGCGATCAGCACCAGGATCGACAGCACGATGAAGATGGCGTTGTCCTGCATTTTCAGCGCCTTGATCATACCGCCTGCCCGGTCCTGCCAGGTGGTCACATAGGCGCGATCACCGCTTGAGCGCATCAAGGGAAGCACCATCTGACCCACCTGCTCAGGGTCCCTGAGGCGCAGATCCAGCTGATCAACAGCACCCTCGCGGTTAAAGAAGCTCTGCGCCTCAGCCAGCGGCAGGTACAGCCGGCTTTGATCGACAAACCCCTGCCCCGAGGAGAACACATAGACCACCTCATAGGCCGAGACCCGCGGCGAGGTTCCCATTGGCGTCTTGACCCCGTCGGGCGAGATCAGCTTGATCCGGTCGCCAATCGTGACCCCCAACTGGCGCGCCATCATTGCCCCGATGGCAACGCCCTCGTTGAACCGGGACAGATCACCCATAGCGTTTGGGGATGCCGCGATCTTTGGGTAGGTCTGCAAATCCATAAGGGTGATGCCAAACACGTCCACCGGCAGGTTGCGGCCGCGATAGCTGCCCATCACCTGGCCGCGCACCAGTGGCGACACCAGGGTCACAGAGGGCAATGCGCCGATCTTCTCCACCAGCTCTGGGTAGTTGCGGATCAGGTGATCCTGCGGAACCTCGCCACTAAAATCACGCCTATAGTGGATCTCGGCATGGGCATTGGTGCCCAGCATGGTCTGAATGAGATCCGCGCGCAGCCCCTCGCGGACGGCCAACGTCGCCACCAGCGCAAACACCGCCAGCGAGATGCCGGTCAGGCTGATCCAGGTCATTGCCGACACGCCGCCCTCGGCCCGCCGGGCGCGCAGGTATCGCCAGGCGATCATCCACTCAAATCGTGCAAACGGCGGGGGAGTACTGGCCATTATGGTTCCTGCTCATAGGTTTGCGTCAAATTGGGGTGTTGCAGTGCCGGGGTCAAGCCAAGGGTTTGTTATGCGCGGCATTCCTCCAGCCCAACGGGCAGGCCTGCGACAATCGGCAGCCACAATTTTACGCAGATATTGCATGGCTTTGCCCCTCCGTTATCATCTCTCAATGGCTTTCCTTCCATCGTCCCGCGCCATAGATTACTCGACAGAGTGAATTGGTCTGGATGGAGTGTTCGGTGAAGCAAGAGCAAAAGAGGCTTACTCGACGTGCCATTGAATCTCTCCTGTCTGAAAATGCTTTCAAAGGGGTCGACATAGTCGGACAGGATCTCTCAGGCCTGGATTTCTCTGATTGTTCCTTTGAAGACTGCAACTTTATAGATTGCGGCCTTAAAGGTATTTCATACGAGGGCGCCAGCTTCAGATCATGTCGGGCCTTGAACGCCGATTTCAGTTACAGCGATTTCACCGAGGCTCGGTTTTACAATTGCAACTTATCTCTGACCAACTGGAGAGGGTCTTATGTGTCGGGTGTATTGTTTGAAGATTGCAAACTGACCGGGGCAAATTTCGACGAGGCCAGGTCGCTTGGTATCCGGTTTTCCAAATCTATTCTGGCCAACGCCTTCCTTAGAAAAATGAATTTTCGAAAATCTGAGCTGGTAGAGATTGACTTCACGGGGGCTGATTTGGCCGGTTGCGATTTTCGCGATGCGGTGCTGGACCGGTGCCGTATGAGCGATGCACATCTGTCGACCTCGCGCTTTGCTGGAGCAGACCTGAGAACAGCAGACCTTGGGGAGTTGAGCTTTTCAAGCGTTGCAAACTTTAAGGGCGCGATCATCTCCAAGGACCAGGCCACTGAATTGCTAAAGGGTCTTGGCCTGCGCGTTTTCTAGCGCCCGTAAGCGCAGATTATGCAACGCACAAAAAAGGGCAGATCCTGCGACCTGCCCTTCTCTAAATCTATGAGGTCAAACCTCAGAACCCGCGGCTGGTCATATGTGGTGCGTAGATCTCCACGACCTTTTTAACCGCCTCTTCCGGGCTCATCTCGACGCTTTCGCCGGTGCGGCGCGAGGTCAGCTCGACCACGCCGTTTTTCAGACCACGTGGGCCTACGGTGATGCGCCAGGGCAGACCAATCAGATCCATGGTGGCGAATTTGCCGCCAGCGCGTTCCTTGCGGTCGTCATACAGCGGCTCAAGCCCGGCAGCGGTCAGCGCCGCATAGAGCTGGTTACAGGCGGCATCGGCCTCGTCGTCACCCTGCTTCAGGTTGACGATACCACAATGGAACGGGGTGACGCCTTCGGGCCAGATGATACCCTTGTCGTCGTGGCTGGCCTCAATGATGGCGCCCAGCAGGCGCGACACACCAATACCGTGTGACCCCATATGAACCGGAGTGGGCTTACCGTCCTGGTTCTGTACCTTGGCGCCCAGCGCTTCGGAATATTTGGTGCCAAAGTAGAAGATCTGGCCAACCTCGATGCCACGCGCCGTGCGGCGGCGTTCTTGCGGCACTTCGTTGAACAGCGCCTCGTCGTGGGTCTCGTCAGTGCGGGCGTATTTGGTGGTGAACTCTTCCAGCACACCCTGACACTGCTCGACGCTGTCATAGTCGATCTCACGATCACCAAAGCTCAGGTCGGTGACGTCGCTGTCATAGAACACCTCGGATTCGCCAGTGTCAGCCAGCACCAGGAATTCATGGGTATAATCGCCGCCAATCGGACCACCGTCAGCGCGCATCGGGATTGCCTGCAGACCCATGCGTTCATAGCTGCGCAGGTAGCTGACCAGATGACGGTTATAGGCGTGCAGCGCGTCCTCTTTGGTGAGGTCAAAGTTATAGCCGTCCTTCATCAGGAATTCACGGCCCCGCATGACGCCAAAACGCGGACGCACTTCGTCGCGGAACTTCCACTGGATATGGTAGAGGGTCAGCGGCAGGTCTTTGTAGCTGTTGACGTGGCTGCGGAAAATATCGGTGACCAGCTCTTCGTTGGTGGGACCATAAAGCATATCACGGCCATGACGGTCACTGATCCGCAGCATCTCTTTGCCGTAGTCATCATAGCGACCGGATTCCTTCCACAGATCAGCCGATTGTATTGTCGGCATCAGCATCGGGATGTGACCGGCACGCATCTGCTCGTCATGCACAATGGTTTCGATCTTCTTCAGAACCTTGAACCCCATCGGCAACCAGGAATAGATCCCGGCCGAGGATTGCTTGATCATCCCGGCACGCAGCATCAGCCGGTGGCTGACAATCTGCGCCTCGGCAGGGTTTTCTTTCAGAACAGGCAGGAAATAGCGGGTCAGGCGCATGTTGGTCTCATTCGCAAAAAAGGGTTCCACAGGGGTCTAAGCCATCACCGCGCCGCAAGCAATCGGGCTTTGCCCGTTGCCGCAATGTCGGTTTTGCCCAAACATGTCGCAAATTTTCTTGAATGGGTATTCCAGTTTCCTATGTTGGCCAAAATTCAGGTGGAGCAAGCCCCGTGACCCAAACCATTACCGAACCCGCCCGCGAGATCCCGGTCATTCACCAAACCGAGGTGCTGGTCATCGGCTCCGGCCCCGGTGGGCTGGCAGCGGCGCTGGCCGCAGCCCGAGCCGGCGTGCAGGTGGCGTTGTTGGACCGGTTTGGCTGTTTTGGCGGCAATATCACCAGCGTCGGGGTTGAGGGCTTTGCCTGGTATCGCCACGAACAAACGGTTGAGGCCGGCGGTATCGGCTGGGAGTTCGAAGAGCGCGCCAAGATGATGGGGGCGGCAGTGCCGGAAAGCCAGTCTCTGTCTTACGAGCTGGACAGCGAAGGCTTCAAACTGGTGGCGGACAAACTGGTGGAAGAGGCCGGCATTCACCCGATGCTGCACCGCCAGTTTGTCGCGCCGATCCGCGAAGGCGACACTGTCACCGGGGTGATCGTCGAATCCAAGGCCGGCCGCGAGGCCATTCTGGCCAAGCGGGTGATTGATGCCACTGGCGACGCCGACATTGCCCATATGATGGGGGCACCCTGCATCAAGACTCCGATTGAGGAGATGCAGGCAGCATCGGTGATGTTCCACATTGCCGGCGTCGATAAGCAGAAATTCATGGAAGGCGTCAAAGCCGATCCGCAGACCTATGCCAACTGGTCCACTGGCGAGTGGCAGGTGGAAACCTCAGGCAAAGAGGACGACATGTACTCGCCCTTTCTGGCCAAGCCCTTTGCTCAGGCGATCCGTGACGGGATTATTCCGGCGCATCTGAACACCATCGGCGGCACCTGGGGCGCAGTGCATGACAGCGGCGAGATGACCTATATGAACCTGGTGCATCTGGCTGGCATTGACGGCACCGACCCCGACAGCATGACACGCGGTGAAATCGAGGGCCGCAAACAGGCGATGCTGGCGATCGAGGCGCTGAAGGCCTATACCCCCGGCTGCGAGGCGGCGCGGTTGCGTAATTTTGGCATGACCATCGGCATTCGCGACAGTCGCAAGATCGACGCGCTGCACAATATCACCGAGGACGAGACCCGCCATCAGGGAAGGTTTGACGACAGCATCGGCATCTACCCGGAATTCATCGACGGCTATGGCATCCTGATTCTGCCCACCACCGGACGTTACATGCAGATCCCTTACCGCTGCATGCTGCCCAAGGGGGTGAAGAACCTGCTGGTCACCGGTCGCGCCATTGGCGGCGACAAAGTGGCCCATGCCGCCACCCGCAACATGGCCTGCTGCGCGGTGGCTGGTCAGGGGGCCGGCATTGCCGCCGCGCAGTCGATTCGCAGCGATACTCCACTGGATCAGGTCGATATCGTGGCGGTGCAGGCTGAGCTGAAACGACAGGGCGTTCGCATCGACTAAGGCAGCCCCCGCCGTATCAGGCCTGTTATCCACAGCAAAAACCGCAGCCGTCCCCGGCTTACCCACCGGGGATTGCCGCCTGCCCCTTGCATGCCTGATGCCCTTGGGTGAAGAATGCGTGCAAGACATTGGACGCGGACCAGAGTGGGCTTAAAAACATGACACTACCGGCAAAGAAACAGCTGAGCTATTGGGGCCTTGTGGCGCTGATTTTTGCGGTGGTGCTGTGGGCGCTGGGGGACGTGTTGCTGCCCTTTGTGCTGGGCGGCGCGGTGGCCTATCTGATCGACCCGATTGCGGATCGGCTCGAGAAAATGGGCCTGTCACGTTCCGGTGCCACTGCGGTGATCACGGTGGCGACCGTGGTGATTTTCCTGCTGCTGCTGCTGGTCGTATTGCCCACGTTGATTTTTCAGATGATCGAATTGGTCCAGGTCCTGCCCGAGCTGTTCCGCGACGCCCGCATCTTTGCCAACGAGCGCTTTCCATCGCTCTTTGACGAAAACAGTCAAGTACATCAGGCGCTTACATCGCTGACCTCCACCCTGAAAACCCACTGGCTGAGCGTGTTGGAATCGGTGCTGGGATCGGCGGCATCGCTGCTCAATGTGGTGGTGCTGATCGTCATTGTGCCGGTGGTCTCGATTTACCTGCTGCTGGACTGGGACCGGATGACCAAACGGATCGGCGAGCTGCTGCCGCGCGATCATGCCCCGGTGATCCAGCAACTGGCGGCTGAGATCGACGCGGTTCTGGCCTCGTTCATTCGCGGCATGGGCACCGTTTGCCTGATCCTGGGCACCTATTACGCGGTATCGCTGATGCTGGTGGGGCTGAACTTTGGTCTGGCGGTGGGCTTTATCGCTGGATTGGTAACTTTCATCCCCTATCTCGGCGCCTTGATTGGCGGCGCGCTGGCGATTGGCCTGGCGCTGTTTCAGTTCTGGGGCGACTGGTACTCGATTGGCGCCGTTGCGGTGATCTTTGTCATCGGACAGGTGATCGAGGGCAATTTCCTCACCCCTAAACTGGTGGGCAACTCGGTTGGGCTGCACCCGGTCTGGCTGCTGCTGGCGCTGTCGGTGTTTGGCTCGCTGTTTGGCTTTGTCGGCATGTTGGTGGCCGTCCCTATGGCAGCGGCGCTGGGGGTGCTGGCCCGATTCGTGACCGGGCAATATCTCGGCAGCCGCCTATATCGTGGCACATCCCACCAGGACGCCGAGTAACATGCTAAAACAGCTGAGTTTCAATCTCCCCGCCAAACCGGCGCTGGGGCGAGACGACTTCTTTGTGGCCCCCTCAAACGCCATGGCGGTGGCGATGCTGGACAGCGCCTTTACCTGGCCCAGTGGCAAACTGGTGCTCAGTGGGCCACGGGCCGCGGGCAAGACCCATCTGGTGCATGTCTGGGCCAGCCAGTCCGGCGCCAAAATCATTGCGGCCGCAGATCTGAGCGAAGACAGGGTGCCAGAGCTGGCCCGCGGCCCGGTTGCGGTCGAAGATGTCCCTTTGATTGCCCGCAGCCCCGCCGCGCAGACCGCATTGTTTCACTTGCACAACATGGTGCTGGCAAATGGCCACGCGCTGATGCTGACCGGTCAGGCGCCGCCAAATCTGTGGGCGCTGTCGCTGCCGGATTTGCAAAGCCGGGTGCAGGCGGCAACCCATGTGGCGCTTGAGGCGCCGGATGATGCGCTGCTGGCGGTGGTGCTGGCCAAACTGTTCGATGACCGCCAAATCATCCCCAAGCCGGATGTGATCCCCTATCTGGTGGCCCATATGGACCGCTCGTTTGAGGCGGCAGCGCAGATCGTTGCGCAGATGGACGAAATCTCGCTCGCCGAGGGCCGCACCCTGTCGCGACCGCTGGCGGTGCGACTATTGGCGCAGAACCAATATGAAATGTCGCTCGAATCTGAGCCAAAGGACGATTGACCACCGCCCTTTGATCCCGCATCCTGCGCTTACGCCTACGACGACCTGGGGACCATTATGAACGTGAAACCGGAACCTGCTGCTGAGTGGGGGCCCTTTGAGCGGCCGCTGTTTGAAGACCCGGGTGCCCGTGCCCTGTCGCGGGTTGGGGTGGTCGACGTGGGATCAAACTCGGTCCGGCTGGTGGTGTTCGACGGCGCCGCCCGCAGCCCTGCCTATTTCTACAACGAGAAAATCATGTGTGCCCTTGGTGCCGGCCTGTCAGACTCTGGCATCCTGAACCCAAAAGGCCGTGTGCGCGCCCTTGCGGCGCTGCGCCGTTTTCAGAAACTGGCAACCGGCATGGGGCTGCCTCCGCTGAGCGTGGTGGCGACGGCGGCGGTGCGCGACGCCAGCGACGGGCCTGAGTTCTGCGCCCAGGTCCTGCGGGAAACCGGGCTGAAAATCTGGGTCATCGACGGCCGCGAAGAAGCCCGCCTGTCGGCGCAGGGGGTGCTGCTGGGCTGGCCCGGATCTTATGGACTGGTCTGCGATATTGGTGGCTCGTCGATGGAGCTGGCCGAGCTGCAGGATGGAAGGGTTGGCAAGCGGCTGACCTCCTCGCTGGGGCCGCTGAAACTGCGCGAATTGCCGGGGGGACGCCGGGGCCGCAAGGACCACATCAAACAGGTCATCACAGATCTGAGCAAACAGATGGGCCCGCAACAGGACCGGCTGTTTCTGGTCGGCGGCAGCTGGCGCGCCATTGCCCGCATCGACATGGAGCGGCGCGGCTATCCACTGAAGGTTCTGCATGAATACCGGATGACCACCCAAAGCGTTCGCGACACTGTGAAATACATCGAGGCCAATGATATCGAAAAGCTGCGGCAGACCTGCGGATTGTCGCTGGCGCGGATGTCACTGGTGCCCATCGCGGCGGATGTTCTGTCGCGCCTTGTCCGCACCTTCAAGCCCCGCGACATTGCGGTGTCCAGCTACGGCATCCGCGAGGGGCTGCTTTATGAACAGATGCCGCAACGGCTGAGAAACCGGGATCCGCTGATCGAATCCTGTCGCTTTGCCGAGGCCAAGGACGCCCGGATGCCGGGATTTGGCAAAACGCTGTATAACTTTGTGCTGCCGCTGTTCAAATCCAACCCCGATACCACCAAACGGCTGATAAGGGCGGCCTGCCTGCTGCATGACGTCAGCTGGCGCGCCCATCCCGACTACCGGGCCGAGGTCTGTTTCGACAATGCCACCCGCGCCAATCTAGGCGGGTTGAAACACTCAGAACGGATTTTTCTGGGCCTCTCCCTGTTGCACCGCTATCGCAATAAACGTCAGGGCAAACAATATGAGCCGCTGTTTGGTCTGCTGGATGAAAAAGGCCAGAAACAGGCCGAGGTTCTGGGCAAGGCCATGCGATTTGGCGCCATGTTGATGGTCTCGAAAGACGGCGATATTGGCGCCTTTAAATGGCATCCGCGCAAGAAACAGCTGCGTCTGACACTGCCCCAATCGGCTGAAGCCCTGTTCAGTGAGGTTGCCCAGGCCCGTCTTCAGGCCCTGGCTCAATCATTGGATGCGACGGTTACAGTGGATATCAAGGACTGATTAGATGTCGGTCTGGCCGCCTGCCTCTGGCTCGTCCGCTTCGCTGTCTGTGGTTTTTTTGCGGATGATGATATCGCCATTGGGCAGGATCTCGGGCATCTCATAGGTGCTCCAGTCCTCGACCTCAGCTGCGATCTTGGCCAGTGCCGGACCCATCTGACGCAGGAACCCCTGCATGTCTGGCGCAAAATCATCGGCCAGTTGTTGCAGATCATCCAGCGCCGGCGCCATCTCCTCGCGCAGACCCTCAAAGAACAGCTCCATGCCCTGTTCCATCAGACTGGGCCCCGGTTCGGTTTCCTGAGCATAGGTAGGCGCTGCCAGCAGGGCGGCAAAGATCAACGGTAATACGATGTGTTTCATGCGATCAATATAGTCCCTCTGCCCGAGCATTTTTAGGTCAATTCGATATCCAAGCTTACCGGAAAATGGTCGGAGGCCGCCAAGAGCGCCTCGCGCAGCTCCACATCCGCGTAACATCTGGCATCCTCAAACGGGTGCCAGATTCGCCAACTGGGCGCGTGCTGCATCAATCCAGGTGACACCATCACATAGTCCAGCAAGGCCCGAAAATAGCGTTTTGTCGTTGCATTGTAAAACCGCGAGGTGCTGGGCTGATCCGCCGTGCGCGGCTGCAACAAGTGGCTGGCGAAGGGATCCTGCATATCGTCGCCCATAATGATCTCGACCGAGGAGCGGCCAAACAGCCGCTCATATTCATCCAGCCCCGGACCATCGTTCAGATCCCCCATAACGATCAGATCCTGGCCCTCTGCCAGATGCTGCTCTACCCGTCGTCGCAACCAGATCGCCTGCGCCAATTGCTTGCGACGGTTGGCAATGGAAATCCGGATCACCGCATCCCTGTTGCGGGCACCATGCGGCGCCTTGGATTTCAAATGCGCACCAATCAGTCGCAGCTCCTGGCCTTTGGCCGTGGTCACCGCCAGCTCAAGCGGAGGTTTGGAGAACCGCACATGATCCATCTTGGCGTCGATGTCCAAGTCGAGCTTCAGCACATCGTCAAAACGCGGCGCATCCTCGCCCTGCTGCGGGTCATGCCGCGCCTGCAGCACATCCGGGTCATACATCAGTGCAATTTCCTGCTGGGTGTCATTGGCAAATCCCATGACAACAGCCCGCGCCCGGATCTCAACACGCTCGGCAAAATTCTCCAAGGCCTTTACAGTGCCTTGTTTTTTGCCGGAATTAGGCGCTTCGATCACCATCACCGCATCCGCATCAAGCGTCTGAAAAACCTGTGCCAGCGCATGCCCCTGGGTATATCGATCAACCCCGTAACGCCCTGACGCCTGCTGATCCAAAATCAATTGATCAGAATCGTCAAACAGCGCCCCAAACCATTCGACGTTATAGCTGACGAGCCGCATATTTCGCACATCCGTTGATCTGATCCCAGGCGCGGTTGATATCGATCATCCGCTTTTCAGCCAGTCGCACCGCCTCTTCCGGCACCCCGCGTGCCATCATCGCATCCGGGTGGGTTTCGCGCACCAGCTGACGCCAGTGTTTGCGGATCTCATCGCGCGGCATATCCGGGCGCACGCCCAGTATGGTAAACGGGTCCTGTGGCGCATCCGGCACAAATCGCGCCCGCAGCGCCCGGAACTGGGTGATGTCCTGACCAAAGATCTGCGACACCTCGCGCAGAAACTCGTTCTCATTGGGATGGTAAAACCCATCGGCCATTGCGATGTGAAACAGGCCCTCCATCAGGTCGCATAAAGTGGAAGGATCCTCGGCAAACATCGCCTGGATCTGGCGCGCATATTGGCGGTAGCCCGCCATATCGGTGCGCGCCATGTTGAACACCCGGGCCGCCCCCGCCTCATCCGCCTGCGCGATCTGGAACACCTCGCGAAACGCCGTCACCTCATCCCTGGTGACCTGACCGTCCGCCTTGGCCATTTTGGCCCCCAGAGCAATGACCGCAATGGCAAAGCCAACAGATTTTTCCGGCGCCTGGCGCAGATGCTCAAAGACCTGCGTCAGGCCTTCGCCCTTGGCCAGAGCTGCAAGCGCGTCAGATATGCGGGTCCACAATGACATGATGCCAGCCTATCCCTGTTTGTCGCTGCTGTCAGGGTGGGGAATTCCCGCCTGCGGCATTATTTTCTGCATCAGCACGGTGTCCAGCCATTGGCCCTTTTTATGGCCGACCTCAGGCAACCGCCCAACCTCGGTAAACCCCAGCGCCGCGTGAAAATCAACGGCCCCCGGATTGGCGCTGCTGATACCGGCCACCAGCACATGCAGTCCCGCCATCACCGCCCGCTGTTCCAGGGCCCGCAACAGCGCCCGGCCAATGCCACGCCCCTGCGCCGCAAGCGACAGCTGAATGGTGTGCTCGGCGGTAAACCGATAGCCCGACCCGGCGCGAAAATCGCCATAATAGGCATGGCCCACAACCTGGCCATCCAGCTCGGCCACCAGATAATCCTCGCCCTTGTCGGCAATCATCGCCCTGAGCTGCACCGGTGTTTTTTCCGCGCTGGCAAAGGTGATCAGCGTGTCGCGGATCACCCGGTTGGCAATCTCGCAGAGCGCCTCGGCATCCGCCGCCCTGGCCGCCCGAATGATCACGACAGCACCCGCTGCCCATGGGCTGTGTCAAAGGTGGCTTCAAAGCCAATCTCGCCGGTTTCATAGACCACCCGGTCATCGCCAAGAGGCAAAAGCGCCTGCAATTCACCTGCTTTTGGATGCGACAGGGTCAACCGCTGCAACCGGCATCCCTGCTGGCTCAGCAAAGCTGCCGGATGGGCACTGTGCCATTCGATCAAGGCCGGGACCATATTGTCATAGGGCAGTATCCCATCGGTGGGCACCGCCATGTCCCAGCGCAGATCGCCGCGGCTCAGCGCCACCGGGGTGCCAGTCCCAGCGGGCAATTGCGCCAGTACATCCGCCATATGTGAACAGCGGCAAATCCAATTGCTGATCCGCGGCGCGCCGGAAAACCGATCCAGATCAAACCAGCGCGGGCTGCGCTGCGGCGTGACCTCAGGATTTATCGCAATCGCCTCCAGATACAGCCCATCGCCCAGACCCAGCAGATAATTATGGGTGCCGAACAACTCATGCTGGCCACCCGGCTGCATGGGCACCCCCAGCGCCTCTTCCACATGGGCCTTTGCCGCCTCCAGGCTCTCACCCGCCACTGCCAGATGATCCAGTTCCATCACGCGCTCCTGTTGCTGGCGTCACCTTAGCTGCGGTGCCACCGGGTACAAGCTGAAAGGTCGGGTGCAGAGAGCCTCAAACTTCCGCAACATTGGCTTTGACCCAATGTATCATCAAGCAAGACGGATCAGACGGGTGGCCAGCGATCTGCGACCATTCAAAAGCCAGACGCCGATCGATCTGGCGTTAAGCTCTGCCGGCTTCATCTGGCCAGAAATATCCTCGGGGGTGAATTGGCCGCAGGCCAAGAGGGGGCAGAAAGCCCCCCGCCCGATCACATCAGCCAGACCATCAGCGACCACAACGCAGCCAGCACTGTGGGATAAAACGTCCCGGCAAACCCCAGTGCGCGCAGCGGCGGCGACGCCAGATAGCCAAGCCAGAAAACAACCCGCATAGCGGCAAAGCCCAGCCCCAGCGCCAGCACCACCGCGCCGCCCAGGCTGACCGCAACAAAGGGCCAGATCACCAGCGCCAGCACCAGTTGCTCAGCCGTGTTGGTCAACACCCGCTGAGCGATCTCTTCGCGCGAACCCAGCGCAAATGGTTCACCATCTATGATCGCATCATCAAAGAACCGCCGCTGGGCCAGAAACCCGATCACCGCGATCAGAAATATCCCCGGCGCCACAAAGGCACCGGGCAGAGCAAGCTGCGCCGGGATATAGCCCAGACCCATCCATATCGGCCCGCCGACCAGCAGCAGCCCCCAGAGGCCACCGCCAGCCATGCCCAGCACAATCTTGCCGCGTTTACCCATCAGCTGCGGGCGTCGCGGATCAGTTGCAGAATATTCTGCGCCGCCTCGGGGATATTGGTGCCGGGACCAAAGATCGCCTTGACGCCGGCCTTATACAGGAAGTCATAATCCTGCTGCGGGATCACCCCGCCACAGATCACCAGGATATCCTCGGCACCTTGATCTTTCAGCGCCTGCACCAATTGCGGCGCCAGCGTTTTATGGCCCGCCGCCTGAGACGAGATTCCGATGACATGCACATCATTGTCGAGCCCGTCCTGTGCCGCCTCCTCTGGGGTTTGGAACAGAGGCCCCACATCGACGTCAAAACCGATATCGGCGAATGCGGTGGCAATCACCTTGGCGCCGCGGTCGTGACCGTCCTGGCCCATCTTGACCACCAGAATGCGCGGCCGGCGGCCCTCTTCCTCGGCAAAACTCTCGATGTCTTGCTGAATGGCGGCAAAGCCTTCGTCGCCCTCATATGCGGCGCCGTAGACCCCCGCCAGAGTTCTCACTTCGGCGCGGTGGCGACCAAATTCGACCTCCAGTGCCATGCTGATTTCCCCCACTGTGGCGCGCGCGCGGGCGGCCTCGATAGCACTGGCCAACAGGTTGCCGCCCTTCCTGGCACAGGTGGTCACCGCCGCAAGCGCCGCCTGACAGACAGCTTCATCGCGGCTGTCGCGGATCTGTTTCAGGCGGGCGATCTGACTGTCGCGCACCGCCATGTTATCCACATCGAGAATGTCGATCGGGTCTTGTTTGTCCAGACGGTACTTGTTGACGCCAACAACCACCTCGTCACCGCGATCCACCATCGCCTGCCGCTTGGCAGCACTTTCCTCGATACGCAGTTTTGGCATGCCACTGGCCACTGCCTTGGTCATGCCGCCCATTTCCTCGACCTCCTGGATCAGCGCCCAGGCCTTGTCGGCCAGCTCCGCTGTCAGGCTTTCGACATAATAGGACCCAGCCAGTGGGTCGACCACATTGGTGATGCCGGTTTCTTCCTGCAGGATCAGTTGGGTGTTGCGGGCAATACGGGCCGAGAAATCGGTCGGCAGCGCCATTGCCTCGTCCAATGCATTGGTGTGCAGCGACTGGGTGCCGCCCAGTGCCGCCGCCATTGCCTCATAGGCGGTGCGCACCACGTTGTTATAGGGATCCTGTTCCTGCAGGCTGACGCCCGAGGTCTGACAATGGGTGCGCAGCATCTTGGAGCGTTCGGATTTGGCGCCAAATTCAGTCATGATGCGATGCCACAGCAAACGCGCGGCGCGCAGCTTGGCGGCCTCCATGAAGAAATTCATGCCAATGGCAAAGAAGAAGCTGAGGCGGCCGGCGAATTTGTCCACATCCATGCCCGCCTCGATCGCCGCACGCACGTATTCGCGGCCATCGGCCAGAGTATAGGCCAGTTCCTGCACCAGATTGGCGCCGGCCTCTTGCATGTGGTAGCCGGAGATCGAGATCGAGTTGAATTTCGGCATCTCGTTGGCGGTGTATTCGATAATATCCGACACAATCCGCATCGAGGGTTCCGGCGGATAGATATAGGTATTGCGAACCATGAATTCCTTGAGCACATCGTTCTGAATGGTGCCCGCCAGCTGCGATTTATCGTGGCCCTGTTCCTCGCCTGCGACGATGAAACTGGCCAGGATCGGGATCACCGCACCGTTCATGGTCATCGACACCGAGACCTTGTCCAGCGGGATGCCGTCGAACAGGATCTTCATGTCCTCGACAGAATCAATCGCCACGCCGGCCTTGCCCACGTCACCAACCACACGCGGGTGGTCGCTATCATAGCCCCGGTGAGTGGCCAGATCAAAGGCAACGGATACACCCTGTTGACCGGCCGCCAGATTGCGCCGGTAAAAGGCGTTGCTCTCTTCGGCGGTGGAGAAGCCAGCATATTGCCGGATGGTCCAGGGGCGGCCAGCGTACATAGTCGCCTTGACGCCACGGGTAAACGGGCCGGTGCCCGGCATCGAGCCCATATGCGGCAGATCGGCGGTGTCTTCTTCGGTATAGATCGGCTTGACCTCGATGCCTTCGAGGGTCTGCCAGGTCAGATCGTCAACGCTGCGTCCGCGCAGCTCTTTTTCAGCCAGCGCCCGCCACTCGTTCTGTTTGGTCGTCATGGGGTGTTCCTCTTGTCAGGTCTGTGCGGGCCGGGTTCATGCCCTGCCCTGCTTTTTCTGGATCTTGTTTCAACTGCACCAGCCCATCGCCGCCAGCAGCCAACCACATCAGGTCATCGGCATAGGTCTCGCGCAGGGCGGCAATCTGAGCCGTATCAAAGGGTTGCCAGCGGCCCTGCCCTGCGGGCAGTCGATCCGCGACCGCGCTGTGCAACTGGCGGCGCAGATCCTCCAGCCGCGGTGTTGCGTTCAGGCAGTTTCGGACAGGGTTGCGAGGCATCTGTTGGCCAGTGATCGCCGCCAGCTGCGCCTCGGGGCGGCCGCCATAGGTTTCAAACGGCAGCGCCCAGATGCGGGCACCGGGCACCGCACAGGCCACATCGGTCAGCACATCCCGCCAGCTGCGCCGACTGTAGGCCAGATGGTCCAACATCGCGGCGCTGGGAATGCGATGGCCACGCGCCACCCCATAGCCAAACGCCGAGGCCCAGTAGCTTTCGAGGCTGCGCAGATTGACCATCACATCACTGACGTACCCGTCAAAAGCCTCAGCAAAGCGGGCCATCCGTTCGCCGACGCCGCCATATAGCCCGCCGGTGCGCAGGTTCTGGCGCATGGTGCCCATCATGTTTTCATCCGAGACAAGCAGCTGATCCAGCCCCAGCGACTGACTGCGCGACAGCTGCATCTGCACCCGCCCAACCGCCCGGCGCTGTGGATTGCGCCCGGTTGCGGCGATGGGCCCCGGCAGGATGCCGTTGAACAATCCGTTGCGGGTGCGGCCTGGCCCCCAATAGCCTATATTGCGGGCGTCCAGCGCGTCTGAGTTGCGGCGCAGATAATCCTGAAAGCTGGTGGTGGCGCAGCGATGCGCCCCGATATGCAAAAATACCTTCATCGCCTTGCCAGTCCTTTGGACAGCGGCCACCCGCAGCAGCCGGTTGGAGGGAAACTGCAGGATCATAACCCGCAACCCCTGTCAGACCGATTAACGATGATTGATTTTTTGAGGCCGCAGGTCATTTCCCCCATCGCATTCCGCGCAAAGGTGCATATATTCAAGGCAACAGGAGATCTTATGAAACCATTCCTAGCCCTTGTTCTGGCGGTAATTCTTGCCGCCCCCCTGATCGCACAAGACGCCACCGAGACGGGGGCTCCGGCGCTGATCCAACCGGGGAATGACAGCGATTTAAGCGAATATCTCTGGAAAAATCGCCCAGTGGTGGTGTTTGCCGACAGCCCCGATGATCCGCGCTTCCATGAACAGATAGAACGGCTGTCACAGGGCGCCGAGGCGTTGTTTGATCGCGATGTGGTGGTTCTGGTCGATACCGATCCCGCCGCCAATTCGACCCTGCGCCAGAAACTGCGGCCACGTGGATTCATGCTGGTGCTGGTGGGCAAGGACGGCGGCGTCAAGCTGCGCAAACCCTCGCCCTGGACGGTGCGCGAGCTGAGCCGCACCATCGACAAGTTCCCATCGCGCCTGCGCGAGGTCGAGGAACGGCGCGGCAGCTGAGCCATCACACCGTCCCCCGCGCAAAATACAGCCGTTCATTGCGGCGATCCAGCACCGCCATGACATTGCCATCCGGGTCAAACATCAGCACCGCGTCGGGGTCCAGCAAGGCCCGCAAATAGGCAGTCTTGACTGTCTTGGTCATGCAATTCTTGCCGGCAATGCCCGACGACAGCACCCCGATCCCCTGCGGCAGGTCCTTGGACATGATCTGTTCGGACACCGCATTGGGCGACAGGCCTTTGACATCAAAAGCCACCGCCTCGCCGTCTTTCAGCAAGGCCATGCCGGAGGCCACCGAGCGGGCCTTGGTGATCAGCGAGGTGATGCGGGTGCCTTCGACATCAAACACCCCGGCGGTGCAGTCCATCGATGATTTGAAATAGCGGGTGTCGCCCAGGGTGATCCAGGTGCCAACCCGTGCCCGCACCGCGTCTTCTTTGTCCATGGCGCAGCCCGCCAGCCCGGTCAGGGCCAGCGCCACCAGTGCCGCATGGGCGACCCGGCGATATGACTGCGCCACAGGCATCAGATTATTCGAACTCCATGATTATGTCGTCCACCGCCAGGCTGTCACCGGCCGCAGCATTGACCTTGGAGATAATGCCTTTTCTCTCGGCGCGCAGGATGTTTTCCATCTTCATCGCCTCGACGGTACACAGGGCCTGACCATCCTGCACCTCGTCGCCCACCTGAACCGCCACATTGACGATCAGGCCGGGCATTGGGCAGAGCAGCAGCTTTGAGGTATCCGGCGCCACCTTCTCAGGCATCAGCCTGGCCAGTTCCGCCTGCCGCGGGGTGCGCACATGCACCTTCATGTCGGCCCCGCGTGAGCGGATGCGGAAACCGCCCGAGACCTTGCCAACCTTGAGTACCAGCGGATCACCGTCCACCTCCAGTGTTGCCAGCTGATCACCGGGAGTCCAGTCACTGGTGACCCGCTTTTGGCTGCCATCGGCAAAACTGATGGTCGATCCGTCGCGGTCGGCGGCGATGGTCATGCCGTAGTCCTGGCCTTGCAATGTGACCACCCAATCAACGCCAACCCGGCGTTCATGGTTGTCCATGCGGCCCGACACCCGGGTGCGCCGTATTTCGGCAACCCGGTGCATGGCGGCACAGGCGGCAGCAATGCGGCGCAGCGCATCCTCGGGCAGCTCAACCCCCTGGAAGCCATCGGGATATTGCTCCTCGATAAAGGCGGTGGTCATCTCGCCGGCGATAAAGATCGGGTGATCCATCACCGCCGACAGGAACGGCAGGTTGTGACCGATGCCTTCGACCTCAAACCCGTCCAGCGCGTTGCGCATGGCCTCGATTGCGGCGGCGCGGGTGGGCGCCCAGGTGCACAGCTTGGCGATCATCGGGTCATAATACATCGAGATCTCGCCGCCCTCAAAAACCCCGGTATCATTGCGTACAATGTGGGTTTCCTCGACCACCTCCGCAGGGGGACGATAGCGGCTCAGACGGCCGATGGAGGGCAGGAAACCACGGTAAGGATCTTCGGCATAGAGCCGGTTCTCAATAGCCCAGCCGTTCAGTTTCACGTCACCTTGCGTGATGCTCAGCGGCTCGCCATTGGCGACGCGGATCATCTGTTCGACCAGATCGACGCCAGTGATCAGCTCGGTCACCGGATGTTCCACCTGCAGGCGGGTGTTCATTTCCAGGAAGTAGAAATTCTTGTTGCCATCAACGATGAATTCCACGGTGCCGGCCGAGGCATAGTCTACCGCATGGGCCAGCATCACCGCCTGTTCGCCCATCGCCTTGCGGGTGGCCTCGTCCAGGAACGGGCTTGGCGCCTCTTCCACAACTTTCTGCTGGCGGCGCTGGATCGAGCATTCGCGTTCGCCCAGATAGATGCCATTGCCGTGGCTGTCGCAGAGCACCTGAATTTCGATGTGGCGCGGCTGGGTGATGAATTTCTCAATGAAGATACGGTCATCACCAAAGGCATTCGCGGCCTCGTTCTTGGAGGACTGAAAGCCTTCGCGGGCCTCGGCGTCGTTCCAGGCAATCCGCATGCCCTTGCCACCACCGCCGGCGCTGGCCTTGAGCATCACCGGATAGCCGATCTCGTTAGAGATCTTCACCGCCTCGTCGGCGTCTTCGATCAGACCCATATGGCCCGGAACGGTGGAGACCCCGGCCTCCTGGGCGATTTTCTTGGAGGTGATCTTGTCACCCATCTTTTCAATCGCGCCCACTGGTGGGCCAACAAAGGCGACGCCCTCGGCGGCCAGTGCGGTGGCGAATTTGGCGTTTTCCGACAGGAAACCATAACCCGGATGCACCGCCTGGGCGCCGCTCTGGCGGATCGCCTCCATCACCTTGTCAATGACGATATAAGACTGGTTGGCCGCGGGTGGGCCGATATGTATTGCCTCGTCGGCCATTTCCACATGCAGCGCGTTGCGGTCGGCATCGGAATAGATGGCAACAGTCTGGATGCCCATTTTGCGCGCGGTTTTGATAACCCGGCAAGCGATCTCGCCCCGGTTGGCGATCAGGATCTTGTTAAACATGGGCAGTCCTTTGTCTTCTGGATGTCGAAACGCAAAACGCCGCGCCAGCCCCAAGGGACCGACACGGCGATGCAGTGTTTTCTAAGCGGGCTTTTGCCGGCCGGTATGTCAGCTGGTTCTCTGGCGTCAGCGGATCAGCATCTGCCAGGGTTTTCCTTGCAATAGATGAGGTTTGCAGCGGTGCCAACAGCGGCACCGGTGACCAGACTGCCACCAATGAGCGCAGACCCCAGCAGCCCGGCGCCAGCACCAATGACCACCTGTTCTCCGGTTGTGTTGCCACAGGCCGCCAAGCCCGCGCAGAGCCCAAACGCAAGGGTGATTTTAGAGACCAGCATTGTTGTTTCCCCTTCTGGTGAGATATCGCCTTGCCCGCGGACAAAACCTCGCGACACAGGGTTTTCAAGAGCAAGTGATGGGCGGTCGCATTCTGCGCAGAATGACGCCCAAACAGCCGCCTTACCCGGCGGGGTTCCGCCACGCATGGACGTGGAGTGTTGCAAAACGCAGCTTGATGCCTATGCACAGGTAAAGCAACTACCTTGGTAGTTTCATCCTGTAGGTTATGGCTCTGCCTCTGCAACATCTAGCCGATCACTCCCCAAACACGTCCGGAAACGACAGCTGAGCGATGCGCAGGTCAAGCACCAGCAAGGCGTCATAGCTTTCCGGGTCAAAGGGATCTTCACCGGCGATCACTTCGCGCTCGAACAGCCAGCTTATCCGGCCGGCATCAAGATTGCCGCGCTCAAAGGGCTGATCGCCGAACTGTATCCACAGGGCCTTGATAAACCCGGCATCGGCGCGCCGGTCAGCCGGACGGCGATCGTGAAAGCGTTCGCGACGCGATATCGCAGTCACCCCTTTGGGGTTGGGGCGACGAATGGTGAATTGAAAATCTGTACCTGGCAGACGGCCAGGGAATCCGCGGTGTTTCAGCATGGATGCGCCTTTCGACCGGCGCTGCGCGGATGACTGGGGACCGACCGCAGGGCCGGGCCCCAATTGGTATTATTTATATTTGCCGGTATAGGCTGGTTCGACCGAGATCGGCTCAGGATCGACGATGACAAATTCTTCTTCTTTGCTGCCGCATGCGGCGACCACGGCCAGCAGGCCGACCATGGCAAACAGTTTGATGCTCTTGGACATTGCTGTCTCCTGTGTGAACAATTGAAACCCGCACGACGTTGAGTCGCTGCCGGTTCCGACCTCATATGACAGGCCGCATAATTGCGACCCAAGCGCATAGTAACCGGAACTCCAGCCAGATTACATCCCAAAGGCCGCCGTACCGGGGCTTGTGGCCGTAAAGCCGCAACATTCCGCCGAGATGAGGCTTGTTGCGCAAGATATTGATGCCGCATCAGAACTCCTCCCAGATGCAGCGGGCGTCTGTGGGGCGATAACTTTCAAAAAACTGGGTGGCAGTGGGATCTTGGGCACCAAAGGCAACGGGGCGATCCATCAGCGAGATCACCACCCGCGCCGGGGTGATGGCATGGGTTTCCAGATAGGGCAGCGCCAGCGCATCACAGAGGTGATCCATATCCGGGGCGGCCTGATCATAGTCAACACTGCCACTGTTGCGGGCAATCGCCGGCGCCACAAAGCGGAACCGCACCCAGAGCTCGCCCGGGGCCTGATCCAGCAGCACCTCACTTAGGATGACATTCTGTCCAGACGGCACCGGAAAAGGGTCGCTGGCCAAGGCGGGCGTCGCGCCAAGCAGCACCGCCAACAAATATCCACAGCCCCGACCCCCAATGACTTGAGCTCCTCCGGCCGGGGCTGCTGGCGCTACGCCACTGGTGGCGCGCGCTGTTCTATCTTGGCTGAAGCGGATCATGGTGCAGGTTTATGGCTCATGTCAAATGTTTCGAGGGTGAGACCCGCCGAATTAATTTTTGTGCCTCCGGCGGGAGTATTTTCAGCAAAAAGAAATCCCGTTCATAGCGGAATATTATCGTGCTTTTTCCACGGGTTCTTTAGCGACTTGCCGCGCAGCGAAGCAAAGGCGCGGGAGATCCGGCGGCGGGTGGACCGGGGCTGGATTACCTCGTCGATGAAGCCCCTCTCGGCGGCGACAAAGGGATTGGCAAAGCGATCCTCATAGTCGGCCACATGTTCAGCGATCTTGTCGGCATCGCCCAGATCAGCGCGATGGATGATCTCGGTGGCGCCCTTGGCGCCCATCACTGCGATCTCGGCGGTGGGCCAAGCATAGTTGAAATCGCCGCGCAGGTGTTTGGAGGACATCACATCGTAGGCACCGCCATAGGCCTTGCGGGTGATCACTGTGACCTTGGGCACTGTCGCCTCGCCGTAGGCAAACAGCAGCTTGGCACCGTGTTTGATGACACCGCCGTATTCCTGGCTGGTGCCGGGCAGGAAGCCGGGCACATCAACCAGCGTCAAGATCGGGATTTCAAAGCAGTCACAGAAGCGCACAAAGCGGGCGGCCTTGCGCGAGCTATCAATGTCGAGGCAGCCCGCCAGCACCATCGGCTGGTTGGCGACAACGCCCACGGTCTGGCCCTCAAGGCGGATGAAACCGGTCAGGATATTCTTGGCGAATTCTTCCTGAATTTCATAGAAATCGCCCTCATCCGCCAGTTTGTGGATCAGCTCTTTCATGTCGTAGGGGGTGTTGGGATTGTCCGGGATCAGGGTGTCCAGACTGGCCTCAATCCGGCCCGGTTCGTCAAAGAACGGCCGAACGGGTGGTTTTTCACGGTTGTTCAGCGGCAGGAAATCGACCAGGCGGCGGACCTCGGCCAGCGCCTCGACGTCGTTTTCAAAGGCGCCGTCGGCAACCGATGATTTTTTGGTATGAGTGGACGCACCGCCCAGCTCCTCGGCAGTGACCGTTTCATTGGTCACGGTTTTCACCACGTCAGGGCCGGTGACAAACATATATGAGGTGTCTTTGACCATGAAGATAAAGTCGGTCATCGCCGGGGAATAGACCGCACCGCCAGCGCAGGGGCCCATAATGACGGAGATCTGCGGCACCACGCCCGAGGCCAGCACATTGCGCTGGAACACCTCGGCATAGCCGGCCAGCGAGGCGACGCCTTCCTGGATGCGCGCACCGCCGGAATCATTGAGGCCGATCACCGGGGCGCCGTTCTGCATCGCCATGTCCATGATCTTGCAGATTTTCTGGGCATGGGTTTCAGACAGAGAGCCGCCAAAAACGGTGAAATCCTGGGAATAGAGATAGACCATGCGGCCATTGATGGTGCCCCATCCGGTGACCACACCATCGCCTGCCGGGCGCTGCGACTGCATGCCGAAATCGGTGCAGCGGTGGGCGACAAACATGTCGAACTCTTCAAAGCTGTCTTCGTCCAGCAGCAGCTCGATACGTTCGCGGGCGGTCAGTTTGCCACGCGCGTGCTGTGCGTCGATGCGGCGCTGACCGCCACCCAGCCGCGCATCCTGACGGCGGCTTTCCAGCTCGGAAAGAATGTCTTTCATGGCCCATGTCCCCTAATGATTTGACGCGACCTTATCTTGCGCCTCAGCCAGACCCAAGGATATTATCGCAAATTTGCAAAGCCTCTACAGGGGTATCCTAGCAAACTGCAAATCTGCTAATGGGTATACTTAGGATGTAACGCGTCGTTTGATTGGACAAGTGGCCGCTGCTGGCCTATTCGGAAATGATGCAGAACACCCCCAAACGCTATCTAAGCCGCAGCTCACCGCCACATATCTCCACCCTGATCCTGCTGGCGGGGATATCGGCCCTAGGCATGAACGTCTTCCTGCCATCGCTGCCGGGTATGGCGATATACTTTGACGCCGACTATCGCCTGATGCAATTGTCGGTGGCGCTGTATCTGGCGATGAATGCGGTGATCCAAATTCTGGTGGGACCTATTTCGGACAAGATGGGGCGGCGGCCGGTGATTCTGACCGGGATCGTGCTGTTCCTGCTGGCGACACTGGGCTGCATCTGGTCGCCCACCGCCGAGATCTTTCTGGTGTTTCGCATGGCGCAGGCGGCGGTTGCAGTCGCCATGGTGCTAAGCCGCGCTGCGGTGCGCGATCTGTATGATCAGGACAAGGCCGCCAGCATGATCGGCTATGTCACCATGGGCATGGCGGTGGTGCCGATGATCGGGCCGGCCATTGGCGGTGCTCTGGATCAGGCCTTTGGCTGGACTGCAAATTTCTGGCTGCTGTTTGGGCTGGGCGCATTGATTCTGGCCGTCACCTATTTTGATTTCGGCGAGACCGCCCACAAAAGCGGCAAGACCCTGATTGCGCAATTCCGGGAATACCCGGAGCTGCTCAGCTCGCCGCGGTTCTGGGGTTATTCGCTGGCCTCTGGCCTCGCCTCGGGGGCATTTTTTGCCTATCTCGGCGGCGCCCCGTTTGTCGGCACCGAGATCTACAGCCTGTCCACCGCGCAATTGGGCGTCTACTTCTCGGCCCCGGCGGTGGGGTATTTCGCCGGCAACTTCCTGTCCGGGCGCTATTCCACCCGGATCGGCATCAACCGGATGGTCCTGTGGGGCTGCTGGATCAATGGATTTGGCATCGCATTGTCACTTGTCGTGGCACTGGCCGGGCTGGATACGGTCTATAGCTTCTTTGGTTTCATGACCTTTGTTGGTCTTGGCAATGGCATGGCCATTCCCAATTCCACCGCCGGTGCGCTGTCGGTCCGCCCCCATCTGGCCGGCACCGCCGCCGGATTGAGCGGCGCCCTGATGCTGGGGCTCGGGGCCGGGCTCAGCGCGCTGGCGGGCTGGTTGCTGGGGCCGGGATCAACTGCGGTGCCGCTCTTGGTGATCATGTTGGCGACAGCTGTTTTGGGCCTGCTCTCGATCCTGATGGTCATCCGGCGGCAACGGCGGCTGGGATTATAACCCCAGTCCGGGCCCTGCGACGCCCTGGCCCTTGCGGCCAGGACTTTGCAATTCTACAACTCAATGAGTTCAGATTTGCAAAGGCGTGACATCATGGCCCCTCAGAAACTCTATGCCGGTGCAAAACTGCGCGAGATGCGGACCCGCCTGACCCTGACGCAAAAGGATTTCGCCGCCAAGCTGGGGGTGTCGCTGCCCTATTTGAACCAGATGGAGAACAACAACCGCCCCGTCAGCACCACCGTGGTTCTGGCGCTGGCGCAGGAGTTTGGTCTGGATGTGACCGAGCTCAGCTCGGGCGATAGCGAGCGGCTGGTCAGTGACATGCGCGAGGCGCTGGCGGATCCGGTGTTTGGCGATGACGCCCCGCCGCTGGCAGATCTGCGGCTGACCGCCTCCAATGCGCCAGCCCTTGCCCGGGCCTTTCTGGAGCTGCACCGCGCCTATCGACAGACCCACGAGCGGCTGGCCTCGCTGGACGAGGCCCTGGGTCGCGAGGATTCGCGTATTCAACCCAGCCCCTGGGAAGAGGTGCGCGATTTCTTTCACTACTGCGACAATTACATCGACGCGGTGGACCGGGCAGCCGAGCACTTCACCAGCGATGGCGACGCCAGAGAGGCCGCCATCGCGCTGTTGAAAACCCTTGGCATCTCGGTGCTGGTGAGCAAGATGGACAACCTGCGCCATTTTGACAGCAGCCGCCGCATTCTGCATCTGTCGAACCGGGCGGCGCCGCAAACGCAGGTGTTTCAGATGTTGCTGCAGGTGGCGCTGCTGCGTCAGAACGAGCTTCTGGAGGCAACGCTGGATGCTGCCCGCTTCAACAGTGACGAAGCCCGCGCAATTGCCAAGATTGGTCTGGCCAACTATTTTGCCGGGGCGGCACTGATGCCCTATGGCCGGTTTCTCGCCGCAGCGCAGGAGTATCGCCATGATCTGGAACTGCTGGCGACCCAGTTTGGCGCCTCAATCGAGCAGGTGGCGCATCGGTTGTCGACCCTGCAACGCCCCGGCGCCAAGGGCATTCCGTTCTTCTTTGTCCGGGTCGATCAGGCGGGCACCATCACCAAGCGCCACTCGGCCACGCGGTTGCAGTTTGCCCGTTTTGGCGGCGCCTGCCCGTTGTGGAATGTGCATCGCGCCTTTGAGACGCCGGGGCGGTTTCTGCGCCAGCTGGCCGAGACCCCGGACGGGGTGCGTTATATCTCGCTGGCGCGGGATGTGTCGAAATCCGGCGGCTCGTTTGGCTCACCGGTGCAGCGCTATGCCATCGCGCTGGGCTGCGAGGTGCGCCACGCCGATATGATCGTCTATGCGGATAATATGGGCGTCGACAATGACAGCGCCTACGAGCCGATCGGCATCTCCTGCCGGATCTGCGAGCGCCAGCAATGTCACCAGCGCTCGGTGCCGCCACTGGAGCGGCGGCTGACCATCAACACCGACAGGCGCGGTGTGTTGCCATATGAGGTGAGTTGAGGGCCGCGACAGCCGCCGGAAAATTCGAATTTTCCGAGCCATTTTCTATGCAGAAAATGATACCGTCGCAGCCGCGAGTTCAGGCCTTGGACAGAATGCCCCAGATCTCATCCTTCAGGGCGCCGCGCGTCTTGCGCAGATCGGCCTCGGCCTGATCGCTGATCGGTTCCACATTGGTTTCCGCCCGGTGCACCGCACGGTTGACGGTGTGGTATTCATCCGCCAGCTTGGCAAAATGCGCATCCGACTGCTTTAACGCACTGATCGCCGCCGCTTTTTCTGGAAATTCCTCGGCCAGTTCATGGGGGGTATTTGTCATCTGTTCGCTCCTTGGTTTTAGGGTTGATCTCAGGCTAGCTCACCCAGGGGCTGCGCACTTTGACCGGGATCAAACAAAAATGACGGCGGTCGAAAACCAAACAAAAAGTCCGCGCGGATGCAGGGGATTTTTGCTGGTTTTCGATGGCAGGCCTAGCGTTGTGACTGCTGCCAGTCCGGGTGGTACCAGGGCTCTGCGTTGGAGGCCGACAACGGGCGATCCAGGATGTGATCGGCGGCTTTTTCGCCGGTCATGATCGAGGGCCCATTCAGGTTGCCATTGGTTATGCGCGGGAAGATGGAACTGTCGGCCACCCGCAACCCATCGACGCCGATCACCCGGCATTCGGGGTCCACAACCGAAGTCATATCATCCGCCGCCCCCATGCGGCAGGTGCCACAGGGATGAAAGGCGCTCTCAACGTGCTCGCGGATAAAGCTGTCCAACTCATCGTCGCTTTGCAGTTGGATACCCGGCTGGATCTCGTGTTTGACATAAGGCTTGAACGCCTCCTGGCCAAAGATCTCGCGGGTGAGACGGATGCATTTGCGGAAATCCACCCAGTCTTGCTCGCTGGACATATAGTTGAACAGGATGTTGGGGGCGTCTTTGGGGTCACCGCTGGCCAGTGTCACCGAACCGCGGGACGATGAGCGCATGGGGCCGACATGGGCCTGGAACCCGTGGCCCTCGGCGGCGGCCTGACCGTCATAGCGCACCGCCATTGGCAGGAAATGGTACTGGATATCAGGATAGTCGATGCCCTGACGCGAGCGGATGAAGGCGGCGGATTCAAACTGGTTCGAGGCACCGAGGCCGGTTTTGGTGAACAGCCATTGCGCCCCGATCAGTGCCTTGCTGAACAGGTTCCAGTGTTTGAACAGGGTGATCGGCTGCGAACAGGCCATCTGCAGATAGAGCTCCAGGTGGTCCTGCAGGTTCTGCCCGACACCGGGGCGATCCGCCACCAGCTCAATACCATGCTCGGCCAGATGCTGCGCCGGGCCAATGCCCGACAGCATCAGCAGCTTGGGAGAGTTCAGCGAACTGGCCGACAGAATGACCTCGCGATTGGCCCGGATCACCTCGATCTTGCCACCGCGCTCAATCTCGACCCCAACAGCCCTGCCCTGCTCGATCACCACCCGGCGCACAAAAGCCCGCGTCAGCGTACAATTGGGCCGCTGCAAAGCGGGACGCAGATAGGCATTGGCCGCCGACCAGCGACGGCCCTTGTAGACCGTCTGCTCCATCGGGCCAAAGCCCTCTTGCTGGTGGCCGTTGTAGTCGTCGGTGACCGGATAGCCCGCCTGACGGCCGGCCTCGACAAAGGCGCTGTGCAGCGGATTGTTGCGCGGCCCGCGCGAGATATGCAGCGGGCCGTCAGTGCCGCGCCAGTCGGCATCGCCGCCCTGACCACCGTGGTGCCAGGTCTCCATCCGCTTGAAATAGGGCAGCACATCGGCATAGCTCCAGCCCTGGGCGCCGCTTTCAGCCCAGTGGTCATAATCGCCAGCGTGACCGCGCACATAGACCATGCCGTTGATCGAGGACGAGCCGCCGATCACCTTGCCGCGCGGGGTGACCAGCTCACGTCCCCCCAGATGTGGCTCGGGCTGGGATTTATAGCCCCAGTCATAGAGGCTCATGTTCATCGGATAGCTCAGCGCGGCCGGCATCTGGATCAGCGGCCCGGCATCACTGCCACCGTGCTCGATCACCTGCACCTGATGGCCCGCCTCACTGAGGCGATAGGCCAGTGCACATCCGGCCGAGCCGGCCCCTACGATTACATAATCTGCATTCATCTCGACTTGCCTCGATCTTTCACTGGTCAACCAAGAGAGAGGACAGCGTCCCCTCCCGTTCTGATCGCCCCTTTGGGCGACGGGGCGGGTGGGTGGGCGTGGCCCAAAGGGGCGGTCAGAACGGCGCCTCAACGTCGCCCATGCGCACGTAAACCGACTTCACCTGGCTATAGTGCTTGATCGCCTCTTTTGAATTCTCGCGCCCAACACCCGAGGCCTTGACGCCGCCAAAGGGCGCCTCGACCGGCGCGTCATTGTACGAGTTGATAAAGCAGCTGCCTGCCTCCATCGCAGCAATCACCCGGTGGCCACGGCTTAGGTCACGGGTGAACACCCCAGCCGCCAGACCAAATTCGGTGTCATTGGCACGGGCAATCACCTCGTCCTCATCGTCAAAATCCAGCACCGCCATCACCGGGCCAAAGATCTCTTCGCGGGCGATTACCATGCCATCATTGACGTCGGCAAACACCGTGGGCTGGATATACCAGCCGTCGCGGTCCAGCTGTTTGCCGCCGTAAACCAGACGCGCCCCTTCGGCCTCACCCTTGGCAATATAGCCCAACGCGATGTCGCGCTGATTTTCGCTGACCATGGGGCCAAAGGTAGTGGCCTCATCCATCGGATCGCCAATCACCGCCGTCTCCAGCCGCTCAGTCAGACGGGTCAGAAACGCCTCCTTGATGCCCTTTTGCACAAAAACCCGAGTGCCATTGGAGCAGATCTGCCCCGAGGAATAGAAATTGGCCAGGATGGCGCCGCCGACAGCGTTCTCCAGATCCGCATCGTCAAAGATGATCAGCGGCGATTTGCCGCCCAGCTCCATGGTGACATGCTTCATGCCGGCAGCCGCAGCCGCATAGACCTTTTTGCCGGTTGGCGCCGACCCGGTCAGCGAGACCTTGTCAACGCGCGGATCAGTGACCAGCGCACCGCCAACTTCGCCCATGCCCTGAACAACGTTGAACACGCCCGCTGGCAGGCCGGCCTCAAACAGGATCTCGGCGACCTTCAGCGCACAGAGCGGCGTCGTCTCAGAAGGTTTGAACACCATTGCATTGCCGCAGGCCAGCGCCGGTGCGGCCTTCCAGCAGGCGATCTGGGTCGGATAGTTCCAGGCGCCAATGCCAACACAGAGCCCAAGTGGCTCGCGCACGGTATAGACCCAGTCCTGTCCCATCGGGATATGCTCGCCGGTCAGCGACCCGGCCAGGCCGCCAAAATATTCCAGCGCATCGGCACCGGACGTTGCATCCACATAGAGCGTTTCCGACATTGGTTTACCGGTGTCATAGGTCTCCAGCACCGACAGATCATGGTTGCGGTCACGCATGATATCGGCGGCCCGGCGCAGCACCCTTCCCCGTTCGGTGCCAGTCATCGCCGCCCAGGATTTTTGCCCGGCCTTGGCCGAGGCCAGCGCCATGTCAACAATCTCGGGGGTGGCGGCATGAACCGATGCAATTTGCTGGCCAGTGGCCGCATAAATCACCGGGATTTCGGTGCCGGCGGTATCTTCGACATAAGCGCCATTGATGAAATGGCTGGCCTTGGGTTGAACGGTAACAGTCATTTTCTATTTCTCCGACGGGATAACATGGCCAAGGGCAGTGGCCGGTTTAAAGGGTCGCAACATAAAGCCGGCGCAATCGCTGCCGACAGCAGGGCTGGCGATCCGCCCTTTTCTGGCGTTGAGCACCGTCATATCACTCATTTCGGTACGTTCAAACAATTTCTGGTACCGGCAATCAGGTTTCTCACCAATCCACATCAGCAGTTGCAACCGCTAGGCAGCTGACGCAATTATGCAGCATGAGCAGGAAACGCATCCGAGACATTCGCAACGAAGAACTGATCGAGGCCACCATCGTGTCGGTGCACCGGCATGGCTATGGCGTTGTAACGATGGCAGACATTGCCCGCGAGGCCGGGGCTTCGGCGGCCTCTATCAACTATTATTTCGGCTCCAAGGAAGGCCTGATGGAGGCGACAATGCGCCATCTGCTGCGCAAGCTTAGGACCGCGATGATTGCGGGATACAACACCGCATCATCACCGACGGATCGGCTGCATGTGGTGATGGATGCCAATTTCTCGGATCAGTTGTTCACGGTCGAGCAATGCAGCATCTGGATGCAATTCTGGGCCAGCGCACCTTATTCACCGCATCTGGCGCGTCTGCACCGGGTCAACCGATCAAGGGTGCGCAGCCATTTTCGCGCCGAGTTGCGCCAGCTTTTGCCTGCCGAGGGAATAGAGACCGCCCGCCAGGCCTTGCAGAACTACATGGATGGCGCCTGGCTGCAGGCGGCGCTGTCGGACCAGCCGCTGGATGCGCAGCAGGCCCGCTCGGCGGCGCGTCGGGTGGTGGATCTGGTGCTGTCCTAACCGGCATGCTGGTGCCGCCGGTCCCGCCCCTCACGCTTTGATAGCGGTCTCCGCAGGCAGGGTGGCGCGGCGCTTCAGAACGGCTTCGCGCCAGGTGATGAAACTGACTGCAGCCAGAATCAGCCCGCCACCACAGACCACCCAGATATCCACCGGCTCGGCAAACACCAGCGCCCCCAGCGCCGTGGCCCAGACCAGCTGCAGAAACGTCACCGGCTGGGTCACCGTCAACGGCGCCGTGGCAAAGGCCAGCGTCATCGCATAATGGCCCGCAGTGGCAAAACAGGCGACCCCGAACAACAGCACCAGTTCGGTGAGCGTTGGCGTCACCCAGACCGCCAGCGCAAAGGGCGTCAGCCCCAGCGTCACCCAGATCGACAACATCGCCACAACCACCACCGGATTGGTGCCATCGACGGTGAACTTGGCCAGCAGATACGAGGCGCCAAAGGCAATGGCGGTGAACAGCATGGCGATATGCCCGGGTGAGATTTCACGGAAACCGGGGCGCAGAATGATCATCGCGCCGACCAAAGCAGTCAGGATGGCGCCGACCCGCCGCAGCGCCAGACGTTCGCCGAGAAACAGCGCCGCCCCCAGCGTCACATAGACCGGCGCCATGTAATTCATCGCGGTGACCTCGGCCAGCGGGATCTGGGTCATGGCATAGAACCACAGGATCACGCCGCCGGTATGCACCACGCCCCGGCTGGCAAACAGCCCCCACATGCGGGCGCTGATGTGGGTCCGGCGCAGCGTGCCAAGCATCGGCAGCAGAAACACCAGCCCCAGCAAATAACGCAAAAAGGCCATCTCGGCAGGCGGCAGGCGGCCGCCCATATATTTAACCAGCGCCGTCACCGCCACAAAGCAAAGACCGGTGATCAACATCCATATGGCCCCGATCAGGGGTTGGTTCTGTGTGTTCTTTTTCATGATCTGGACCCAACACGTAATCAATGGTGGGCACAACCCTTCACATGACAATCAATTTCAGATCCTGGCATTCACAGATCCCGGCGCTCAATCGCTTTGCAGGGCGGGACAGGGGTGGGCGGGTGGGCTGGTCCGCCCTGCAAAGCCTTTCCCCACAGCTGCCCATCGGAACCGGGTCACATTAGCAACAATTTGACCGCAATCGCCCACATGGTCAGCCCCACCAGCAGATCCAAAATCTGCCAGGCCCGCGGCCGGGCAAACAGCGGCGCCAAGGCCGCCGCCCCATAGCCCAGTGAAAAGAAAAACGTGAAACTGGCCAGTGCTGCGCCAATGCCAAACCACAGTGGCTGCGGGTATTGCGCCGAGATTGCCCCCAGCAGCACCACCGTATCCAGATAGACATGCGGGTTCAGCCAAGTCAGCGCCAAAACCGTTGCCAACACCGGCAGCACTGTCGCCCCTGCCCCAGTACTGGCCCCTGCCTCCAGGCTCTCGCCGCCTCGCCAGGCCGCCAGCAGGCTGCGGCCACCGTACCAGATCAAAAACCCCGCCCCACCCCAGCGCATCGCCTGCTCAAACCACGGCCAGAGCAGGGTCAGCGAGCCAAACCCCATGACACCACCGGTGATCAGCAGCGCATCCGAGGTGGCGCAAGTCAGGCAGATCCAGAACACATGCTGGCGCCGCAAACCCTGACGCAGCACAAAGGCGTTCTGCGATCCAATTGCCATGATCAGGCTGAATCCAAGGATAAATCCGGCGAATAGGCTGGGGGGCATGGGGGGCATGGGGCGTCCTGTTGTCTGTTCCGGCTTGACTAAGCCAGCCCCGGAGCGCAATCAAATTAAAGATGCTCAGCCCACTTAAGTTCTGCTAATGATGGTCCGGACCACCAGGGCGCCAAACAGTCCCCGCAGCAAGGACCCGCAATGCAATTCCCTCCTCATCATCTGGCAGCCCTGTCGCAGGTACTGCGGCTTGGCAGTTTTGACGCGGCGGCGGCGGCGCTGTTGGTGACCCCGTCGGCGGTGTCACAGCGCATCAAGGCGCTGGAGGATCAGGTGGGCAGCGCGCTGGTGCGGCGTGGCCCGCCCTGTCGCGGAACCGAGGCGGGGCTGCGGATTGCCAAACATGCCGAAGACATCGGCCTGCTGGAGGCGCAGTTGAGCCGTGAGCTGGCGCTGGACCGGGACCCCATAAACGCCCGCCTAAAAGTGGCGATCAATGCGGACAGTCTGGCAACCTGGTTTATCGAGGCGATGGCCTCGGTCGACGGCGTGTTGTTTGATCTGGTGATCGACGATCAGGACCACAGCGCCGACTGGCTGAAACGGGGCGAGGTTTCGGCCGCCATTACCGCCCATGACAAACCGGTGACCGGCTGCGATGCCCATGCGCTGGGGGCGTTTCAATATGTGGCCTGCGCCAGCCCAGCCTATATGCAGCGCTGGTTTCCCAACGGGGTGACAGCCACGGCGGCGGCACGGGCCCCCTGTCTGGTCTTCAACGCCAAGGATGCCCTGCAACGGCGGTGGCTGGAGCTGAATGTGGCGCCGGATCTGGCCCCCCCGGCGCATTTCCTGCCCTCGACACAGGGGTTTGTCGATGCTGCGGTTGTCGGCATGGGCTGGGGCATGAACCCAGCAGAATTTGTCCGCCGCCATATTCGCGACGGTAAACTGGTGCCCCTGTTGGCGCAGACTGAGCTGAAAATCCCTTTGACCTGGCAGGTCAGCCGGGTGATGGCCCCGGCCTTGGCCGAGGTCACCCGCGCCGTAATCAACACAGGTCGGCGACATTTGGCACAGAAGCCGACAGAGGCGTGACACTGGCGTGACACCCACAGCTCCGGCTTGATTTGACGGGTTCCTTCGCCCAGATTGCTGTTATGATCCGTCGCGCCCCCCTGGCTTTGCCCCATAGTTTCTGGCTGCATCTGGTGCTGCCCCGCGCCGTGATCTTGCTGGCACTGAGCGCGGCGGATGGTGTGTTGCGCCTGGATATGAGGCTGCTCTACGGGCTGGTTGCGGCGGATGCACTGGTGTTCCTCTGGCAGGTGATGCGGTTTCAGGCCAGCGCTGACAATCACCTGCGGGGCATGGGCGGCATGACGCTGATCTGGGGCGGCTATCTGGTGCTGCTGGTCTCGGGCTTTGCCTCGATCTCGCTGTGGTGGGGGAGTTTTCTGTTTGCCGCACAGCCTGAAACCACCGAGCTGTTCACCGACCGGATGGACCGCCTGCATGCCGCCGAGTATCAGCTGAGCCTGTCCGACGATGGCAGCTCGCTGAGCTTTAGCGGCACCATCACCTATGGGTTGACCAAACGCGCCACCGAGTTGCTGGCAGCGAACCCGCAGCTTGTCACTGTTACCCTGACCAGCATCGGCGGCCATATCTACGAGGCGCGCGGCTTTGCCAATCTGATCCGTGCCCGGGGCTTGAACACAGTGGTCAAAGGCGATTGCAGTTCGGCCTGCACATTGCTCTTTGTCGCCGGGACCCAGCGCCGTCTGGCCCCTGGCGCACGGCTGGGGTTTCATCGCTATGCGCTCGAGTTCGGCCCCCTGCTCCCCAACCTGGATCTGGCAAAGGAACAGGAGAAGGATCTTGCTTTTTTCCGGGCTCAGGGAATCAGCGAGGCGTTTTTGGCCCAAGTGTTCGAGCAGCCCAGCAGCGCGCTGTGGTATCCCAGCCGCCAACAGGCACTGCAGGCCGGTTTGCTGGTCCATTAGACCTAGACCCGCGGATCAGGCAGCCATGCAGGCTGCGCCCGCGCACATAAAAAAAGGCCCGCCGATCAGGCAGGCCTTTAAAACGAATAAGCGGGCCTTTTACAGCTGCTCCATCACCTCGTCCGAGGCTTCGAAATTGGTAGTGACGCGCTGAATGTCATCGTCATCTTCCAGCGCATCCACCAGCTTCATCAGCTTTTGCATGGCAATCAGATCCATTTCGGTGGTGGTGGTGGGCTTCCACACCAGTTTGGTGCTGTCGGATTCACCCAGCGCCGTCTCCAGCGCGTTTGACACCTCATTCAGATCAGAGACTTCGCAGTAGATGATATGGCCATCTTCCGAGCTCTCAACATCTTCGGCGCCGGCCTCGATAGCCGCCTCAAAAACCGCATCGGCATCGCCAACAGAGATGCCGTAGGTGACCTCGCCCTTGCGGTCGAACATAAAGCCAACCGAGCCGGTTTCGCCCAGATTGCCGCCATTCTTGGAGAAGGTTGAGCGCACGGTGGATGCGGTGCGATTGCGGTTGTCGGTCATCGCCTCGACGATCACTGCCACGCCGTTGGGGCCGTAACCCTCGTAGCGCACTTCTTCGTAGTCGTCGCCATCACCCGCAGTGGATTTCTTGATCGCGCGATCAATCACATCCTTGGGTACCGATTGCGACTTGGCCTCTTTGACCGCCATCCGCAGACGTGGGTTTTTCTCAGGATCCGGGTCGCCCATTTTGGCGGCAACGGTGATTTCCTTGGAGAGTTTCGAGAACAGTTTTGAGCGAACCGCATCCTGGCGACCTTTACGGTGCTGGATGTTTGCCCATTTTGAGTGGCCTGCCATGGTCCATCCCTATGCTGAATTATACCTTTGGCGCACATATAGCCCCGTCTGGTGGCAGCTTTCAAGCGCTGGCCCTGCGATCAATGCTTGTTCCGGTCCCCACAGCACCTAAAGTAGCCTTATGACATTTGACCAAATCACATTGTTTTCACTGTTTGCAGCCGTCTTTGCCCTGCTGGTCTGGGGCCGGTACCGCTATGATCTGGTCGCCTTTACCGCGCTGATGGTGGGCGTGGTGCTGGGGGTGGTCCCCACCAAAGATGCCTTTGCTGGCTTTGGCCACCCGGCGACGCTGGTGGTGGCGCTGGTGCTGATTGTCTCGGCCGGGTTGGTGCGATCCGGGGCGGTGTTCCTGATCACCCGCACCCTGGTGGATGCCTCGCGCGGATTGGGCAGCCATATCGCACTGATGGGCGGCATCGGCGCGGTGCTGTCGGCGTTCATGAACAACGTGGCGGCGCTGGCACTGTTGATGCCGGTGGATATCCAGACCGCCCGCAAGGCCGGGCGCGCACCGGGGCTGAGCCTGATGCCGCTGTCCTTTGCCACTATTTTGGGCGGCATGGTGACGCTGATTGGCACCCCGCCCAATATCATCATCGCCTCGATCCGCGCCGAAACATTTGGCGAGCCCTTTGGCATGTTCGATTTTGCCCCGGTGGGCGGCATTGCAGCGATAACCGGGCTTATTTTTGTTGCACTGGTGGGCTGGCGATTGATCCCGACCCGAGACGACGCCGGATCCTCTGAGGCGCAGCTGGCACAGTATATTGCCGAGCTGACGGTGCCGCAGGACTCAGGCCTGATCGGCACGCGGCTGGGGGAATTGGACGATGAGGCCGAAAAGGCGGATGTGGCCATTCTGGGTCTGATCCGCGACGGCCAGCGGCGCTATGGCCGCGCCGCCGGATCGGTATTGCAGGCCGGCGATGCGCTGCTACTAGAGGCGACGCCCGAGGCACTGGACGAGTTTCGCACCACAATGTCGCTGGATTTCTCGGATCAGGCGCGACAGGACAAGCTGACCGCCGAGGGCGAAGGTCTAGAGGTGGTTGAGCTGGTGGTGCCCGAGAGCGCCCGCATTGCCGGACGATCAGCGCAGTCCATCGGGCTGGCCTGGCGTCAAAGCACCGTGTTGATGGGATTGTCGCGGCAAGGGCGCCAGTTGACCAAGCACATTCGCCAGACCAAAATCGAACCCGGTGATATCCTGCTACTGCTGTGCCCGCGCGACCGGGCGAGCGATGTGACCGAATGGCTGGGCTGCCTGCCGCTGGCAACACGCGGGCTGGCGGTGACCGCCAATGACAAGATCTGGCTGGCGATTGCGATGTTTGGCTCTGCGGTGCTGGCGGCCTCGGTCGGGCTGCTGTATCTGCCAGTGGCGCTGGGGCTGGTGGTGGTGGGCTATGTGCTGACCAAGATTCTGCCGGTGGCCGAGATCTATGACCATATTGAATGGCCGGTGGTGGTGCTGTTGGGATCAATGATCCCGCTGGGCTCGGCGCTGGAAGGTTCGGGCGGCACCGCGCTGATTGCCGATGCGCTGATCGGGCTGACCCAGGGCCTTCCGGCCTGGGCCATTCTGACGGTGCTGATGGTGGTCACTATGACCCTATCGGATGTGCTGAACAACACCGCCACCACCATTGTCGCCGCTCCGGTGGGGATACAAATGGCCAATACGCTGCAGGTTTCTGCTGATCCGTTTTTGATGGCGGTGGCCGTTGCCGCCTCGGCTGCGTTTCTCACTCCGATCGGCCATAAGAACAACACCCTGATTCTGGGTCCGGGCGGCTATCAATTTGGTGATTACTGGCGCATTGGCCTGCCGCTGGAAGTGTTGATCGTGGCGGTCAGCATTCCGGCGATATTGGTGTTCTGGCCGATGTGACCGCGACGACAGCCGGAAAATTCGAATTTTCCGGGGCATTTTCTTGAAAGAAAATGGGGTATTGATCGCTCCCCTCAAGAAAGCCACCAAACAGTTGCCCCTACGACAGTTGGCAAAACAATTGCCCACTCGCCTCCTGGCCTTTTAGGCTGGCCAGGATCGGATCACGGAGAGGCCAAACATGGGCAGCAACATCGCAGATGTCATCATTGTCGGCACCGGCCTGGCCGGGCTGGCGGCGGCGACCGAACTGGGAGATCGCGGCAAGCGGGTGATCCTGCTGGATCAGGAACCGGCGCATTTTCTCGGCGGGCAGGCCCATTGGAGCCTCGGAGGTCTGTTCATGGTGGATACCCCTGAGCAACGGCGCATGGGTATCCATGACAGCCTGGGTCTGGCGCTAAACGACTGGATGGGCAGTGCCCAGTTTGACCGGGTTGAGGATCACTGGCCGCGCCAATGGGCCGAAGCCTATCTGGAGTTTGCCGCAGGCGACATGCGCCAATGGCTGCACGACATGGGGCTGCGCTGGTTTCCGGTGGTGGGCTGGGCCGAACGCGGTGGCAGCATGGCCCAGGGTCACGGCAATTCGGTGCCGCGGTTCCACGTCACCTGGGGCACCGGCCCCGGCGTGGTTTCGCCCTTTGTAGACCGGCTGCGCGCCCATATTGAGACCGGCCTGATCGCGCTGCGTAGCCGCCATCAGGTCAGCCAGATCCTGACCCAAAACGGCGCCGCCTATGGGGTCGCGGGCGAGATCCTGGCCGATGACAGCGCCGCTCGGGGTGCCCGAACCAACCGCCAGCAAATCGGCAGCTTTGAGATACATGCGCCTGCGGTGATCGTCGCCTCGGGCGGCATTGGCGGCAACCTGGAGCTGGTGCGCAAAAACTGGCCGCGGGATCGGCTGGGCGAGCCACCCAAGCACATGGTCTCCGGGGTGCCGTTCCATGTGGATGGCCGGATGATCCCCATTGCCGAGGCGGCAGGAGGCCATCTGATCAATGGCGACCGCATGTGGCATTACTGCGAGGGGCTGCGCAACTGGGATCCGATCTGGCCCAACCACGGTATCCGCATCCTGCCCGGCCCCTCGTCGATGTGGTTTGATGCCAATGGCGACCGCCTGGCCGCCCCCTGCCTGCCGGGGTTTGACACCCTTGCCACCCTGAAGGAGATCCTGAAGACCGGGCAGAGCTACAGCTGGTTTGTGTTGAGCCAGAAGATCATCGAAAAGGAATTTGCCCTGTCCGGGTCCGAGCAGAACCCCGATCTGACCTCGGGCAAATGGCTTGAGGTGATCCGGGCGCGGTTGCTGTCACGGGGTCAGGCTCCGGCACCGGTCGAGGCCTTCAAGACACACGGCGCGGATTTTGTGGTGGCCAATGATCTGGCCACCTTGGTCGCGGGCATGAACAAGATCGCCGAGGTACCGCTGAAAGAGCCGCATCTGCGCCGCCAGATAGAGGCACGCGACAGTCAGGTCGACAACCCCTTTGCCAAGGACGCACAGATCATCGCCATCCATGCCGCCCGCAACTATCGCGGCGACCGCTTGATCCGCACCGCCAAACCGCACCGCATTCTGGACCCAAAGAACGGGCCGCTGATTGCAGTACGGCTGAACATCCTGTCCCGCAAAACGCTGGGCGGGTTGCAGACCAACCTGGACAGTCAGATGATTGGCCAAGATGGCGCGGTGGTTGCAGGGTTATACGCGGTGGGAGAAGCCGCCGGCTTTGGCGGTGGCGGCTATCACGGCTATAATGCGCTAGAGGGATCCTTTCTGGGTGGCTGTATCTTTTCCGGACGCAACGCCGGGCGGTCCAGAGATATTGCCTGAGGCCCTTTCTACGACGAAAAAGGCATTCTTCGCCGTTTCGCCCGACCTTCCCCACCGGAGGCTGCTGCCCTCACCTGATCACCGCCCCAGCGTCAGCACCATCAACACCGAGCCATCCTCGGCCAGCATTTGCATCAGCGGCCCTTGGCGTTCAATTGATTTGACCTTGGCCAGGGCTGCCAGAAAATCATTTTCCTGCACATCCAACCCCGGCGCACAGGCCATCAGCGTACCGGCCAGCCTATCGGGGAAACTGATCTCACTGCCGTTCAACTGCGCCTGCCCCATAAAGCGGTTACACCCAGCCGACGTCGAAAATTGTCCGTCCATTGCAAAGACAATGCCCGGGTCGCGGCCCTTGTCCACCGCAGCGCCGTTCAGTTCAATCAGGTTCCAGCTGGTGTTGTCCAATTGCATATCCGCTGACCCCGATGCGGCAGTTGGCACCGGTTTCACGATCATATCGACCCTGTGCCCTGCCCCACGGGTCAGCACCGGATAGGTCGTATCGGTGATAAACAGCAAAGTGCCGTCCAGTGTGATCCGCGCGGATACCGCATAGCTGAGGTTGTCGACAATGTCGCTGTCCGCAAAGCTGAGAGAATAGTCGAACGGCACAGCCGACAAATCATAGTCCTGCGCTGTCAACAACTTGGACGGTGCATCAGCCAGCGATACATCGCGCAATTCGACCAGCAGCCTGGCCCCGGGTGGCACTGCGATACGCTGCAAATAAGTGACGCTGCCGTCTACCGTGCCTGCCTTGGCCATCGAAACACCTGCAATTGCAGTTGATGTCGCAAGGACCAGAGCCATGAAACCTGTTTTGATATCCATTTTCAGTGCCTCGTAAGAAACTCAATCCCAAGTCATCTGGGGATTGAATCACAGATTACACCCTCGCATCGCCGCAATTGGCAAAAACGCGCCGAATTGGCCCTAGTGCCAGCCCTAGTTCAGGGGCCAAAACACCGGGATCAGCGCCGACGCCAGCAATCCGATGCTGAGATTCAGCGGAATGCCCACCTTCATGAAATCGGTAAAGCGATAGCCGCCGGGACCATAGACCATCATATTGGTCTGATAGCTGATCGGGGTGGCAAAGGTGGCGCTGGCGGCCACCATCACTGCAATCACCAGCGGCCTGGGCTCTACCCCCATCGACAGCGCCAGACCAATCGCAACCGGGGTCAGCACCACCGCCACCGCGTGGTTGATCAGCTCGGACAGCACCGAGGTCAGCAGGTAGACCGCCCAGACGATGAAGAACGGCGGCAGGCCACCGATCAGCGGTGCCAGCGCATCAACGATCAGTTTGATCGCGCCCGAGGTTTCCAGCGCCGTCGCCACCGCCAGCATGGCAAAAATCAGCGCCAGAAGCCGCCCGTCAATAAAGGAAAAGGCCTCGTCGCTGTCGATGCAGCGGGTCAGGAACACAGTTGCCATGGCCAGCACAGCCAGCAGCAGGATCGGCGCCACTCCCATTGCCGCCAACACCACAATGCCCGCAATCGCGGCCAGCGCGATGGGCGCGTGGCTGCGGCGATAGGCGCGGGCCGAGGGTTTGGTCACATCAACCATATCCATTTCGGCGGCCAGCCGCTGGATATCATCCGAGCCGCCCTCGAGCAGCAGTGTATCGCCGACCCGCACCACCAGACCGTCCAGCTGCTGACCGATATTCTGGTTGCGCCGGTGGACTGCCAAAACATAAACACCATAGCGACGGCGTAGCCGCATGGCCCCCAGAGCGCGGCCAATCATCCGGCATCCCGGCGTGATCAGCACCTCGACGGTTGAGGTCTCCACCGCCGACACCTGATCGACCCGGCGCAATTCCTTGTTGCGCTGCAGGCTGAGCAGTTCGGCCATCTGGGTGCGCAGCACAACCCGGTCACCAGCCTGTAGTTCGACAGCCTTAAGATCGCGGCGCAGTGAGACATCGCCCCGGATCACATCAATCAGCCGCACCCCGGCCCGTTTGAACAATTGCACCCCCGACACCTCGCGCCCCACCAGATTGCTCTCAGGCGGGATCACCGCTTCGGTAAAGAACTTCATCGTGTGCTTGCCCGACAGCAGCGTCGCCATGCTGGAGCGATCCGGCAACAGGTGCGGCGCAATATAACGCAGATAGATCGCGCCCCAGATCACCAGGAAAATAGCCAGCGGGGTGATCTCAAAAATGGTAAAGGGTTCCAGCCCATTGGCCCGCGCCACCCCGTCCACCAGCAGGTTGGTCGAGGTGCCGATCAGGGTCAGGGTGCCGCCCAGAATGGCCGCATAGCTCAGCGGGATCAGCATCTTGCTGGCAGAGATCCCCAGCTTGCGGGACAGTTGCACAAACACCGGGATCATCACCACAACAACCGGTGTATTGTTCACGAATGCCGAGGCCACAACGACAAACAGCATCAGCGCGCCGATCGCAACGGCGGGCCGAGAATCGGCCTGCGCCTCGGCCAGATCGGTGAACCATTGCAAGGCACCGGTGCGCACCAGAGCCCCCATAACGATGAACATGGCCACGATGGTCCAGGGCGCCGGGTTGGACAGGACATGCAGCGCCGCCTCATAGGGCAACACCCCCAGCGCCAGCATTGTTGCAGCACCACCAATCGCCACCACCTCAGCCGGGTAGGATTCGCGCATGAACAGGATGAACATCACAACCACAACAACAAGGGTCGCAACCGCGCCGCCGGTGTCCGAAAAAGCCACTAAATTCATGCCACCGCCCGTCATCTTCTTTGCACGACATCCTGACCCGCTTTGGCATATGGTGCAAGCAAAGCCGCAGGGATGGTCCGGTGGGTTACAGCACTGAGTCCTGCAACACTCCACCCGACCGGATCATCCGGATCTCCTTGGTGGCGCCGGTGCGGTCATCCGTGGAGATAAACACCCCCGACAGGGTTGCCTCGCCCGTTGCCGGGGTAAAGCGGCTTTTGGGCATGCCGGTGATAAAGCGGCGCATCGGTTCGGCTTTTTCCATGCCAATCACCGAGTTGTAATCGCCGCACATGCCGGCATCCGTCAGATAGCCGGTGCCGCCGTCAAGGATCTGCGCATCGCCGGTTGGCACATGGGTGTGGGTGCCCACCACCAAGGATGCCTTGCCATTGCAGAAATGCCCCATCGCCATCTTCTCCGAGGTCGCCTCGCAGTGCATATCGACGATAACCGCCTGCGCCAGCCCGCCACGCGGATGCGCCCTCAGCACGGTTTCGACGGCAGAAAACGGATCATCAAAGGCGCGTTTCATGAACACCTGCCCCAGCGCCTGCAGCACCAGAACCTTGCGGCCACCCGGCGCATTGAACAGCCGGTAACCCTTGCCCGGCGCGCCCTTGGCATAGTTCAGAGGCCGGATGATACGCGGTTCCTTCTCGATGAACTGCAGCATGTCCTTTTGGTCAAAGGCGTGATCGCCCAGGGTCAGGCAATCGACCCCGGCGTCCAGCATCGCCTTGGCGTGATCGCCGCTCAGCCCCATGCCATTGCTGGCGTTCTCGCCATTGACCACAACAAAATCCAGCCGCCATTCGTCGCGCAAACGCGGCAGATTCTCGGTGACAGCCTTGCGCCCGGCGCGGCCCATCACATCGCCTAAAAACAGAATTCTCATGGCCCGTGCTTAGGCCGTCGCAGGGGGCGAGGACAACCCCCTACTGCACGCCGGTCTGCTTCTTTGGGGTCAAGGGTCGCACAGCGACCGCGCGCATGCGCGGCCAGCCCTTGAGGCCAGGGAAGCAGACAATAGACTTGATATGGCTCCTGAGGGGCAGACCTGCACCTCAGAGCCTCTCAGCAGCCTTTTTGTTGCACCGCGCGTCAGCGCGGTGCCACGCCCAACGGGCGGCAGGCCTGCGCAGGCAGGTCAACAACGGGCGGGAGTGGCGCGCGTCAGCGGTTGAACTGCAGCACCCGGCTTTCGGTGATCAGCATGTCCAGCGGCTGGTCGGTGGGTTCCAGTGGCAGATCTTCCGCCTCTTGCGCGTCAAAGGCAAAGCCGATGGCCAGGGTTGGTCGCTTGGCGCGCAACCCCTCCAGGGTGCGATCATAGAAACCGCCGCCATAGCCCAGCCGTCCACCGCGGGCATCAAAGGCAACCAGCGGCACGATCAGGATCTCGGGGTCAAAAAAATCGTCCACCTCGGGGACCTTTGCGCCAAAGGGCCCGTCGCGCAGTGGCGCTTCGGGTTGCCAGCGGCTGAATTTCAACGGCTGCCCTGCCGCCATGATCACCGGCACCGCAACCGGGCCATGCGCCGCCGCCTCAGCCATTGCAGCCAGTGGATCAATCTCGGTACGGATCGGCATATAGCCCGACAGCGGCACCCCGCGATAGCCGGCCAGCACCTCGGACAGATGGCCGGCGGCACCGGGTTTATGCATCGAAAAAGCGTCCTTGCGCCGGGCAAAACCCGCCTTGCGGGCCTGGGATTTGATCGCAGTCAGATCTGTCATACCCTGTCTCCTAGAACAGAACCGAGGCCGCCAACCCCAAAAAGGCAAGGAACCCAACCACATCCGTCACCGTGGTCACAAAGGCACCAGAGGCCAGCGCCGGGTCGATCCCGGCCTTATCCAATAACACCGGGATCACCGTACCGGCCAGCCCCGCCACGACCAGATTGATCACCATTGCGACCGCGATCACCAGCCCCAGCGCCCCGGATCCAAACCAGACCAGCCCCACCAGCCCCATCACCACCGCAAAAATAATGCCGTTGGCCAGCCCCACCAGCACTTCGCGCCGGATCACCCGCCAGACGTTTGAGCTGGTCAGATCCTTGGTGGCAATTGCCCGCACCGCAACGGTCAGCGACTGGGTGCCGGCATTGCCGCCCATCGAGGCGACAATTGGCATCAGGATGGCCAGCGCCACCAGCTCGGAAATGGTCGCCTCAAACTGAGAAATCACCATCGAGGCCAAAATCGCCGTCACCAGGTTCACCGCCAACCAGGGCAGCCGCCGCTTAATGGTGTCCTTCACCCGGTCCGACAGCGCACTTTCACCAACCCCGGCCAGCCGCAGAATGTCTTCTTCGTGTTCTTCGGCCAGCACCACCATGGCATCATCAATGGTGATCGCCCCGACCAACCGGCCCTCACCGTCCACCACCGGCGCCGAGATCAGGTGGTACTGGTTGAAGGCATAAGCGACGTCTTCTTCATCCTGATCTGCCGGGATCACCTGAAAGATCTCTTCTTTCAGCGAGGTCAGCTTGACCTTGCGGTGGGCGCTCATCAGCCTGCCAAGCGTCACATTGCCCACCGGTTTCAGCCGCGGGTCGACCAGCACCACGTGATAGAATTGCTCGGGCAGATCCTCGGCGTCGCGGATGAAATCAATCACCTGACCGACAGACCAGTGCTCGGGCGCCATCACCACCGCGCGCTGCATCAAACGGCCGGCTGATTTTTCCGGATAGGCCAGCGCCTGCTCCACCGCGACCCGGTCGGCATCCTCCAGCACCTCAAGGATCGCCTCTTGCTGCGGCTCTTGCAGGTCTTCGACCAGATCAACCACGTCATCGGTTTCGAGATCGCGCACCGCCTCGGCCAGCACCTGCGGGTGGAGGATGGGCAGCAGCTCTTCGCGCACCGATTCTTCCAGCTCCGACAGGATTTCACCGTCGAACTGATAGCCGAGTAATTCAATCAGCCGGGCCCGGTCATGGCTGTTGATCTGTTCCAGAAGGTCGGCAATGTCAGCCGCGTGCAGTGGCGCCATCAACTGGGCCAGCTGGTCCTTGTCCTGCACATCCACCGCATAGAGAATGGCGGCAACCGCCTTGCGGTCCAGCTCATACGCATCCTCGCGCGGGTGATCGCCGCTGCGGTTGCTGCTGTCGTGATCGCTGCCTGTGCTCATGGGCTGACCTCCGCCTGATTGATTGCAAACTAGAAGAAGCTGCTACCGAAAAACAATGACAATGGCATAATTTACCGCAACTGCTGCGCCGGGTATCCTGCGGGGCACAGTTTGGCAAGAAAAGGACGCGCATCATGAGCACCGAGACTATCCTTAAGGGGCAGGTATTGTCCTTCTCGCGCTCGCCCTTTGACGAGGGCGCGCCGCAGGATGCCGCGCAACTGTCTGAAGCGGTTGCCATTCGGGATGGGCTGGTGGCCGGTACCGGATCGCTGGCAGAGATGCGGGCGCTGCTGCCGAGGGCACCGCTGGTGGATCACAGCGACAAGCTGATCCTGGCCGGATTCGTCGACGCCCATGTGCATTACCCGCAGACCGCCATCATCGCCAGCTGGGGCAAGCGGCTGATCGACTGGCTGAATACCTATACATTCCCCGAGGAAATGCGCTTTGGCGATCGCGCCTATGCCAATGAGGTCGCCAATCGCTATCTGGATCTGACCACAGCCAATGGCACCACCACGGTCTGTTCCTTCTGTACCATCCACCCCGAAAGCGTCGATGCCATTTTCTCCGCCGCGCAGACGCGGGGCCAACGGATTGTGGCCGGCAAGACCTGCATGGACCGCAATGCCCCGGATGGTCTGCGCGATACGCCGCAATCAGCCTATGATGACAGTGACGCGCTGATCGCCCGCTGGCACGGGGTGGATCGGCTGGGCTATGCTATTACCCCACGGTTCTCGCCGACCTCAACCCCGGATCAGCTAGAGGCGATGGGGGCGCTCTGGGCCAAGCACCCGGACTGCCTGATGCAGACGCATCTGAGCGAGCAAGTGGATGAGATCGCCTGGGTTAAGACGCTGTTCCCGCAGGCGCGGGACTATCTGGATACCTATGAGGAGTTTGGCCTTTTGGGGGCGCGCGGATTGTATGGCCATGCCATTCATCTGGAGGAGCGCGAGCGCCACCGGCTGCGGGAGTTTGGCGCCGCACTGGTGCATTGCCCGACCTCAAACACTTTCATCGGCTCCGGATTGTTCGACATGAATGGGCTGATGGCTGAGGGTCAGCGCATTGGTCTGGCCACAGACACCGGCGGCGGCTCCAGCTTTTCGATGCTGCGCACCATGGCGGCGGCCTATGAGGTTGGCCAGCTGCGCGGCACCCCGCTGCATGCGGCGCAGCTGTTGTGGCTGGCCACCCAAGGGTCGGCGGCGGCGCTGCGGCTGGAGCATAAGATCGGCAATATCGCGCCCGGCATGGAGGCCGATCTGGTGGTGCTGGATCTGGCCTCGACCCCGGCGATTGCCCAGCGCACAACCCGCGCGGCGGATCTGTGGGAGGCGGTGTTTGCCACCATCATGATGGGCGACGACCGTGCCGTGGCCGAGGTTTGGATTGGCGGACGGGCGGTATAAAAGGGTGCCCGCTGGCGCGGGCGGCCTCCGGCGGAGGTATTTCAGACAAGAAGAAAATAGGCGGCGCGCCTTTGTCAGCAGCCTGGGGTCAGCAGCTTGGGGTCAGCAGCCTGGGCGCGCCAACACCATAACCCAGATATTGCCCGGTGCGCGCACCAGCGCAAACTCACTTACGGATGTGTTCAGCATATTCTTTCGGTGGCCGCGCGACTTGGTCCAGGCGCGCATCACGTCAGCCAATGTGGGCTGACCTGATGCGATATTTTCGGCGGCAGCGCACCAGCCATAGCCGCTGCGGGTCAAGCGCTCGCCGATGCCTGATCCATCGCTGCCAGTATGGGAAAAGAACCCCTTGCGGACCATGTCCTCGGCGTGGCGACGGGCGGCTGTCTCAAGCGTCATGGAATACTGTAACTCTGAAAGCTGGCTGTCGACCCGCAGGGCGTTGAGATGGTTGCTGGCGTCGTTGCGATCCAGCTCAGCCGCCGAGACCGGCAGCGCCGATAGCAGGAGGCTGATCATCAGCGTGGCCCGCTGCTTCATGGGGTCAGGTCTCCATCAATCGCTGCGCCAGCGCGTTGTGACGCTGCAGCAGCTGCGGCAGCTCTACAGTGGTGATTTCTCCGCCTCGCACAATCTGGCGGCCTTCGACGAAGAGATGTTTCACCTGGCTCGGGCCAGCCAGCAGCAGCGCGGCGGGGTCCCAGCTGCCGCTGGAGCTGACGCCAGTGGTGTCCCAGATGGCGATGTCAGCGCGTTTGCCGGGCGATAGCCGGCCACAGTCGGGGCGGCCCAGAACATCAGCGCCGCCACGGGTGGCAATTTCCAACGCCTCATAGGCGCTCATGGCGTCGGCGCCGTTTTGTACCCGCTGCAGCAGCATCGACTGGCGCGCCTCGCCGATCAGATTGGCCGCATCATTGCTGGCCGAGCCGTCAACGCCGAGGCCAACCGGAACGCCCGCATCGCGCATCTGGCGCACCGGGGCGATGCCGCTGCCGAGGCGGCAGTTGGAACAGGGGCAATGGGAAACACCGGTGCGCGAGCGGGCGAAGAGGTCGATTTCGACCACATCCAGCTTGACGCAATGGGCATGCCAGACATCGGCGCCGGTCCAGCCCAGATCTTCGGCGTATTGGCCCGGGCGACAGCCGAACTGGGCCAGGGAATAGGCGACGTCTTCGTCATTTTCGGCCAGGTGAGTGTGCAGCATCACGCCTTTGTCACGGGCCAGTATTGCAGTGTCGCGCATCAGCCCGCGGCTGACCGAGAACGGCGAACAGGGCGCCAGCCCAACCCGGCACATCGAGCCCTCCGCCGGGTCATGAAAGGCATCCACCACCCGGATCATATCGTTGAGAATGGCCTCTTCGCGTTCCACCAGGGCATCGGGCGGCAACCCGCCGTCACTTTCGCCAATGCTCATGGCGCCGCGAGTGGGGTGAAAGCGCAGGCCCACCGTGGCGGCGGCGTCAATGGTATCTTCCAGCCGGGCGCCGTTGGGATAGAGGTAGAGGTGATCTGAGCTGAGGGTGCAACCAGACAGCGCCAGTTCAACCAACCCCAGTTGCGCCGAGGTGAACATCTCGTCCGGGCCAAAGCGGCCCCAGATCGGGTAGAGCCGTTGCAGCCAGCCAAACAGCAGAGCATCCTGCGCGCCGGGCACCGCGCGGGTCAGGTTTTGGTACAGGTGGTGGTGGGTGTTCACCAGTCCCGGCGTCACCACGCAGCCGCGCCCCGAGAGGGTCTCTCCTGCAGTGTGCAAATCTGGCCCCACGGCCGCCACCACTCCGTCGCGGATCAGCAAATCGGCGCCGTGATAGACCCGACCGCCATCGTCCATGGTGATGATGGTATCGGCGTTTTGAATCAGAATTTCAGGCATAGCCCCTCACACTTCGTATGTTGGCCCGCTTCGCTACGAAGTGTGTATTTGGGCCGACAGAAGGGGCAAAGGACTCGGCTTTTGTAAAATAGCCGAAGGTCAGATCCGGCTCAAGCTTTTTTCAGGAGCGCCAAAGCTGCGGCGTGGATTTGTGGGTTGGCCGCCGCCAACACCCGGCCGCCGTTATGGGCCGGGCCGCCCTGCCAGTTGGTGACAATGCCGCCAGCCGCCTGGATCACCGCGATCGGGCCCTGGATATCATAGGCGTTCAGCCCGGCCTCGATCACCAGATCCACCTGCCCCGCCGCCAGCAGCGCATAGGCGTAACAATCCATGCCATAGCGGGTCAGCTTGACCTGCGCCGAGACACTGTCAAACCCGGCGCGTTCGGCTGGGGTGCCGACCTCGGGGAAGGTGGTGAACAGAATGGCCTGATCCAGCGTGGTGGTTGCGCGGGTTTGCAAGGCCTGTGGTCCCAGCGGTCCGGTCATCGTTGCGCCATCGCTAGATCCGACAAAACGCTCGCCCGTATAGGGCTGATCGACAATGCCCAAAAACGGCCCCTGGTCATCGCTCAGGGCGATCAAGACGCCCCAGGTCGGGGTGCCACTGATAAAGCCGCGGGTGCCGTCGATCGGGTCCAGCACCCAGCTGCGCCCGGAGGAGCCCAGTGTCTGCCCGAATTCTTCGCCCCAAATACCATCCTGAGGCCGGTGATCCGCCAAGATCGCCCGCATAGCGAGTTCGGCAGCGCTGTCGGCGATGGTGACGGGGTCAAACCCCTCTTTCAGCTTGTTCTCGGCACAGAGGTCGGAACGGCGGAAATAGGGCAGGATTGCAGTGCCGGCAGCATCCGCCAGCATATGGGCAATCTCGAGATCGGTAAACGCGGTTGAGGTCATCCCCATCGGTTGCCACTCAACCGCGTCTATTGCAAGCCTTAAGGCCAGATTCTCAAGCCTCACGGCTAGGTCTTCAAGCCCAATGGCCAGGTCTTCAAGCCTAAAGGCCAGTCGCGATCAGGCGACGTCGCTGAGCACCCGGGCCAGTTCAAACAACCGGCGACGCTGGTTTTCAGGAATCGCATAGTAGGAGCGAACAAGATCGAGAGCTTCCTTGTCGCCCATCAGGTCGGCGGGCACCGAGGATTTATCAGATCCTGAATCGGCCGCCCCTTCTAGGCCTTCGAAAAAGAAACTCACCGGAACAGTCAGCGAATCCGAAATATCCCACAGCCGCGAGGCGCTGACGCGATTGGCGCCGGTCTCGTATTTTTGGATTTGCTGAAACTTGATGCCAACCTGTTCGGCCAGCTGCTGTTGGGTCATGCCAGTCAACCAGCGGCGGTGCCGGATCCGCTTGCCCACATGCACATCTACGGGATGAGCCATGCTTCTCTCCTCATCTAAATTTTAGGTCAAATGCCTGGCGGCCAAATAACGACTGAAAGACTGTGCCAATTACCTAGCCCGTCCTCAATCTATCCCCATCCAACACGCCAAACTCAACCACTGTGTTAACATTACGCTCTTCTTGGTTGAATTCAACCCCATCCCCACCCGGCTGCCGGTGGCTTTATTCCAAATATCTGATTTTACCGATCTTTTTTTCTCGTATCTGGTGTAGTGAAGTGCTGCGACTCATCCCCAATAATAGTGAGGGTGAATATTAATGATTCTAATTTTACAGATTTCATCAAAATCGTCTTAGGGACAGAAAAACAGGGAGTTTTAGTATGCGTGCGTATCATATGCCTGCCTCCGGCGGCCCTCCCCGGCTGCTGCAAATTGACGCGTCCCAACCGGGATCGGAGCAAATACAGGTCAGGATATTCGCCTGTGGGTTGAACTTCGCAGATCTACTAATGCTGAATGCGACCTATCAGGACACCCCGGATCTGCCCTTCACCCTGGGCATGGAGATTTCCGGCGTCATCACCGCGCTTGGGGCGCAGGTTTCCGGGTTTGCAGTGGGGGATCGGGTTGCAGTGTTCTGCGGCCACGGCGGGCTGGCGGAAAGTGGCGCATTTGCGGCCAGCCGTGCGGTGAAGATCCCCGACCAGATGAGCTTTGAGCAGGCAGCCGCGTTTCAGATCGCTTATGGCACCAGCCATGTGGCGTTGGATCACTGTGCCCGGTTGCGCCCCGGCGAAACGCTGCTGGTGACTGGTGCGGCCGGCGGCGCCGGTCTGACCGCCGTCGAGATCGGCAAGCAGATGGGCGCCCGGGTGATTGCGCAGGCCCGCGGGGCTGACAAATTGGCGGTGGCGCGCGCCGCCGGGGCAGACCACCTGATTGATGCCGGTGACGATTTAACAGAGGTGGTGAAGGCGCTGGGAGGGGCGGATGTGGTTTATGATGTGGTCGGCGGCGCGCTGTGGAAAGCCGCCTTCCGCGCCACAAATCCCGGCGGCCGCCTGCTGCCTATTGGCTTCGCCAGCGGTGACATCCCGCAGATCCCGGCCAATCATCTGCTGGTCAAGAATCTGACCGTCATCGGCTTTTACATTGGAGGCTATCTCAAATCCCACCCCGAGGTGGTGCGCGGGTCTCTGGACAGGCTGCTGGGCTGGTTTGTCGAGGGGCGGTTGCATCCGCATATCAGCCACTGCCTGCCGCTGGAGCGGGTGGCCGAGGGCATGGATTTGCTGCGCAATCGCAAGTCGACAGGCAAGGTGGTGATTACCATGCCGGGGCAGCCCATCTAGAACCGCAACCAATTTGCCCGGCCGATAGGCCGGGCAGCACCTGACCTATCGGCCAAATTGACGCAATTCTTAGGCGGCGTGCCAGTGCGGCGCCGCCAGCGGCGTGGAGACGGTGCTAAACGCCTGCCGCAGGAACCCCGACATCTCGGCGACGATATGGGATCCGGTGACCTCGGCCCCATAAAGGTTGACCATCTGCACCGGCAGCTCCGGCAGGCTGCCGCCATGATCGATCTGCGCCAGATGCGGCGGTTCGGTGCCTTCAATCATCGTTTGGATCGCCAGATCCGCCGCCACTGTGGCTTCGACCGTGCGGTCACTTTCGGTTTCCACCACCAGATCCCAGGCGATGTCCATTTTGTCTAACTCGGCAACCACTTTGGGGCGGAACGCACAGTGAAGACAATAGGCCAGTGGCAGAGGGCGCTGGCGCCAGGCCGACCCATTTGGCGCCCCGATCCAGCACAATGGGCGCTCGGCCAGGGTCTCGCTGTCTTCGGTGCTGGTGCTTTCGGTGGTGAGGATCAGATCAATCTTGCCTTTTGAAAACTGCTCTTTCAGATTGCGAGTATAGCTGGAAATCAATTGCACCCGCACCCGTGGATAGGCGGCGTGAAACCGTTGCAACACCTGCGGGATCGACGGGTAGACAATGTCATGCGGCACCCCCAGAACGATTTCCCCCTCATAGACCTGATCGGTCAGCCGCCCTATCGCCTCGTCGTTGAGCTTAACAATGCGGCGGGCATAGGCCAAAAGCTGCTCTCCTGATCCGGTCAGGGCAATGGTGCGCCCGGAGCGGTCCAGCAATTGCTGGCCCAGCAACTCCTCTAGTCGTTTGAGCTGCATCGACACCGCTGATTGCGTCAAATGCAGAAAGCCGGCAGCGCGGGTCACGCCGCCATTGTCTGCGACGGCCATAAATGACCGCAGGGTGGTGATATCCAAATTCCGCATCATCACAATCCTTGATGGAAGACTTCAAAAACATTCGTTTTCAATATCAATCATACTTCGTCATACACATCAACAGAATTGATCGACGACCGACAACGCATCAAGAACACCGGAAAGGACAAGACCAATGACCTATATCAGCCAAACCTGCGCCACCGCCCCGAGCCGCCCCTCGCTGATCGCCGGGCTGACCGCTCGTCTCGCTGTCTGGAAGCAGCGCCGGGCGCTGAAGGCGCTGGACGACAGCGCCCTCAACGACATCGGCCTGTCGCGGCGCCAAGCCAACACCGAAGCCCGCCGCAGCTTCTGGGATGCGCCGGATAGCTGGCGCTGCTGAGCGGCGCAAACCACGGCCAAATACGGAGTGAAATGGACGGGATGCCAAAACGGCCCCGTCCTTTCGCGTTTTTATGCGATATCTGCAACGAAATACTTGAAAACAAACTCCGTTCACCCGATATTTAGCGGGAGCGCAGCCACAGGTGGCGATGCAAGAGATTTTAGACGGAGACCATGACACATGGCACAATTTGACACCATTCGATCCGCTGCGGGCGCCCGCACTGCCGAGATCGACGCGGGCCTGCGCGCCCATATGAACCAAGTCTACGGCACCATGTCGGTGGGTATGCTGATCACCTTTCTGGCCGCCTGGGCGATTGCGGGCCTGGCGGTAACCTCGGATCCGGCTGGTGCAGCGGCGCAAATTGGGGCTGACAAATACCTGACATCCTTTGGCTATGCGATCTACGGGTCGGCGCTGAAATATGTCATCATGTTTGCCCCACTGGCCTTTGTCTTTGGCCTGTCAGCCATGATCAACAAAATGTCGGCCGCCACCGCGCAACTGACATTTTACGCCTTTGCCGCCACCATGGGCCTGTCGATCAGTTCCATCTTCCTGATGTATACAGGCGCCTCGATCATTCAGGTGTTCCTGATCACGTCGATCGCCTTTGCCGGCCTGTCGCTGGTGGGCTACACCACCAAGAAGGACCTGTCCGCCATGGGCACCTTCCTGATGATGGGTCTGATCGGCCTGATCGTGGCCTCGGTGGTTAATATCTTCATGCAGTCATCGGCGATGCAGTTTGCGATCTCCTCCATCGGCGTGCTGATCTTTGCCGGTCTGACCGCCTATGACACCCAGAAAATCAAGAACACCTATTTGCAGATGGCCCACTCGGGCGACAGTGAATGGCTGGGCAAGGCCGCCATCATGGGCGCGCTGAGCCTCTATCTGGACTTCATCAACATGTTCATGATGCTGCTCCACCTGTTTGGTAACCGCGAATAACCGCGCCACCACATACCAAATTCAACAGGGGGGCGGATCACAGCGATCCGCCCCTTTTGCGTTTTCAACAAGTGAGTATTGGTTATGAAGATTATTGATATCCCCGCCACCGACGCCCGGCGATTAGTGCCACTGCTGCAGGACCTGCATGCACTGCACGTCACCCATCAGCCAGCGCGACACACCCCAGAGCCGCAGCAGAAAGAGCTGCAAGCCTGGCTGCAGCAGTGGCTGGCAAGTGAGGGCCTCTATGCGCTTGGCGCTGAGAGCCCACAGGGGGCTTTGCTGGGCTACTTAATCTATCAGATAGAACATCGTGAGGCGCTACCGGTCCGCGCCGCTGAGACCCGCGCCATGCTGCATCACATCGCGGTGCAAAAACCCTGGCAGCGGATGGGGGTGGGCAAGGCACTGATGGCAAAAATGAAGGCCGAGGTCGCCGCCAAGAACATCACGGTTATTGCCACCAGTTACGCTCCGTTCAACGCGGCCTCGGCGGCCCTGATGGGCTGCATGGGATTGCAACCGGTTCTGACAGTGGCGGAATGGCGGGCCTGAGGCGCACCATTCCGGTCACTGGCACCAGCCAAGCTGCTGCACGACGTCCAAGCCAGTAACGTCCAAGCCAGTGACGTCCAGCCAGTGACCGGCACCAAGCACTCTAGCCCAATTGCTGCAACCGCTGCGTTTCAATCGCAGGGGGCGCGCTGACCACCACCGGATCCGCCTCAGGATCTGCCACCGGCCCTGCCTGGATCGCACCAGCCAGCAAAACCAGCACCGCCAGAGCCAGTATATTCAATAGGCGACTAGACCCCTGCATGACGCACCTCCAATGCAATGGTAGGTTGCATTGAAAAGATGGCAATAAGATGTATTTTCTGGCGCGGAGTCAGGATTATTTGGCGACAATTTGCTTGAAGTTGATGATATGCGCCCACCAACGGCAACAGCCAGGGCCGCCAACGGCGTCACCGCAAAGATGGCTGGCATGGTGAACCGATCGGGCGGCACACGGACAGGCGGACAAATGCGGCGGTGACGGCTCTGCCGGAGGCAGGCTCAACGGACAAACTCAAAACCGCCTCGCCAAAACACAACGGGGCCCCGCATATGCGAGACCCCATTGTTTGTCAGTCCTGACAAAAAGGCTTACTTGATTTTGCCTTCTTTGTACTCGACGTGCTTACGCGCAACCGGGTCGTACTTACGCATGACCATCTTTTCGGTCATGGTGCGTGCGTTTTTCTTGGTCACGTAAAAGTGGCCGGTGCCCGCGCTCGAGTTCAGGCGGATTTTGATGGTGGTAGGCTTCGCCATGGTATTCTCCTGCGTCCGAAAAGGCAGGGGGCCTTCCGGTAAATTCCTATTTGAGCCCGGCTTGTACCTGCCTCAGTGTCTGAGTCAATAGCAATCGGGAGGGATTAATGCGCAGAGGGCCTATAAGCCGGATTTTGTTCCGGGGTTACCCCCTTCGATGACCATTCCTCTAGGGCGCGCATTGCTGCGAACCTCAAGCTGCCAACCCGACCCCTCTCGGCTAAAGCCAGCCTAGCGGCGGTATCCCGGAGATCCGGGACCAGCCCGCGCGGGGGTCCTATTTGGCATTGCTCCTGGTGGGGCTTGCCATGCCGCCCCTGTTGCCAGCGGCGCGGTGGGCTCTTACCCCACCGTTTCACCCTTACCCGTACGGATGCTCCTTTGGCGAACCTCTGGTCCGACGGGCGGTCTATTTTCTGTGGCGCTCTCCGTCGGATCTCTCCGCCCGGGCGTTACCCGGCACCACTGCCTTATGGAGTCCGGACTTTCCTCGCGGGGCTTACGCCCCCCGCGGCCATCCAGCCCTCTGCGCGCCCCCGCCCTACGCCGCCGCATATCTGCCGTCAAGCATCAGTTATGGCACTGGGGCGACAATGGGGGCTTGCCCCTCTTGGCCTGCGGCCAATTCACCCCAGGATATTTAGGGCCAGATGAAGCTGGATCCGCTCTTCATCTGGCCCCAAATATCCCGGAGCGCGAGGCAGAGCCTCGCCCAGAAACAAAGAGACTGCCACCCGCGCGCCGCGACGTAGATGCACTGGGGTCAGGACATTCGCCCCGCTATTCTGTGCCGCGATCCGGCGCTGGCCGGGCCGCAAGCCCCTGCTCCTCCAAACGGGACCAGTCGAAACGGGGGCCGGGGTCAAATTTGCGACCCGGCGCCATATCCGAGTGACCGATCACACCCTGGGCGGGAATGGACCAGCGCGCCATGATCTCCGCCAGCAAGGTTTCCAGCGCCACCATCTGGGGCTCGGCAAAGGGATGGTCACCGCGATTGTCCAGCTCGATGCCAATGGAGCGAGAGTTGATATCGTCGAAGCCGCACCATTGCCCGGCCCCGGCATGCCAGGCGCGCTGAGCCTCGGCCACCATCTGCCAGCAGCGGCCATCGCCGCCGATCAGGTAATGGGCCGAGACCTCGACCAATGGGTCGCAGAGGCGTTGCAGCGCCGCACTGGCGCTGTCCATGGCGGTGTAGTGGATCACGATCAGCGACGGTAGCAACCCATCGCGACGCGGCCCGAAGTTAGGGCTGGGATGCCAGCAGGCGGCGGCGCTATCTGCCGCGCCGCTCAGTTTCTTACTGCATGCTGATAAAGAATCGGATCCCAGTCACAGGCGTAGCCGTCGCCATCGGCATCCAGGGACAGCCGGTCGCGTTTTGGCCCACCCGCGTCAAGAAACGCCTGCTGGGCCAGGTCCGGCGCCCGGTACCCGGCGCAGTTGCGGGCTGATTTGGCGCGCAGATTGATGCCTGTGCGGCTGTAGATGCGATTGCCCAGCGGATTGCTGGTGCCCAGCGCGTAAGCGACCACATTTGGTCCGGCCTCGCCCTGCCGCACTGGCACTGCGGTGGTTTCAATGACCTGATACTGGGAGCGGTTTTGGGCCAGTCGATCGGCGTCACTTTCGATACTTTGACGCGACGACACCGCGCCAAAGTCGTTCTCGTCCGAAATCCCGGCATTAACGATAGGCAGTGGCGCAGGGTTCGACGGGCTGGCCTCCAGCGGCACCTGACCCGAGTTGCTTTGCGCGGCGGACAGGGCTGCGGCTGTTTCGCTGGCGATATCGGCATTGCCCGACGCCGGGCTGAGGCTGCCTGCGCTGGTTGAGCTGCCCGGGCTGCGCGGCGCCGCAGCGGGCGCCACCAGCGAGGCCGTCTCAATCTGCACCGGCGGCACCAGCGGATCCCCGTATATCGTGGTTCCGGCCAGCGGCGCGCGATCAAACGGACTGCTGTCAAAGCCCGCCTCGGCACCGCTGTCCGGGATGGGTGGCGTACAGGCGGTCAAGGCCAGTACACTGCCCACAGAGATGAGGGAGACAATTACGCGCATCATTTCTACCTGCTGTTTCTGCTCATGATTGCGACGATGCTTACCACCATTTGCCCGGCTTGGCCACAAAGCCGGCTGCCGCTTCCAGGGCATAGGCGGTGTTCAGCAAATCACCCTCTTCCCAGGGCTTGCCGATCAATTGCAGACCCAGCGGCAGACCCTGGGCATCCAGACCCGTGGGCACCGAGATCCCCGGCAACCCAGCTAGGTTGACGGTCACGGTGAAGACATCGTTCAGGTACATCTGCACCGGATCGGCATCGATCATTTCACCCAGACCAAAGGCCGCCGAAGGGGTGGCCGGAGTCAGGATCGCATCGACACCGGCGGCAAAGACATCCTCAAAATCCTTCTTGATCAAGGTGCGGACGCGGCGGGCGCGGTTGTAATAGGCGTCATAGAATCCCGCCGACAACACATAAGTACCGACCATCACCCGGCGCTGCACTTCGGGACCAAAGCCTTCGGCGCGGGTCTTCTCATACATCTCGGTGATGCCGTCGCCGGCCTCAAGCTTGGCGCGGTGGCCGTAGCGCACACCGTCATAGCGGGCCAGGTTCGACGAGGCCTCGGCGGGGGCGATCACGTAATAGGCAGGCAGCGCGTATTTGGTATGCGGCAGCGAGATATCGACGATCTCGGCGCCGGCGTCTTTCAGCATTGCCGCACCATCCGCCCAGAGCGTTTCGATCGCCGCCGGCATGCCGTCCATGCGGTATTCCTTGGGGATACCGATTTTCTTGCCGCGAATATCGCCCGTCAGCATGGCCTCAAAATTCGGCACCGCCAGATCGGCGCTGGTGCTGTCTTTGGCGTCATGGCCAGCCATGACTTCGAGCATGATGGCCGCGTCGCGCACCGATTTGGTCATCGGGCCAGCCTGATCCAAGGAGGAGGCAAAGGCCACCACACCCCAGCGCGAGCAACGGCCGTAGGTGGGTTTGATGCCGACAGTGCCAGTAAAGGCGGCCGGCTGGCGGATCGAACCACCGGTATCGGTGCCGGTTGCCGCCAGACACAGATCCGCCGCCACCGCAGCAGCCGAACCACCAGAGGAGCCACCCGGTGTCAGAGCAGCGGTATCATCGCCGCGCCGCCAGGGGCTGATCACATCGCCGTAAACCGAGGTTTCATTGGACGAGCCCATGGCGAATTCATCCATGTTCAGCTTGCCCAGCATCACCGAGCCACTGTCGATCAGGTTCTGCGACACCGTCGATTCATACTCGGGCTTAAAGCCCTGCAGGATGCGGCTACCGGCCTGACTGGGAACGCCTTTGGTGCAGAACAGGTCTTTGATACCAATCGGCAGCCCACACATGGCGGGCGCATCTTCGCCTTTTAGGCGCGCATCCGCAGCGCTGGCGCGCTCCAGCGCAATCTCGGGCGTTTTATGCGCAAAGGCGTTCAGCGCACCGGCCGCGTCAATAGCGGTGAGGCAGGCCTGGGTCAGCTCAACCGAGGAGGTCTCGCCCTTGCGCAGCAGGTCACGGGCCTCGGCCAGGCCCAGTTTGTTCAGATCAGTCATGCTCTTATTCCATTACCTTAGGCACAGCAAAGAAACCCTCGCGGGCATCAGGGGCATTGGCCAGCACTTTGGGCTGCTGGTGGCCGTCATTGACCACGTCCTGACGGCGCTTCAGGCGCTGTGGCGTGACCGAAGTCATCGGCTCAACGCCCTCTACGTCCACCTCATTGAGCTGTTCAATAAAGCCGAGAATGGTGTTGAATTCCGCGGCAAGTGCCGGCAGGGCCTCTGCTTCGACCTTGATCCGGGCCAGTTTGGCCACGCGCGCGGCGGTGTCCTTGTCGATCGACATGGCTAATCTCCAGTTGCAACTTGGTCCAAGCGTTTAGCCCCGCTTGCGCGAGGGCGCAAGCGTCCGCCGTGATATCGCGCCGCGCCTTACCCGGTTATCGAAGCTGATCCGCTGTCATTGGGGATCAGACTGGAAGCGCAGGCCGGGGATCTGGCCGGGCATCCGCTAAGGCCGCTCAAACGCCAATCGCGCCTGCACCGCCTTCTCGCGACAATAACACCCTCTGGCGTGATCATTGATCAGCCCCATCGCCTGCATGAAGGCAAAGGCGGTGGTGGGGCCGACAAATTTCCAGCCGCGTTTCTTCAGCGCCTTGGACAGTGCCACGGATTCGGGGCTGGTGGTCTGGGTCTGCGGCTCTGGCAGGCTGTCTGAGTCTGGCTCAAAGCTCCAGAAAAACGCCGCCAGCGATCCCGCCTCAGCCTCCAGTTCCAGCGCCCGGGCGGCATTGTTGATCACCGCCTCGATCTTGCCGCGATGGCGGATAATGCCGGCATTCTGCAACAACCGCTCCACATCCGCCTCGGTGTATGTGGCCACTTTGGCATAGTCGAACCCGTCAAACGCGGCGCGAAAATTGTCGCGTTTGTTGAGAATGGTACGCCAACTGAGGCCCGACTGGAAACTCTCCAGACAGACCTTTTCGAACAGGCGGATATTATTGCCGACCGGATAGCCCCATTCGTTGTCGTGATAGGGCAGAAACTCCGGCACCGAGCCGCTCCAGCTGCAGCGGGCCTGACCATCCGGGCCTGTGGTGATATTGCTCACGGCTGTTCCTTTTCCTAATAAACTTACGACGCCTTCACCTGGAACATTGCAGGAACAGGTGCCGTTTTCAATACCAACCGTACCCGTTTCCGCCGCCAAGCCTTACCCGTCCCCTTTTAAGTCGAAGGGCAGCGCCCGACCGAGGCGGGTGCTGCCCGGCCTATCGGCCAGGCAAAGCAGGGTTCAACGCGACCGGATCAACGGCGCGCGGCAAAGAAATCTTTTAGCATCTGTTCGGCCTCATCCTCGGCAATGCCGTCATAGACCTCAGGCACATGATGCGCCTGCGGATGCGAGAACACCCGGGCGCCATGCGCCACGCCGCCCGACTTGGGGTCGGAGGCGCCATAATACAGCCGGCCGATCCGCGCCGCGGCAATGGCGGCGGCGCACATGGCGCAGGGCTCCAGCGTCACATAGAGATCATAGCCCGCCAGCCGCTGCGAGCCAGCTTCGCCGCAGGCGGCGCGCAGGGTGAGAATCTCGGCGTGGGCGGTGGGGTCATGCAGCTCACGGGTGCGATTGCCTGCGACTTGCACCACCTGCCCCTGCGGGTCGATCAGCACCGCCCCCACCGGCACTTCGCCTCGATCGGCTGCGGCGCGCGCCTCGCTAAGCGCCTGTTCCATATGAGATTTGAAAACCATGCTGCAAAATGCCTTGGATTGCGTGCTTTCGCAACCGCGCAGAATCGTCTAAGGGCGGGTTATGACCCAATCTCAGACCCCTCCTCCCGGCTCACCGCCGGCCGGCGATCGCATCGCCAAAGTTCTGGCCCGTGCCGGCATTGCCTCGCGTCGCGAGGCCGAGCGCATGATCAATGCCGGTCTTGTCTCCGTAAATGGCACGGTGATCGACAGCCCGGCGCTGAACGTCACGCCGCAGGACAGGATCATTGCCAATGGCAAACCCGTTGGCGACCCGGAACCGGCGCGGCTGTGGCTGTATCACAAGCCCAGCGGGTTGGTGACCACCAACAGCGATGAAAAAGGCCGCACCACGATATTTGACCGCCTGCCCGAGGATCTGCCACGGGTGATGACGGTGGGCCGGCTGGACATCAACTCCGAAGGCCTGCTGCTGCTGACCAATGATGGCGGCATCAAGCGCCAGCTTGAACTGCCCTCGACCGGATGGCTGCGCAAATACCGGGTGCGGATCAACGGCCGGCCACAGGACAGCGATTTTGAGCCGCTGCGCAAAGGCATGGTGATCGACGGTGAGCGGTTCCAGTCGATGCAGGTGACGCTGGATCGCCAGCAGGGCGCCAATGCCTGGCTGACAATCGGCATCCGCGAAGGCAAGAACCGTGAAATTCGCCGCGCGATTGAGGACATCGGCTTTACTGTGAACCGGTTGCTGCGGGTCTCGTATGGTCCGTTCCAGCTGGGTCAGCTGAAACTGGGCGCGGTTGAGGAAATCCGCCGCAAGGTGATGCGCGATCAACTGGGGCTGGAAGCTGAGCCAGAGCCTGAGGTCGCCGCAAAACCCAGACGCCCGCTGCGCAAGCGCCCCAGCACGATGGCAGGCAAACCCGGTCGCCCCCGCGAGCCGGAAGAGGACGGACGGCCCGGTGGTCGCGGCTATTCCAGCAAGGGCCCCGACCGCTCCGGTGGTGGTAGACCCACTGGACGCACAGGCGGCAAACCAACTGGCCGACCCGGCGGCAACCCAACAGGCCGCAGCGGTGGGAAACCCAGCACGGGCAGACCTTCGCAGCGCCCTGATGGGCGCTCGGGCGGCAAGCCGGGCGGCAAGAATCCCCGCCGCTGATTCGACTGCGCGCGAGTTCCCCCTAGTAAGACGCCCCGCTATCGCCTAAATTCTAAGGCGGAACAGCGTCTTCGGGAGACCCCGCGTGCAGAAAATTGCCTTTGTGGCCCTTTTGATCCTGATGCTCGGTCTCAGCACCGGCTGGATTGTGGGGGCCTAAAGCACATGGCCAAGAAATTCGGCGGTCATTACAGCCCCGAGGGTAATTCGGACCGCCCTGAGGGTGCCCCGCCCCGCAGCGCAGCGCCTTCAAATTCTTACAGAAATGCCCAGCCAGACCCAATCGGCGCGGGCTCGAACCTGATGTTTGTGCCGCCTGCGGTGATGGTTCTGTTTTCACTGCTGGACGGTGCCATGGGTCTGGCGTTGGGACTGCTGGCGGCCGGCGCCTGGACCGCTGCCGCCTGGATGTTACGCCAAGGTCTGCGGGCACAAAGCGCCTATAACGCCCGCCGGGTCGCCCGTCGCCCTGCCCTGCCCCGCAAGCTTGCCGCCTCGATCCTGACCGGGATTGGTGCAGCGCTCGCCGCCTGGAAGGCCGAACCGGGGCTGCTGATCGCGGCTGTCTATGGCTCGGCTGTTTTGGCGCTGCATATGGCGGCCTTTGGCCTGGACCCGATGGTGGACAAGGGTGTCGAAGGCATTGACGAATTTCAGCAATCGCGGGTGGCGCGGGTGGTCAACGATGCCGAGGCCTGCCTGACCACGATGCGGCACGCGGCCCGGCGGGCGCAGGATCGCCAGATCGACACCCGCGTGGCGCAGTTCCAATCCATCGCCCGCGAGCTGTTCCGCACCGTCGAGGAAGACCCGCGCGACCTAACCGCCGCGCGCAAGTATCTGACGGTCTATTTGCAGGGCGCCCGTGATGCGACGGTGAAATTCGCCGATATCTATAGCCGCAGCCAGGATGCCCAGGCCCGCGCCGACTATCTGGCGCTGCTGGACGATCTGGAGCAGGGATTTGCCGCCCGGAACCGCAAAATGCTGCTGGAAGACCGCAGCGATCTGACCATTGAAATAGACGTGCTGCGGGATCGGTTGCAGCGCGAAGGGGTCCATCTGGATCTGACCTGATTTTAACGAGGGAAGCCTTTATGTCCGAGAGTGTGAAGCAGAAAGCCGCCGAAGCAGAAAGCCTGGTCAAAGAAACCACAGCCATCGTGCTGCCGGAACCCGTGGCCGAAATTCAGACGCTGGAGCAAGCCGACGCCGCCAAAAGCGACGCCATCCGCGCCCGCATGGATCAGATCGATATGGGCGACAGCAACTCGATCATCTCGTTTGGCTCGGCGGCGCAGGCGGAATTGCAGGGGATCAGCCAGGCGATGCTGGCGGATGTGCGCAACAAGGATGTCGGCCCGGCCGGCGACAGTCTGCGTGACATGGTCACCGCCATTCGCGGCTTCTCGGTGTCGGAACTGGACGTGCGGCGCAAGCCCAGCTTTTGGGAGCGCCTGATCGGCAAGGCGGCGCCCTTTGCCCAGTTCACCGCCCGCTATGAAACCGTAATGGGGCAGATCGACAAGATCACCGACAATCTGCTGAGCCACGAGCACAGCCTGCTGAAGGACATCAAAGCGCTGGACATGCTCTATGGCAAGACGCTGGAGTTCTATGACGAATTGGGCCTGTATATATCCGCCGGTCAGGAAAAGCTGAGCCAGCTGGATAGCAGCACCATCCCCGCCCAGCAGGCTGAGCTGGCGGCGGCAGCTGAGGGTCAACAGGTGATGCGGGCGCAGGAGCTGCGCGACCTGCGCGCGGCCCGCGATGATCTGGAGCGCCGACTGCATGATCTGAAACTGACCCGTCAGGTCACCATGCAGTCGCTGCCCTCGATCCGGCTGGTGCAGGAAAATGACAAATCGCTGGTCACCAAGATCAACTCGACCCTGGTCAATACGGTGCCGCTGTGGGAGACCCAGCTGGCCCAAGCGGTGACCATCCAGCGCAGCGCCGAGGCCGCCGCCGCCGTGCGCGACGCCAATGACCTGACCAATGAGCTGCTGACCGCCAATGCCGCCAACCTGCGCGCCAGCAACAAGATAATACGCGAGGAGATGGAGCGCGGTGTGTTCGACATCGAAGCGGTAAAGCAGGCCAATGCCGATCTGATCGGCACCATTCAGGACAGTCTGGCGATTGCCGATCAGGGCAAGACCCAACGCGCCGCCGCCGCCCGGGAGCTGACCAAGATGGAGGGCGAGCTGCGCGATACCCTTGCCTCGGCCAGGGCGCGTCAGGATGCGGTTGGCGACACCGCGGCCACCTCGGTGCCGGGCTGATTGATGCGTCAGGGCGGAGAAAATAAACAGCGCAGATCACCGGGCAAGTCACCGGGCAAGTCACCGGGTGTCATCGCCGGTCTGGTTGGACTGGCGGCGCTGCTGGCCTGCACCCCGCCGCCACAGACCACCCCGGTGGCACCGCCGCCGCCGCAAGAACTGGCGCCGCCGCCACGCTCGGCTGCCAGCGAACAACTGGTCCATTATTATGCGGTGCTGCAGCAGGATCTGCTGACCCGCGGCCTGCTGCGCATAGATGGCGGCGGGCCGGACACGCCTTACAACGCAGATAAACTGGTCCGCAACTTTGAGGCCATCGCCTTTTTCGACGAATATGCCGGCAGTGGCAGCAGCGGCGCCGGCGGGCTGAGCCGCTGGCCCGGCCCGGTGCGTATCAAGGCCGAATTTGGCCCCTCGGTACCGCCGATGCAGCGTCAGCAGGACACTCAATTTCTGGCCAGTTATGCGGATCGGCTGGCCCGTATCACCGGCCATCCCATCACCGCCACCACTGGGCGCGGCAATTTTCATGTGATCTATGCCGGCAAGGATGACAGCGATTTCATCCGGGCGCGGCTGCAACAGATCCTGCCCAATATCAGCGCTGAAAATCTGGAGATATTTGCCAACCCTCCGCGCAGTTTTTACTGTCTGGTACTGGCTGGCGGGCCGCAACAGGATCCGCTGTCTTATACCCGGGGCGTGGCGCTGATCCGCGCCGAGCACCCGGATCTGGTGCGGCAAAGCTGTGTCCATGAGGAGGTCGCGCAGGGGCTGGGGCTGCGCAATGACAGCCCCCGGGCGCGGCCCTCGATCTTTAACGATGACGATGAATTTGCGCTGCTGACCAGCCATGACGAAAAGCTACTGACCCTGTTATACGATGCGCGACTGCACCCCGGGATGAGCGCCGCGCAGGCCCGCCCGATCACCCGCGTCATTGCCAATGAATTGATGGGGCTGCCTGCTGAGGACCTGCCCCGCGCGTATTAAGAAGAGGACCAGCACGATGGGAATTTTTGATTTTCTGACCGGTGAATTCATCGATGTCATTCACTGGGTCGATGACAGCCGCGACACTATGGTCTGGCGGTTTGAACGCGAAGACCATGAGATCAAATATGGTGCCAAGCTGACAGTGCGGAGCGGACAGGCGGCGGTGTTCATCCACGAGGGCCAGTTAGCGGATGTCTTTACCCCCGGTCTTTATATGCTTGAGACCAACAACATGCCGGTGATGACAACGCTGCAACACTGGCACCACGGTTTTCAGTCGCCGTTCAAATCGGAGATCTATTTCGTCAATACCACCCGCTTCAATGATCTAAAATGGGGCACCAAGAACCCGATCATCTGCCGCGACCCCGAATTCGGCCCAATCCGGCTGCGGGCCTTTGGCACCTATTCGGTCAAAATCTCTGACGCCGCCCGTTTCCTGACCGAGATTGTCGGCACTGATGGCGAATTCACCATGGACGAGATCTCGTTTCAGGTGCGCAATATCATCGTGCAAGAGTTTTCGCGGGTGGTGGCCGGCTCGGGCCTGCCGGTGCTGGATATGGCGGCCAACACGGCTGATCTGGGCAAGCTGGTGGCGGCTGAGATTTCCGCCACCATCGCCGACTATGGGCTGTCGATCCCCGAGCTCTATATCGAAAACATCTCGCTGCCACCGGCGGTTGAGGCGGCGATGGACAGGCGCACCCAGATGGGCATTGTCGGCGATCTGGGCCGCTACACGCAGTTTTCCGCCGCCGAGGCGATGACCGCCGCCGCGCAAAACCCCGGCGGTGGCATGGGGGCCGGTTTGGGAATGGGCATGGGTATCGGCATGGCGCAGGCCATGGCAGCGGGTCAGGCCGCTGGTCCCTGGGGCGCCCGCCCCGCCCCCGCTGCCGCCGCAACCACAACGCAGGCGGCTCCGGTTGCCGCCCCCCTGGCGCCACCGCCGCCGCCCGTCGAGCACGTCTGGCATCTGGCCGAAAACGGCCAAACCAGCGGGCCGTTCTCCAAGGCCAGGCTGGGGCGTATGGCCGCCGAGGGCGGTCTCAACCGCGAAACCCATGTCTGGACACCCGGACAGGACGGCTGGAAACGGGCCGGAGAGGTCACCGAACTGGCGCAGCTGTTCACCATTCTGCCGCCCCCCCCACCGCCCCCTGCCCCGGCAGGCTGACCGCCTTGCCCGCCAACGCATCCCTGCGGCGGGCAGAACTCAATTTTCACCTGTTCCAGATTTGAGCCCCGCCGTGTCTTCATCCCCTCCGCCGCCACCACCAGCCGCCTCCGAAGCACCCAAAGAAGGCCACCGCTTTCCCTGCGAGCAATGTGGTGGCGACTATCGCTATGACCCTGGCAACCGCAGCCTGAGCTGCGCTCACTGTGGACATGCCGAGCAGATTGGCGCCGGGCCCTGGCAGGCGGCCAGCCTGCGCGAGTTGGATTTCGACACCGCCGTGGCACAGCACCTGCCCGCGGCCGAGATTGAGATCACCCGAGTCTCGGCCTGTCCCAACTGCGCCGCGCAGGTCGAATTCGACCCTGCCACCCATGCCAAGGAATGCCCGTTTTGCGCCACCCCGGTGGTGGTGGACACCGGCGAAAACCGCCACATCAAGCCCAAGGGCGTGCTGCCCTTTGGCGTCGATGAGCGCAGCGCCCATAAGGAAATGGCCAGCTGGCTGGGGCGATTGTGGTTCGCCCCCAACGGGCTGAAGGAATATGCCCGTAAGGGCCGCAAGATGCAGGGGATCTATGTGCCCTACTGGACCTTTGATGCGGATACCAAGTCCAGCTACTCAGGTCAGCGCGGCACCGTCTACTATGTCACCGAGACCAAGATGGTGAATGGCAAGCGCCAGAGCCGCCAAGTGGCCAAGGTCCGCTGGCGACCGGCCTCGGGCCGGGTGCAGCGCTGGTTTGACGATGTGCTGGTGCTGGCCTCCAACAGCCTGCCCAAGAAATACACCGAAGCACTGGAACCCTGGGATCTGTCGGCAATGGAACGCTATCAGCCGCAGTATCTGGCCGGGTTCCGGGCCGAGGCCTATGCGGTGGAACTGCAGGACGGATATACCCAAGCGCGTGCCAAGATGGACCGGGTGATTGAGCGCGATGTGCGCTTTGACATCGGCGGCGACCGCCAGCGCATTCACGACATCGACACTGCAATCGCCGATGTGACCTTTAAACATGTGCTGCTGCCGGTCTGGCTGGCGGCCTATAAGTACCGCGGCAAAACCTATCGGTTTGTGGTCAATGGCCAATCTGGCCGGGTTCAGGGCGAACGTCCCTATTCCGCCTGGAAAATTGCGGCAGCTGTTGCGCTGGGGCTGATTATCGCCGGTGGCATTGGATATCTGGCGGCCCAACAATAGGGCAAAGCCGCCTTATCTGATCCAGCAGCGCCCGATCTCTCTGATCAGGCTTACTCGGTCAGGCGCGTGGCCCAGAGCATTGGCTCATCTGAGGCGTACATGACAAGCTGATTGTCGGCGTCAATTTCCAGACGATTGACCAGCCCAATTCGCTGCAGAAACTTGCGTTCGGTGATCATTGTTTGCTCGTCACACAACCCGCCACCAATTTGCAATGGGGCAAACATCAGGTTTTGAACATCCGGCCCAAAGCTCGTCTTAAAGCTTCTGCAGGGCGCGGATCCATACAGCGTGCCCGCGTCAAAATCAAACCGCAGCGCGTCAAACCCTGTCAGATCAACGCCCGTCACTTTCTCAACAATCCAGGCCCCGTCGAAGGTTTCTACCGTGGGTAATGTCATTGGAATATCTCCGATCGGTCCGTTCCCTTTATCCGATGCAAATGAGCCGCTGATAAATCCACTGCCGCCAAATCCCAAAAAAACCACAATGACCGACGCCCAAACTTTGCGCCGTTTATTCATTTGCCATATCCGGGTGCTAGAGAAATCAATAGAACCTCACATCATTGCCCCGATATATTGCGGGCTCGACCCAAGCCAGATCAGCGGAAAAAATTCTTGCTGAAACCCCGGCCCCATGCGACGCTCGAAGGCGCAGCGACGCTTGTGTTTAAATTTTTACATTTTTTTAATTGTCGGGATAGCCCTAATGTCTCTTGATGGATCTGCCGCAAAAGAAATCAAACAACAGATCGCATTGGCGCGAAAGCGAGAGCTTGCCTTTGGTCTGTGCTTTGGTAAGAAAATCGAGAATTCGGTTTTTATTCTTCACAAAACAAAAGCCTCTAAGATACTGGGAAAGCAGGCCAAAGCAGATGGCGAGACGGCGCTTTTCACCTTTGGGCGGTTGACACTCAAAGGAAAAGATCTCTCGGTCTCCATTGATGGTAAAATTCTGCCCGGATTTGCCCGCAAGGCGCGAAAACTGTTCATGGTTGTTGGGCTCAAGTTCAACATCATCGTGCTGGATCCCAGTGGCCAGGTGATTGAGTCGGACGCCGATGAAGACGAAGCCGAGGTAGGCAAGGATCAGGCCCCGACCAGTCCTGGCACGCCCCCCAGCCCCAAGACACCGCAAAAAGGCGAGACAGCAGAAGACACCGCAGAGGCGCCCGAAGCACCGTCAGACCAGCCCGATCCACTGGCTGAAAAATGGAAAACTGCGGCGACAAAGGTAGAGGCCAATCTGGCAAAGCTGGGTAACATCGCCGGCATAGACCTGACGCAAGTGAATGCCCTTTGGGCTGCCATTCAGGGCAAGGCAAAAACCGGCGCCTACAAGACCGCGCTTGATTTCATTGGTAAATTATCCGATGCGATGAAGACTGCGGCCAGGGACGCTGCCGCTTTGGCCAAGCGCCAGGCAATGCTAGAAGCAAAATGGCAGCAGGCATCGACAAAATTGACGCCGCTGGTGGCCGAGGCATTGGCCCTAGGGACACCGCAATCGAAAAAAATCCAGGCAGTCTGGGCGTTGATAAACGCCAAGGTATCGGCCACACCGCCTGATTTCGAAACCGCACTCAAGGCCGTCGGGCCATTGGCCAAGTCCATTTCCGAAGCTCGGCAAGCGGCCCCCGAAACACGTCCCGAAGAACCGGCGCCGGCCCCCCTGCAAGCGGCCAGCGAAGATGGCGAAACACTGACCGCCCCAAAGCCGTCGGCACCGGAAAAAGGCCCCTCTGACCAGGAGCCGCCGCCGGAGGTTGCAGGCGATAGCCCCGAACTCGATCTGTCCGAACAGATCCAGCGGATCGAGGCCGAGATCAAATCCCTGACCGACGGCCCGATCGCCAGCTACAACAGCCTGATAGCCGAGGCCGTTAGCCAAACCCCCGAGGCCTGGAACAGCGCGTTTCAAAAAATCGCCAAATTGGTATCAGACGCCAAGGCGACGCCGACACCAGACAGTGCGGCAAAACTGGATATCGGTGAAAAAGCGCTGATCGGAATAAAGCGGGCAATTGCCACCGAAACGCAGGCCAAGACAGGTTTCCAAAAGGCTTTGACAATTTTTGACCTGAGGCTGGTGCCGCTGACCAGCCACCCGAAATCTGGCTCGTCGGAAATTGCGCCGGAAATAACAAAGATCGCGGATATTCGCGCCGCTGCAATTGAGAAATCCAAAACCCATGCGCTGAAAGCAGCAACCGACGAATTGACCGCCGCAGAACCCGTTATTGCGATCACTGAAATCATGGCCGATGATTTTGCCCATTTTGCCGCAATTGACGGCGACCGCAAGATCAAGGCGGACACCGATCGCGGCAAGGTGACTGGCGCCGCAGCGGTTGATGATCCGGCCCGGGAAATGGAAGGCCTGTACGATGCGGCTCAGCTGGATTGCGCCGCCAAAAAGTTCAAGGACGGCATCAAGAAGCTCGACAAAATTGCCGAGATCTTCATAACCACCACGACGGTAAAAGAGCTCAAGGCGTCTTATGAAAAAAACCGGCCCATTGCAAAGGACTGGATTGATCACTGGGCCGGTTTGGCCGTCGACATCAAACAGCTGATCGCCGCCAAACTGGCAGAGCTAGACAGCTGCTATGCCGGGTCTGACATTGCGACAACGTCGGACTATTCTGTTTCCAGTCAAAAGCTTAGCCCAATATGGTCGGTAATTGCGCATCTCAAATCTGAAATTCCAACGGTCCAGCAATACCCGCCAAAGCTGCTGACATTTGAAACCAAGCTGCGCGATTTCAAAGCCCATGATGGGGCCTCGGGCATCCAGGTCATGATCCTGAAAATGGAGGCCGATCTGGTGGCGGCCAAGGCCGAGGCGGCGCTGCATAAATTCTCCACTGCCTCTGCTGTTCTGGCAACGACCGAAACCCAATGGCCCGCCAGTTTGGCGCAGGCAAACAGCTGTAAATCATACAAAGAAAAACGTATTTCCGTTCAGGGCAAAATTGAAGCGCTGAAGAACGTGCCGCAGGCCGCGTCACTGATCGAGGCCGCCAAGGCCTTGATGACAGAGGCGGCGCTATTGGCGTTGAAGTGTGATTTCACCGTTGCAAATTCCACCCTGGCTGACGCCGAAAAACGGGTGGACAACGCCAAGGCGGCGGCGGAAGCCGATCTTGACATTGATGCGCTGCATGACGAAGCCGCGCTGGACAAGTCGAAAAAGAAATGGGCCCCGGCGTTCAAGGTCTTTACCGACATTCGCGACAAGGTGCTGGCGGCCGACGTTGGGAATGACCTGTCAGCCTTTATCGCCAAGGCACAAGTGCCCGCAATGGAGGCCGAAAAAGCCCATAAGGCAAAGAAACACGATGATGCACGCGCACATTTGGACAGCGCCATTGCCAACCTGAAACTGGCCATGGTGCTGGTCCACCAGCATCGGGCCTATGCGGATATCAAACTCTCGCTGGGCACTCAGGTAGTGGCATTGGCGCCGCTGAATGTGGACAGCTGCCTGCAACCTCACATCAACAATATCAACGTAATGATCGGCGAGGCTGATGACCTGACCAAGCCCGAAGCCTATGATTACAAAGCGGCGGAAGCCAAGCTGGCCGCGGCGCGAAAAATCTGGGATCAGGCCCGCGCCGATGGAGAGGTTCACAAGCAGATCGTGAAACTCCGCACCAGCGCCACCGCGATCATTACCTCGATCACCACCGAGGGCGGCGCGGTTGCTGCCCAGCTTGCCCACCGGATAACAGAGATCCAAACGCTGTTGGATGACGGCGCCGCACTGCAGATCGGCGGCGATTTCAAAGCGGCCGCGGCCAAGGCCAAAGCGGCCACCGACTGGGAGGCCCCCACTGCAGAAGACATGACAACACTCAAAACCGTGCTCGGCTGGGAAGACCCGTATTTCAAGGTCCCGAGGGCGGCGCTTATCGGGCCCGGAAAAGAAGCAGGCGCCCATCAGGTTGCTCGGGCAGATGTCGATTTTGCCAAATATCAGACGCTGAAAACCGAGCATATCTATTCGGCAGCCCAGCGGGTGTTTGCGAACGCCTATCAAAAGATAACGGCCTGCAAAGCGCTGGTGGCGATGGCCGATCTTTACCACCCGGCTCTGACCGATACGCAGGCCGCAACGGAACTGCTGGACGGCGAAAGAAACGCCGCCACCGCCGCGCTGATCAAGGACATCGAAGACCGGCTTGCAGCGACCAAAGTCGACGAAACCAAAACTGACCTGACCGAAAACAGTTATTCTCAGGCGACCAAGGCCTTGCTGCAGATCACCACGCTGGCCAAGGCTCTGCTGGTCAAAATCAAAGGATCTTCCGATTATGAAACGGCCCGAAAGGCGGCCAAAGACAAGCTGGACGAGGCGCAGGGTCACAAACATGCGGATGCCATTGCCGCCCAGTTGATCCGGCTGACAACCAAATATGGCAATCTGGTCAAGCTGGCCCCCAGCGACTATGCAACCGCAAAAACCATGGCGGATGAACTGGCGGCCTCTGCGGAAGATGCGATCAAGACGGCCGGCAACCACGCACTTCTGGAGGCGGTGAACGCGGCCATTGGCGGGGACGAAGACAGCGCCCTCTGGTGGCCGCAAGTGGCACTGGCAAAACTGTCTATCAAATTCATCGCCAGCAAAGATAACGCTGATATTGCACAGAAATATCTGGATCTGGCAAATGCGGAAATCGACAGCTGCCAACAGGACGGGCTGGCTGCAAAAGAGGCCAAGGCGCATCTTTTGGCGGCCTTGGAGGCCTGCAACGCAGCGGATGAGATCATGTCGCAATATGGCTTCCTTGTGCAGGAAATCGCCCGGGCACAGACCGCATTGAGCGCCGTCAAGACACATGGTGAAACGGCCTATGTGACGACAGATATTGCCGAGATCGAAAAACTGTTGGCGCGCGCCGAAACGACGGCCAAAACCGGACAGAACTTTGATAAAGTCAGCGCCGATATAGAAGCCGCCATCGTGATGATTGGGCATGCGCTGGCGCTGGCGGATCAGCACAAGGACTACACAGATCTTCGGGCCAAACCGGAAGTGGAACCGCGGCTGGCCGAGCTGGAAGGCCATGAGCACAGATACGCGATCAAACCCAGCATCGACGCAATTCGCCAGAAACTGGTCGATGCGGCGGCGCAAATGGAGGCGCGCAAACCACCTGAGGCGATCAAACTGCTGGAAGAAGTGCGCGCCATTGGCACCAGCGCCTTTGTGATGGCGCAAATGCGGGCAAATACCCCTCCCGAACCCAAGGACATCGAGGAAATCCTGTCACGCCCGAACGGCACCGCTGAACTTGACGCTATGATTGATAATCTGGAACCCGAGGCTCAGCGTGCGGTCGTGAAGGTCGCGTTCAAGGCCCGGTTCGGCTGTGACATCAAGAACTTCAGCCAGGAAAACTTGGCCCCCGGCAGCAAAATTGAGGATAACAACCTGCAGGGGCCAAACATTGTCGCCTTCTACAAGGCGATGCAGGATCTGCCACTGGACCATACTCTCGACAATGACTCGATGAGCAAATTTGCGGTCAATGAACATAAGGATGGCGGCTCGCTGTATGACGGCAGCGAAAAGCGCATTGTGATGCACGAAGGCGATGCGGCGACCTCTTCGGCCCGGCCACTGGCCGGAGAAGACGCGGTGGGCAGTCTGGAGGACGCCGCGACGCCAGAAGAACGCGCCGAGTTAGAGAAATGCAAACCGGCCAATGACGACCCTGTCACCTTCTTCAACTGGAACACAATGCATGAGGTCGGACATGCGGTTGACGACAAGACCGGGTTTATGACCCGCAATGGCAGCGGCAAGGACTATGGCGGCTGGACCGAATACGGCGCCGATACATCTGTCATTGCTGACAAAATCGCCAAAAAGTTCCAATACGACAAATCTTATGTGACCAGTTATCTGGCACATAAGGAAAACCCGTATACCCCCGCCAAACCCAGCGACGAGGCCTGCTCGGACGAAGAATGGGAGAGCCGGCGCATTCAGGTGCGGGCACATATCGAGGCCGCCTCTGAATCGGCAAATCCCTGGGCCAGCATGAGTGGCGCCAAAAAAATTGCGATTGACGGTGTGGTTTATCAGGAGAGCTACGCCAACACCTGGACCTCTTACCTGCTGGACGCACGGCCAAAAGGCATCACAGGCTATCAGTTCCGCGCACCGGGAGAGTGGTTCTCGGAAATGTACGCCGCCTATTATTCCGGAAAGCTAAAGCCAAACCACCCTGCTGTCAGTTGGTTAGCCAAACTTTAGCCCTTTGAAAGGTCATTGATAAATGTCTCTTTTCCAGCCCGTAAACCTGGTGTGCCCGAAATGCGAGGCCCCCGTTATCATGATGGCCGTTGGCAGCGTCAATGCCGACCGCCGCCCCGATCTGCGAGAGGATATTCTGGCGGACCGCTTTCAGGACATTGAATGCGGCGCCTGTCAGGAACGCTTTCGCCTGCAACCACAGTTCAACTATCTGGATGTCGGGCGCGGCCAGTGGATTGCCGCGATGCCAGCGGACCGGATGCGCGATCACCTGCAAGTCGAGGACGACGCGGCGCTGCTGTTTGCCGAGAGCTATGGGGTCAAGGCGCCCCAGGCCGCCCAGCAGGTCGGTCAGGACCTTACCATGCGCGTCACATTTGGCTGGCCCGCTGTGCGCGAAAAATTGTTGATCCGCGAACATGATCTGGACGATGTCATCATTGAAATGATGAAACTGCACATCCTGCGCAGCGTTCCATCGGTGCCTCTGGCCGAGGGTGTCGAGTTGCGGTTGGTTGATACGGACGAGGACAATGACGCCTATGTGTTCTGTTGGCTGGAAACCGCCTCTGAAAAACCGATCGAGGACCTGAACGTGCCAAAGGCTCTCTATGGGGCGATACTGGCCAATCCCACCGGCTGGCAGGCCATGCGGGCGCGGCTGGAAAACGGCGCCTTTGTCGATATGCAAAAGCTCTATATGGGCGAGGGCCGCAAATCCGCCTGACCGCATAGAAACAGGCCATCGGGCGACGGTGTACAGCGCTGTGGCGGCGGCAATTTTGCGGTTGAATCCGCCGCGGCGGTTTTGGATACTGCGGCCATGGCGGAACATCACAAAGAAGGTCAGCGCAAAAGACAGGCCAAGCTTGCCGGCCATCCGGAATGGATGAATTATCCCCGCACGCGACCCCGAGCCCTGAAGGCTGGCACCGATTTTTTCTTCTCGGGCCGCATGTGCAAGAACCGCCATTATAATCTGCGCAGCGTTCTGGGCTCGCGCTGCGTTGCCTGCGAAGAAAAGGCACAAGACGTCAGCCCAAGCCTCGCAGCGTTCATGCACGACTGGCTGTTTGATCTATAGCGCCCGCCGCCGTGGACTGTGCCAGGACCGGATAGGCCAGGCCAAGACAGGACAGATTCGCGTCAGTCGGGGATCATGATCCCGATCTTGCCCACATGGGACTTTTCGAGAAACGCTTCCTGTGCTGCACGCAGATCGCGCAGCGGGTAGGTTTTCGCGAGGACAGGCCTGATTTCTCCCGCCTCGATATAGCCCACGAGGTCGGTGAAAACGCGCGGGTCTTGCCGCGTGCTGCCCACAAGCGTCAGGTCTTTAAGATAGAGGCTGCGCAAGTCGAGCTCGACGATCGGTCCAGCGATGGCACCAGAGGTCACGTAGCGGCCACGGACCGACAGCGCGTCGAGCAGCGCAGGCCAGCGCGCGCCGCCCACCAGATCGAGCACGACGTCGAAGCTGTCCTGCGGCGGGGCTTCGTCGCGGCCCAGCGTGGCGTCGGCACCGAGCGCCTCCAGCGCGCGGGCTTTTGACGGGCTGGTTACCGCTGTGACATGGGCGCCGCGACGTTTAGCAAGCTGCACCGCCGCTGAGCCGACGCCCCCCGAGGCGCCGGTAATCAGCACGCGCTCCGCGCCGATCCCGGCGCGCTGGATCATGCCCTCGGCGGTCGAGAAAGCGCAGGGAAAGGAGGCGAGCTCTGCGTCTGACAACGGGCTGTCGACGCAGACCGCTTCCTTGTCCCCGATGGTCGTGAACTCGGCGAAGCCCCCGTTGCGCTCCGACCCGAAGGTCTCCAACGCATCAGGGTCGCCCGCACCGTCAGGCCGATAACCGTTCGGCCGATACATCGGCCGCACCAGCACCCGTTCGCCCAGGCGCGAGCGCTCCACGCCCGCTCCCACCGCGACCACCACTCCGCAGCAATCGGCGCCCTGGATGCGAGGGAAGGACAACGCGCCAGACCACGCGCCATCGGCGTCAGAGGCGCCCGCATAGCCCTCCTGCGCGGCCGAACCAGTGTCGCCGCGCACACTCTTGGAATACCAGCCAGTGCGGGTGTTTACGTCGGTGTTGTTCACCGCCGACGCGCCGACGCGGATCAGCACCTCGCCTGCGCGCGGCTCCGGCACCGGCACGTCGTCGCGCCATTCGAGCTTGTCGAGCCCGCCATGACCGGTGAGGACCATGGCTTTCATCGTGTCGGGAACTGTCATCGTCAAAACTCCGCATGTAGAATGTTTCCTCTACTTGCATTGGTAGAGGGACCTCTCTACCAATGTCAATCATGACTGATACTATGACCAAGATCGCCGCCGGGCTGGAACGCGCATTCGCCAGCCGCGGCTTCGCCGAGCCGAACGTCGAAGACCTCCGCGACGCAGCCTCCGTAAGCCTTCGCACGTTGTACAAATATACCCCGTCCCGATCAGAAATGGTGCTGGCAGCCCTGGAACATCGCCACCGGCGCTACCTCTCAAAGGTCTTCGACGGCATGCCGGATGACCCCAACGCAGCACTCGACGCGCTGCTCAATCGCGTCGGGAATTGGATGGAAACCGAGACAGCGCATGGGTGCCTCTTTCACGGCGCGGTGGCAGCCGAGCCTGGGAGCGCCCGACTTCGAGAGCTACTTGAACGCCACAAGACCGAAGTGGCCACTTGCGCCGCCAAGGTCACCGGTCTTGTCGGGCGTGAGATTGAAATTTCAGTTATCCTGGAAGGTCTCACTCAAGCTTGGGCGCTGCATCGAGACGCCGCCGTGGAAAGCGCGAAACTGTTGGGACGTGGCCTGCGAAAACTTGAAATTTAGTCCGACAGGACACCGAAAATCGCAAGCATTGGACACAGGCCTTTGCACTGCCGCCAATTGTCGTTTCAGGGCCAATCAGTGCCTTACCCGGATGAAAACTAACGCCTAATTTGCTCAAAACTCAGTCCCGATTGGAACAATACCGTGCAAAGCTGAAATGCTCCTAAAGCAATATATTGCTGCCATGGTGCGCCAGAGAGCGCTCACGCCGCAGGGCAAGCGCGGCTTCCCAACAGCGCCCGTGGTCCATTTTGGCGGCCCCTTAGCAACAATATTACCTGCGCGGTGTCTCCCGGAAAGTTGCCGCGCATCTGTTGTTGGACCAGGCCAGGATTGCCGCTGGCGAAGCCCCTACTGATCCAGCGGAATTCGATCGCCGTCTTAGCGCAGTACTGGACGGCGCGCTGTCGCGTCACCTTGGCCTGCGCAGAAATGAGGCCTGTTGGCCATTCCCGATCTGACCGCCGGGATTGCTTGCAAAACGGGATGGTTTGGACGCAGAGTGCTTCCCGACGAACAGTGGCCGAATTCTTGATTTCGGTCACTGTCAAAACAATTGAGGTATAAGCTTGGGCATCGTCATCATAGGTGCGGGGCTCTCCGGATAGGTGCGGGGCTCTCCGGGCTAACAGCAGCCGTAACTCTTCAAAATGCGGGCGCTTGCGTTCAGATTGTCGAAGCGGATGCGCAAATCGGCGGCCGCATTCGCGCTTTGCGGCAACCGGTGACCAACCGAGCACTTGCCGATCTTGGGCCAACCTGGGTTTGGCCAAAGCATCAACCCGTTGTCGCTCGATGGCTCGAAATACTTGGCTTGAAAACCTTCGAGCAGTTTAACCAAGGTGACGCTGTTATCTTGGGATGTGGACCGCCCCCGCAACGCCAGCCTCTGCCCGGACAAGATGGAATGGCACGTATCGTCGGTGGGCCAACCGCGCTGATTGACACGCTCGCTAGGCGAGTTGGCAATGGGCGAGAGGGCGGCTTTCGGGGTGCTTGGAACAGGCCTGTAACTCTGTAATTGGTTGAAAATAGTCTGTGTCAATCGGCATTGAATGTTGCCCCCCTGGCTATTCCCCAGAGCTGTTCTCCACCAGCTTTGGGGACAATCAAAGCAACACGAGGTGGCACCATGACGCAATATGAAACAGACAGGCTCCTGTTCTGGGCTCCTGTTCTGGGCTCCTGTTCTGGGCTCCTGCCCCGGGCCCCTCCCGCATGCGGATAATTCGCAACCCGTGCCCGCAAAGTGTTTTAAGCTCGATGGGTAGTGATGTTAGGGTTGTTGTTATATCGCTGCGCGCCAGCCTGGAATTGCCAGCGCCGAATTGCCAGCGGGGAATTGATTGTGCCAAAGCGCTCGCCAAGCAATTGTTGTTGGGCGTAGTTCAGCAAACTGATGAAATTTAGGGAGGCGACGGATGCCGAAATTTAGCCACGGAGAGGCGAACTCCTCTTGCTAATCGCACAGATCAGCGACCCCCACATTGTGGAACCGGGCCGAAAAACATGCGATGTCGCGCCGACCAGTGAGAGATTGGCGCAGCTTGTGAGCTGCCTCAACAAACTCGATCCGCTGCCCGACGTGGCCTTGATCACTGGGGACATTACCCATGACGGCACGGCCGCACAGGCCGCACAGGCCAAGCATCTATTGGACCCACTGAAAATGCCCTATCATGTGGTGCCCGGAAACCATGACGACAGAACAACGCTGGCCAAAGTGTTTTCGGGGTCAACCTGCCCAGCGCAAGACGAAGAATTCCTGCACTATGTGATCGAAGACCACGACATCCGCCTAATCGGCCTGGACAGCACCAAACCGGGCGCTCCTGGCGGCGAGATCTGCCAAAGGCGCGCCGACTGGCTGCAAGCACGGCTGAACGAGGCACCGGAGCGGCCCACAGTCTTGTTCATGCATCATCCACCGGTGAAATTCGGAGTGCTGGAGACCGATGAGGATGGTTTTCAAGGGGCTGACCTGTTGGAAGGGCTTGTAGAACGATTTCCCAACATCGAGCGTATTCTCTGCGGGCACATCCATTTGACCGCCCATACCCAATGGCGTGGAACGGTTGTCAGTACGGCCCCTTCTGCGGGCGGTATGCGGCTGGCGCTGGATCTCACGCTCAAGAAATCGTCCGGTTTCCACCTTACCAACCCGGAATTCCAGCTCCACCACCGGACGACAGATGGTGGGCTGGTCACGCACCAGGTTGAAGTGTTGGAAAATGACAAACTATACTTGTTCTGACGACAGGGACGAAACCATGCCAGCTGACAACATCTCAGGCCCATTTTGATGCCGTCCTGACAACGGTTCCACGCCATCAACAAAGCCCTTTTGCTAGCTCAACGAAATGAGCAGGCCTACAACACAGGCGCAAACAGTCGGGCTATCGGAGCACCGACACGGATACGCCAGGGTTGCTCGTGCAGTTTTTTGCCTAGCAGCAAAGCGCGTTCGAAATCGCTTTCCAGCATGCTTGCTGTTGCGGCAGCAGGACGCGGGTCGAAAAAGGCGGCCATGGCCTCGAAATTCAGCCGGAACGAGCGGTTGTCCAGGTTGGTTGTGCCAATGGCCGCAAAATCATCATCCACCAGCACCACTTTCTGATGCATAAATCCCGGCTGGTAGCGCCAGACCTGAACTCCGGCTGCCCTGACCTCGTCGAAAAAGGCAAAGGCCGCCAGCCAGGGGATTTTGTGATCTATAACTTCGGGGACCAGGATGCGCACATCCAGCCCGCGCAAGGCCGCGTGTTTCAGCGCCGTCAGGACGTCGGTATCCGGTACGAAATAAGGTGACGCAATCCAAACCCGCCTCGTTGCTGCGCTGATGGCTGAGAAGAAGAACAGAGCCCCGGTTTCCATCTCGTCGCCCGGACCGGTTGGCACGATCATCGCGGTCATGTCCTCGGGGGCGTGCGGTGCTTCCCAGTTCAGAACATCGGTCAGCACCTCAGAGGTGGCCCAATGCCAGTCTTCGGCAAAGACCAGCTGTAGTTGCGTCACAACCGGACCCTGAAGTTCGACATGGGTGTCGCGCCAGTCGCCAAATTTTGGATTTTTGCCCATATATTCGTCGCCGACATTAAAACCGCCCGTGAAGCCGGTCTTTCCGTCGATCACAACCGTCTTGCGGTGGTTGCGCAGGTTGATTTGGAACCGGTTCTTAGGGCCACGGGTCTTTTTGGGATCGACGGCTTGCACGCCAGCCTCGCGCAAGCGCTGGTGATAGCTGTGCGGCAGTTTGGTGCTGCCCACGGCGTCGAACATAACCCTTACAGTGACACCGCGTTTGGCTGCAGCGATCAGGTGCTGAGCAAGGGCTTGTCCCAGATTATCGTCGTGAATGATATAAAACTGCACCAGAACATAGGTCTCAGCCGCATCGATCGCCGCAAAGATAGCATCGAATGTAGCGTTGCCATCGACAAGCAACGTCATACTGTTGCCACGCACTGCCGGTAGCTCCGAGATTTTCTCAAAGGCTTCAACAGGAAAACTGGGTTTGGCAGCGGGTGCGTTGGCGTCTTTGAAGGTCTTCACCCCCTCAATGATGTCTTCGCTGTCGCGCCGGGCAACCAGGTAATGTTTGAATTTATGATGCCCCAGAAACAGATACAGCGGCACCCCCGCATAGGGCGCAGCAATCAGGAATATCACCCAACCAACGGCCCCTTGAGACGTTCGCGCAGATGAAATTGCGCGCCAAGAAAACCAGATAGCAATAGCCTCCAGCACGGCGAATATCACCAGGGCAATCTGTGCAGCCATAGGCTTTCCTCCGTCAATGAGCCTAGAGCCGGTCACTTGAATTGCCAGAATTAACTGGATTCTTTTGCCGTTGTGACCGAGAATAAATATCAACAGCCCTATATTGTCGGCAATCTGAAACTTGCTGTCTGGCACCGGCAATGGCAGCAGAAACAAAGTGGAATCTATGGAGCCAGAGCCTTTTCCCTTGCCTGAACCCGCCGCAAGAATTGCGGTGCGATTTGCAAATTGGCTGGCCTCCATTGATCAGACTAACTTTTTTCTGGCGCTGATTTTCATAGTGTTGATCTGGCTGGCGCGCAATGTAATCGCCCATTGGGTTTTGGGCCTGTCTACCCGGCTTTTGAAACAATTGTCTGTGCAACTGCCCGAGCAGGTCCGAACTGAATTGGCCGCTACGACTGCAATTCTTGTGGTTGTTCTGGCCCTTTATCCGGTGCTGGACGTGCTGAATTTGCCTGATTTCGTAGATGGTTTGCTCAATAGAATACTGGCGTCGGTGGCGATCGTCGCGGTGTTCTCCGGCTGGTACAATCTAAGCGGCCCGTTTGTTTCGCTGTTGCGCAACGGCCGGTTCAGGAAAATCCACATGGAAGCCAGGTGGATGGAGCGGGTTGCTCAATTTGGCGTTCTCCTGTTTGCTATCACCTCGTTGTTAAAGGTCTGGCAAGTTGACATCACTGGCGCCCTGACTGGCGTTGGCGTGCTGGGGGCCGGGATTGCGATTGCCACCCAGGATCTGATCCGCAATCTGATTGCCGGGATGAATAATATGAGCGAAAAGCGGTTTGCCGTTGGCGATGTGATCCAGATCGAAGGCGTCCTGGTTGGAACCGTTGAGAACATTGATCTCAGATCTACCCTGATCAAGGGATTTGACCAGATACCGCGCTATGTTCCTAATTCGGATCTGTCCAATGCCGTTGTTCTCAATTTCACCCACCGCACCAATCGTCGCGTCTTGCTGAGCATTCCTTTGGTGCTGTCGAGCAGCCCTGCACAGATCACCCAAGTGCGGGATGCGCTGCGCCAGTATTTGTCACAAAGCGATGATTTTGAATTGTCCGATGACGCGCCGCAGCATGTGTATGTCCAGGCGCTTACAGACAGCGCTGTCCCAATCATCTTCTATGCCTGGACCAAGGTTCCTGACTATGCCAACTCGCTGCAAGTCAACGAACGGCTGTCGTTGAAAATCCTTGAAGTCGTTGAACAAGCCGGAACGGCTTTGGCATATCCAACGCAGACTGTTGAACTTGCCAAGGTTTCCGTGCCGGACGTGATCAGCTCTTCAGGTTCTTGACCACTGCCTTTGCCACCGCACCTGCGACACCGGGCACAATCATACCCAGTGGATCATTTGCCATGCGTTTTATCCCATCAACCGCCGCCTTGGCCTCGCCAACGGCAACTTGAAACTCTGCTTCAAGATCTTCCATCGCCAAATCGCGAACTTCGGCCACCGGGGCGGTTTCCGCCTCGAAATTTGCGTTGCCCGCTATTGACGCGAGTATCCCCGCCAGCACCAGATTGACAGCTGCCACGATCAGCGCCGCGAGAGGTTTTGACACCACATCGGCCAGGCCAAGATACGCTGCCATGTTCAGCATGATAATGCCCAAACCAGCGACCAGCCCCGCCGCGGCCAGAAGACCGGTCTGGCGGCGCAGAATTGCCAGGTGGCGTTGGGCAATCAGACGTTCCGCGCGCATGATAATAGAAATATTTCTGGATATTCGGTTCATGAATTTGGCTCCTATCTCGAACGGCCGATCAGATACCCAAGCGCCAAAGCGCCCAAAGCAAGCAACAGCGGTTTTTTCTGTGGAAAGTCCTCAAGCCCTGCCAGAACTTCCTGAAGTTGTTCCTCCCAGTCCGGATTATCTGGATCACTGACCGGGTCATCCGAGCTGTGCTGGGAAAGGCCCCCGTCGGTTGCAACACTTCCCCTACCAGCCTCACTGGCTGCGGCAGCGGTTGCGGCTGCCTTCTGTTGCGCAAGCTGCTGCCTCAACTCGGCAAGTTCCGCTTCTAGCTGTGCTTTTGTCGCCAATAGTCTTACTCCCCTTGCGCTGGTGTCGGCGCCGCTCCGGTCTGATGCAGCGGCTTTCCCGGCTGGTTGTCTGCATCCTCCGATGTGCTTTGCAAAAGCTTGCCGTCCCCTGACATCAGAATGGCCAGGCTTTGCGTTGCTGGAATATGTGACATGACGATCAACGCACAGACGGTGATCGGGACACTTAGCCAGGCCCCGGTTATCCCCCAAATAGCTGTCCAGAACGTGAGGGCCAAGACGACCATAAGGGGAGATAAGTTAAGCGAGCGGCCGGTCAGAGACGGCTCAAGTATGTTGCCGACGACAAATTGTACCCCCCCGCAACCAGCAACGATGATCAGGAACGGGGTAAAGGTTTCAAACTGGACCAGCGCCACCAGCGATGGCAGGGCAACCGCCATAATCGACCCTATGGTCGGAATGAAATTCAGTGCAAAAGCGAGAACGGCCCAGGTCTCCGCAAAGTCGAGCCCGACCGGGCGCATTATTGCGTAGCTGCCCATCCCGGTCAGGAGGCTGACAGACGTTTTGATACCCATGTAACGTTGAAGGCTTAGGGAAATGCTGCGGAGTACACGGCGCAGGTTGGCACTAAACCCCTCATCAGGGGAAGCCAGTTCGATCTTTGCCCGCATGGGCCCCCGTTCCAGCATCATGAACGGGATGTACAGCAACACCAAGAAAAACGCGCTCAGAAAGGTTCCGGCAGAGCTGAGTAGCCCTGAGGCGAAATCGGCAATGTTCAGGTCACTCAGCGCGGATTGTGCGGCGGCATAATTTGTGTCGCCAACCAGGGCAATAACGCGGCTGGCAATGCTGGCAAACCGCTCTTCGTACCGAGGAAGCGCTGCGGCCACGTCGCCTGCTTGATTGGACAATATCGAAAGAATGCCGAGCAGGCCAAACAACACCAGGGCAATGCCCAGAACATGGGCCAACCAGCCTGGAACCTGACGACCGCCAATGTCGATCTTGCCAATGCGGTCAATGATGGCCGTCAGCAGGACAAACAGCAGCAAGGCGACGGAAAGAGGCGCCAGTACATCGGCGGCCAGAACAAGGCCCGCCACGGTAAAAAACACCACAACAACAAGGCGATGCCAGAAAGCCAGGCCAAACGTCATCTTGGCTGAACTGGCTCCGGTGGCGGGTTCAGCCATATCCGGGACTTTCTCCGGACATGGTTAAGCGCCTTTCTTCATGCGGTCATAGGCCGCCTTCATCTTCAGGCCGATTTCCTTGGCCGCTTCGCCCACATCTTCGGCGGTTTGTTCGAATTGAGAGTGGGACAGGAACTTGTCCCATTCGCCCGTCAACTCTTCCCATTCATCCTCGGCCTCCTTAGATGCCAGATGCAGCTGCAAACGCAGCTCATCGCGGCGTTGCTTTAAGTTTGCCAAAATATCAATTATGTCAGTCATTTGCATCTCTTTTCAAGAATTCGACAAGGGCTTTCTACGACCTTTAACTACATAGCGTAATTTCCCGGGCAATCGATTTATTTTCACATATCAATGATTATTTTGAATTCATTGGCCAGCAAGCTACTGGTCGTTTGCAGCCAGTACATAATTGTTGCGGCAGCTCCGCAGCAGTTCTAAGCTGTGGTAAAATGCCCTGTGAACTGGCGCAAATAGGCCCATTTGGGGCGTTTGACCTATCATTAGAAACTCCTATTTTGAGGGGCGAGGTTCCGGGTGATGACGGCGCGGCAAATAACATTGGCACTCTGGGCCGCTTTGGTCCGGTTCGACAGCCAGCACGGGTGGTCCAAAAGCAGCCATATAGCCATGTCGATGATGCTGGCCTTGTTTCCTTTCACGATCTTTGCGCTGTCCTTGGGGCGGGCGGTGTCGGATGGGGTTTCGACCCAGGACATTGTCGAATTTGTCTACGGGACCTGGCCGGACAGCATTGCGGCTCCGATTGTAAATGAGGTGCAGGCGGTTCTGCGCGACAGCAGCCTGAAGACTCTGACAATTGGCGGTTTGTTGGCGGTGTTTTTTGCCTCCAACGGGGTGGATGCCGTGCGCCAGACCCTAACGGATGCTTACCGCGAGCACGATCCACGGCCACTTTGGAAATCGCGTGCAGTATGTGTTTTGTTTGTCCTGTGCGGCGCAGCAATCCTGACTTTTTCGGCGGCTTTGGTTTTTGCAGTTCCGGTTTATATTGAGGCTGTCTATGGACGCTCTGAAATGACTGAAGACGGGGCTCTGTCCTATGAAGCCCTGCGCCATGCCGTTTCATTCATTTTGCTGATTTTTTCGGTCTTGGCCTGTCATCTATGGTTGCCGGGCCACAGCCACTCTCTGAAGCAGGTGCTTCCCGGTGTCGTGCTGACCGTGGTTCTCTGGATCACCAGCGGCGGGATTTTCGCGCAATATGTTTCGAATTTTTCTGCCTACAGCATTACTTATGCAGGTTTGGCAGGGGTGATGACTGCACTGGTATTCCTGTACGTTATGGCGGCGATTTTTGTAATCGGCGCAGAGTTCAATGGTCGGCTTATTGCAGGTCAAGACGCAGGCACCGGCACAGGAGACTGAATGATGCAAGACCCGCGCGTGACTGCGCGACGGAGCTGCATCCCTTACTATCTTGCGACAGGCCGCCTGCACCAATAGAGGCTCAGCGCAGGTTAGGCTCGCCATAGGTCTAGGTGTGCCTGGATCAGGCCAGCGCGTCTTTGGCCAAAGCCATTGATGCATCCAATTTGGCTTTGCGTTCTTTATAGTCCGCCTGAATTTCTGTTTTACGCTTTTTGAATTTCTCACGGGTGTTGTCCGCGGCGGTGGTGATCTGCTGGTCGATGGCCTCCAAACGGGCGCCAGCCTCGCGGTCAAGCTCATCCAAGCGATGGGTGATTTTGCTGCGGGACTCCGTCATTTTCACTTTTGCCGCATTAATTTTGGCGTGGATAGCCTTCTTGGGTGCCTCCGACGATTGCGCCATCTCTTCGTTAAGGTCGGCGATCTCGCGGTCCAGTTCGGCCATTTCAGTCTCAAACTGCTCGTCGATCGCATCCACCCGCAGCTTACGAAACACGGTGCCCCCGGCGCTGGCCATTTGAGCGTCCAGAGGCGAGGTCCAGACTTCATCCACCGAAGCAATAAGACATGATTTCCCCGGCAGCAGCTCCAGGCTGACCTGATCGAGCATCTCGGAATCAATGCCAGCAACCCAAAGGTCGCGGTACATGCCAAACATGCCACCCGTCAGCGATCCGGCTGCCAGGCCTGTTGCCGCAGCAGAGGCCGCAGCTGCCGAACCGGCCAGCACAGCGCCTGAGGCCACGGCAACGGGTCCGGCAAGTACCCCGACGACACCGCCAAGGATCAAGCCAAAGGCGGTGCCTATAGGACCTTCGTCGTCGAACTTTTTGGTTTCGACCTTGCCCTCTTGATCTTTGCCGATCACCGCGGCGGCATAGACCGCCAACTCGCCGTTCCGGTGCAGGTCTCGCAGCGCGGTTTCACCTTTGTAGGCGGCTTCTTCTGTATCAAACACAACAGCGATAAATTTTTCCATGGATGGTTTCCTTGTGGCTTGGAGGTGAAGGTTGGAACGTCTGTCATCTCAGGCGGTGTTTATGGGTTTGGGAAAAATTGCATGTTCAGGCCATGTAGATCTGCCATTTCGGCAGGCCACTGCCGCGAGTGAAGACCGAGTATTGTGGTTCGACAAAGAAGTTGAATACCGTGTTTCCACGCTTACTGACCTTCCCCAGACGAAGACCAATCGGCACCGAATAGCTGTCATTGGCAAAGTTATACGACCAAATCGGGGCTGTCGGTGCGCGCTACCCCCAACTGCGACTCTTGTTAGAAAACAGTAGTTTATCTAACAAGAGGAATCGGCATGGGAACCGTTTATAGCCAACTTAGTATCACAGAACGACGCAGAATAGAACGCTGGAGACACGCAAAGGTCCCTGTTGACGAGATGGCACGTGTTTTGAAGCGTTGTCGATCTACGATATTTCGAGAGCTGAAGCGCAACCATTTCTCTGACCCGTGTATGCCGTCGATGGCTGGATCGGTTCCGGTCGACAGTGTGGTATGGCCGACAATTGTTTCGTTGTTTGCGTGCCGATGATGAGCGTTGCTGAAGGTGACGGCGTGTTCTTGCAGAGAGCGGAACCCGCCTTCGCCGATATGGGCACTGTATCTATCAATAAAATCCCCACGTAGCTGATCCACAGTGATCTGCAGTATCAACCGAGGCTTGTCACTGGCGGTTGATACCGTCGCTATCAAAGCCGCGACGCACAAGGAAACTACGGCCGCGACCAAGGGAACTGTGGGAATCCGAAACATTGGCACCTCATGCAAGTTGGGGCGGATTTATGATCCCCGCTCCGATTGATATTGAGTTTAAAATGCGACGGTTAGATCGCTACCGAGACATTATTCTTCAGGCCATAGGCAAGCCGGATAAATCCGGCCCCCTCTCCGATCAACGACACTCCAACCAAAATACCCAATAGCACAGCACTAATTTCCGGATACCGTGCCATCAGATACGCGGATGCCAGAACTGAGACGACGCCGCCAAAAATAACCCATGCGGACCCGGGTTCGGGACGGGCCATCACGCCGACCGCGATCCGTATCAACCCGTTCACGAAAACTGCAACAATCAACACCAGCGTCAGCGCAAGCATACCTTCCAGTGGACGGAAAAACAGCATTGCACCAGCGAAGGAGTTGAACAGCCCCAGGATCAGATACGTAAGCCGAGCGTTCCAGTCATTGCTCGTCTTGAAAACCTGAACCAGCATCATGATGCCACCGACACCGATGAAGATTCCAACGATCATTTCCACCGCCAGAGAAACGAGGAACGGAGCGAGAAAGGCGCTAAATCCACCGATTGCCATCACTATGCCCAAAGCAAGGAACCAGCCCCAGTTTTTTTGAATATCTGCTGCTTCGTTCTGCATAGCTGTGGGCATATATTCCATCCCTTATTATTGTCGATGCGCATGGGCCAGACAAACATCTGATCCGCTCTCAGTTCGCTATGACTCTGGCTTCCAACGGCAATTCAGACTGCCGGGCAACGTCAGTTTCTGGCGTAATGGAACGACGGCAATTCACTCAGATTGTCCTTCGTCGCGTTCGGCAATACAAAGTCGCCGTTGTCTTTGATCCCCAACGCTACCGTTGGTACAGCGACCAACTTGTTACCAATATTGAGAAAACCAGCGACATTGATGATGACAAATGTTGTGTCACCGCTTGGCAAGACAATAGCATCGTGAACGTAACCGACAAAATCCCCGAGCTCGTTGTAAACACTGCCGCGCAGCAATTCGACCACGCTCCAACCGCCCGCGACCACAGCAACATCCATGTCTTTGTACTCTAGCAAAATACCGCCAGCCACATGTTGCGCTTCTGCGGTTACGATTGTGGGGACATTTATAGAAATTGCACTCATGACAACGGCCGTAGCCCAAAATTTGTGTTTCATCCGATTTGTGTCCTTGAATGGGTAGTCATTTTGTGTGTTTTCGGGCGCCCAATTATCAAGACACCTTGAGATCGTCAGTTCTCTGGTCAGTTCCCGGACAGGGCCGCGCGCAATTCTTTCTCGTCGCTGACCGACAATGACGTTTCGATAATTTCGCCCTTCATACCCTCCAATTCGTTCAGAAGTTTCGTTGGTCGGTCCGTCCATCCGATCATTGCCAACGCTGAGGTATCGGGCTTGAGCTTAGCCCCGAGCCGCGCCGCCAGATCATCTTCTTCGTCGGCCTGATCCAATGCGCCTGCAAGTGTGCCCATCGAAGTTCCAGCCGCTGCCCCAAGGAGAAGCCCCGCAGCCGGGTTACCTGCAAGTGCGCCGATCATCATCCCCGTCAGAGACCCGATCGCACCCCCACCAAGCATTCCGGTTGCGGTCAGTGCGTCGGAATTCTTGATCCGCATGTTGCCATCGGCACCACGGGTAACGACGATGAAGTCATCAATATCGGCCTCCCAGTTGTCAGTCATCTTTGCGACACGCAACAGGGCCTCATCCGCAGTATGACGGCCTTCAAACAGAATTATGACAAGATTGGACATTGGATGTTTCCCTATCAATAATTGTTGGTCAGAAAGGATTTCAGAGAGCGGTGCCGGACAATCCAATGTGCGGCACCGCTCATTTGACAGATCAGCAATCCTGGATCACTTGCTGCCGTTATTTTCAGCCATTGCTTCCATAACTTGGTCGATGGAAAAGCTGGCCGGTTTCTGGCGTGGTGGAAATTCCTGGAACGTTGCCAGGAACTGCCCCACATATTTCTGGGCCGGCACCAAGAGAAAGACGCGGTCAATCATCCAGTCGAAATAGGTGTTTGACGTCAGATGCGCTTGCTCGAACGGGTCACGGCGCAAGTTGGTCATTAAGGGAACCCGCAACGCTGTCCACGGCTCGATCCAGGCCCGCAAAGTATATACAGCCTTCTGCTCCATGAAGATCAATTTCCAATCATCATAGCGCAGGGCCGTCAGCTCACCGGTGTCCGCGAAATAGAAGATTTCGTGACGCGGGCCTTTTTCAACTTCGCCAGTCAGAACTGGAAGGAAGTTGTAGCCATCCAGATGCACCCTGTACTCGCGGCCAATGGCATGAACGCCACCTTCCAGCAGTTGTTCCTTGATGGAGCTGTTTCCGGCTACTGCCAGGAAAGTCGGCAACCAGTCCATGTGGTGCATGATCTCGTTGGACACGCTGCCAGCCTCAATTTGACCCGGCCAGCGCACCATCGACGGCACTCTCCAGCCACCTTCCCAATTGGTGTTTTTCTCGCTGAAGAACGGGCTAGTGGCTGCATCGGGCCATGTATTCTTGTGTGGGCCATTGTCAGTCGAGTACTGCACGAGCGTATTGTCGGCGATCCCTAGTTCATCCAAAAGGTCCAGCAACTGTCCCACATGCATGTCATGTTCAACCATCCCGTCGCCATAGGTGTCCTGACCGGATATTCCGAAATGCTCGGGCTTTACGTGGGTGCGAAAATGCATGCGGGTGCCGTTCCACCAGACGTAAAATGGTTTGCCCTGATCGTTTGCACGCTTGATAAAGTCGATGGCCGCGGCGATGGTCTCGTCATCAACAGTTTCCATCCGCTTTTTAGTCAGTGGGCCGGTGTCTTCAATTGCGCCATCAGCCGAGGACTTGATGACACCCCGCGGACCAAAAGACTCGTGGAAAGTAGTGCCATCCGCTAGAATTGCATCGCCCGGATAGTCGCGATTTTCGGGCTCTTCTTCGGCATTCAAATGGTAGAGATTGCCAAAAAACTCATCAAATCCGTGATTGGTGGGCAGCATGGCATCCTGATCGCCAAGATGGTTCTTGCCAAATTGACCCGTTACGTAGCCTTCGGCCTTGAGCAGTCCGGCAATGGTCGGATCTTCTACTTGTATGCCAAGATCAGCCCCAGGCAATCCCACTTTGGAGAGACCGGTGCGATAGACTGACTGGCCCATGATATAGGAAGACCGCCCGGCGGTGCAGGATTGCTCGCCGTAGTAGTCGGTAAAAATCATCCCCTCTTTGGCAACCCGGTCGATATTGGGTGTGCGATACCCCATCAGACCCATTGTGTAGGCGGAAATGTTGGATTGACCGATGTCATCCCCCCAAATCACCAGTATGTTGGGTTTGTCCTGCGCTAGGGCCGGCATGGCCAGCAAAGCTGCAATGGCAACGCCTGCAGTTTGAAGTGGTAGTTTCCGCAGTCGGGAAAAACTCATACTCATAAGGGGCATAAGCCGGATCCTTTATCTAAAGTTACAAACGGGATCTAAAATTGGCAATATTCTTAGGTAGGGCGCGGGACTGTATTTGGTACATCTGCAGCGCATCTTTTGCATTTCTCGCATTCTGATGCTCAAAATGAGACGGCTTGGGGAGGTGCCATGGTTCGAGTTGCGATCTATATATTAGTCTCACTGAACGACCCTCAGGCACAGCGGGAGGCAGCGTTGCTGTTGCCGGTCACTCAATTCGGACGCTGCTTGGCGTGGGTCTTCCCTGTCGGTTCCACAACGGGCTTTCAGCAGGTTTGTATGGAGTTTCGCGTGTCTTGTGATAGCAATATTGATCAAACGCCAAAGGACGATCCAGATGGAATCTGAAACTTCGACTGACGCGACGGACCCCGATCAACCGGCTAATATTTCTCGATCTGTTGTGGCCTTGGTCTCTCTCGCGACAGCGACTGTAATTGTCACTTTCGCCTTCTTCGAAATCATACGCCCGTTCTTGAGCGCGCTGGTTCTTGCCGCGATCTGCTCGGTACTCGTCCAACCACTCTACCGCGCTGTTCTTGCTCGTGTCGGCAATCGAACTGGGTTGGCCAGCACGATCACGGTGCTGATGGGAATTGTCATTGTGGTCGGTCCGCTTATCGGCATTGCATATCTTGCGGCAACCCAGGCTTCAGGATTGATCGAGGGAGCCGACCAGCTATTGGACAATCTATCGGAAAACGTTGAGGCACTGAAACTAGGCACATTCGATTTTCCGGAGTGGATGCCGTTTCGCCAGGACCTTACCGAAGCAGGACCTCAGATCGTTGAAAAAGTGGAGCAAATGCTAGGGAGCATCGCCTCGTTTCTGGCCTCATCACTGTCTGGCCTGACCAACGGAACGGCCAGCTTTTTCCTGGGCCTGTTTACCTTTCTGTATGCAATGTTCTTTTTCCTGCCAATGAAAACTTCGGCCTTTCGACCAGTCCTTGCGAACACAGGGTTGGCCGTTGAGCTTCAGGAGAAGCTGAATGAAAGGATTGTTTCGGTCAGCCGGGCGACGATCAAGGGCACGTTGCTAATTGGCGTGATCCAAGGGGCTCTTGGCGGGTTTGGGTTCTGGATGGCCGGGATCGAAGGGGCGGCTTTCTGGAGCGTGATCATGGCCATCGCAGCGGCCATTCCGGGTTTGGGGGCCACCGCTGTTGTGATCGGCGGCGCGATCTATCTGGCAGTGCAAGGTGCAGTCACGGCCGCCATTGGCCTGGCTCTTTGGGCGGTTCTGGTTGTGGGCACCATCGACAACATCCTGCGCCCGACGCTTGTTGGTCGGGATGCCCAGATGTCTGATCTGATGATATTTGTTAGCACTTTAGGTGGTCTTGCCGTGTTCGGCGCATCAGGGTTGATTTTCGGCCCGGTAATCGCCGGCTTGTTCATCACAGTTTGGCACGCGGTCGCGGCATCCTCACTGCGATTTGACCGCGGCAAGAACAAACCGCAGGTTGCAGATGGGGGCGATGAACTGCAGAAACCTGAATCCAATCAGGATCCAGGCGAAGACCTTCAAAATAAACGATCTTTTGCGGTCACCCTATCCAAATCCGAGCTTGATGCCGAAGTGGAGCAGCTGAAGCGCGCATTCAGCGAGAACAAGCCTGAGGGACCCAAATAAAACCAGAGCGCATGACGCCCTCGGCCTTCCAGAAATTGAATTACGGATTTACCGTTGGAGGAGACATTTCGGGTGGCAATCCGGCACCGCCAGTTACCTCAGTTGCAGAATATCCGGAACGCAGTTTTTGCGTTTCTGGGGCATCGTTGACGCCCCATCCGAACGGCGCAGGCGTCGAGGCCCGTCCTGGACCTTTATCTTTGGATTGGCGATTGGTCCGGCGGCCGTGAAAGGCCACGGGCTGCGCGACAGCGGCTTGCCGATCCGCCGTGGCTGCCCCACAATATCCAGCGTCTGATGTTTCAGGTCTACATTGCCAAGCACCACAAGCTGCACCCGATCGGTTTCGACGACCGCTTGTTTCGTGGTTAGGCGTCCCTTCGAGATCGTAATCGGCGCACGCACACAGACAATGGTTACAACCGCTTCGCGTTCTTTCGAGAACAGCCACGGAACGACACCCAGGCCCGCCAGATCCAGAAGTTGGGAATCTATATTGCCGTTTTTCATCGACACCGTAGCGCGGCCTCTCAGGGTTGCGAGAAAGTCTCGGGTCGAGGCGTGGCTGCCAGAAACATCAAAAGTGGCATACAAAGTACCGCTGGCGCGTTTTTTGAACCCTAGGTCTTGCATGATATTTCCAAAGTTCCATCCGCCCATGGATCCTGACAGTTGCAAGGTGTCGGGGGCGTCTTTCAAATTCATTGCTCCACTGACGTTAAAATGACCGCCGCCGTATTCGAACTTTAGCGGACCTAAACGCGCCTTCTGGTCTTTGATCTCGAGATCACTTGTCAGATGACTGGCCCCTTTGACACCTTCGATCTTGCGCAGATCAATTGCGACCCCAAGATCAATGCCGGACAACAGAATTGATTGGCCCAGGGGCTGCAGGGTCACATTGCGAAATGGGCCTGTCGGTTGCGAGGTGCTGGCACCTGCAATGGCATCACCATCCGTTCCTTCGGTGTCGGCTGGATCGGTCTGTTCCGGGCTTTTCAGCACCAAGGGCTCGGGCCCAATGACGTCCTCACTTTGGTGAGGGGGACTGGCAGGGGCATTTCCCTGGGACGCGGCTCGCGCCAAATCGTTAAGCTTCGCCAACTGCATCGCCGCGGCAATAATATCGCGCAAATGTCTAACCCTGATCAGGTCACTTACAATCTGGCCTCTTATCTTTTGAGAAGGATCGTCAATATCAAGTTTCATGTTGAAGCCAAGCTGGGACGCCGCCACGGCAATAGTGACCTCGGTTGCCCACTCGCTCCCCAATGTCGACAATTGGTAAGTCACCGCTAGAGGTCCGGTTTTGATGGGGTCCAGTTTCAACGCACTCAGTAGCTTTGCGCCTGACGGGACATCAACAGCGATATCTAGTGCGATATCTCTGAACTGGAGCAGATTTTCGATCGCCCCGCTAACCTTCAGGCTCCAGAGATCGGTGCCCTGAGAGGCTGCCCTCAGGTCCGAAAGGCTGAGTTCGTGGGCATTGCCGCTTAGGCGGAAACCACCGGTCAGATGTCCCAACGCATCTGATGACTGAGACAGCGCCGAGGTTACCAGACTTGCCATTGGCATCGACAACCTGCCTTCAATGTCGATGCCTTCCAGCTGCAGAACATCTTCGACAGACCCCTCAAGAACCACAAAATTAGCCTCTGGCGGACCGATCCGGAGCACCAGCTTGCCGATCCTCAAATGTCCTTCCGGCGTCCGTGAAATCTCTGAAAATGATATCGGTGGCGGCCCTTCCCCGCGGGTGTCGAGAACAAAACCATTGGTTTCGATCACCATTCGGCGATGAGCTATCCCGTCCGGTTGGGCAATGATCTGCATGTCAACACCGATCAGTTTCAAATCCCGCCGCGCCTTAGTTGGCGGTGGCCGGTTGGCCTCTGAATATAGGCGGATGCTGGTATCAAGGGTGACGTCGGATGGATTGCTCAACTCCCCCAACGCGCCCGTCAGTTGCAGACTTTGTCCGCCATCCAATGTGATGAGCATGTCCAGGCTTTCGATACGTGCAGATTTTCCAGAGCGTTTAAAAACCGCTCTGACATGCCCCGTGCCGGACACCATTTTTTCGAGTTTGAGCACATCCAGCAACTGGCCCAGTTCGCCAATCTCCACCGCTATGGCAGCTGCGTAGCCGACATCATATCCGCCCGGATCCGGGCTGCCATCAACCTCGATGCTGATCTGGCTGAAATTTAGACTGACCTTGAACGGTTGCTCTTGCGGGAAGGTCCCGTTGAGGGACAGATCTTGCCCATTCAGCCGACCAACCCCCTGAAGGGTCACAGGGGCAAACTGGTCTTTTTGGGTCACGTCCAGAGACGTGAGAACCAGGTCGAATTCCAGACCGTTTCGCGCATCTCTGTAGGTCAGCTCCGAATTTGAAAACAGCATCCTATGACCTGCGAGAAAGTCGACCAGGTTGCCGTTTTTGTCCCTCAAACGCGGAGGTGGCGTGTTTCCAGCCGGTTCGGATTCAGAGATGTCAGCGGCTGAGCCACGAGGTGATTTGACTTTGGCCGTCGACCAGGATGACGTTCCGTACTGATCGACCACAAGTGCAACTTCAGCACCGTCAACATGAAGATCAAGCAGTTCGAGCCGACCTTTTAGCAATTCGCTCAGAGCCACATCAAATTCCAGTAGGCCAATCTCAGCCAGATTGACATCGGCGATGGTTTGACTGGGCAAAATCAATCCTTCGGCCACAACATGCAGCACCCGACCAAGATCCACCCCCACTCCACCTGTTATCTGAACAGATTGGCCCAGTTCGCCAGTAAGAAGGCGCGCAGTCAAGTTTCCTCGGATCTTGGCCAAAACCGAAGAGGACAATATCAGCCAAACAACCAGAAAGGCGACCGCAAACAGGCAAGTCAGCAAGAGTGCAAATCTCTTTATCCAACGCGGCAATTCACTCTCCTGACACCGTTTGGGCCCGATTTCGGAGAGGGCGCGTCGGTTTGAGTTGAGTCTATTCACTGTTGGCTGAGCCCGGAGGGCTGGCCCCACGGGGTGATCTGGTCTGAACGTTAGGGTAAGACACAGTTCAAGTCCATTGGGACGATGACTTGTCATGTGGGGCGAAATCAACGCTGAAGCGCCCTCGATTTTGTATGAAATAAGTCCTGAAACTGTAGAGCCGGCGTTGTGAAATGGTAAGAGCTCGGCCTTGCAAACAAACGTCGTGAGCTTCGCGGCCTATCACTGGGCTGCTTAGTCTTTCTTTTTGTTGACTTTTGTATCGCAACTGGTTGCATGGAGCAGCACCCAGTTGCGGACCGTTACCTACAAATGCCCACTCAACTGTTATTGCGGCCTCATTTTAGCAGGCTGCGTGCGATGATGCTGCGTTGAATTTCCGAGGATCCTTCGTAGATACGGAAAATCCGAAGATCGCGCAGGTAGCGTTCCAAGGGGAAATCTCGGGTGTAGCCATAGCCACCATGAATTTGCAGCGCCCGGTCGGCAATGCGCCAGGCCGCCTCAGAGGCAAAAAGCTTGGCAAATGCCGACTCGCTTGAATACCGTGCGCCAGTGCCGCGTTTGACCGCCGCCTGCATCGCCAACGCCCGCGCCGCCGCCAGATCGGTGGCGCTGTCTGCCAGCATCCACTGAAGGCCTTGGAAATCGGCAATCGGGTGGCCGCCAACCTTGCGGTCCTTGGCATAAGAAATTGCCGTCTCAAGGGCAGCGCTTGCAATGCCGGTGGCCTGTGCCGCGACCTCGATCCGGCCATTGTCGAGCACCTTCATCGCGGTGCGAAATCCTGTGCCTTCCGCGCCGATACGATTGCCCTCGGGCACCCAGCAATCGAAAGCTATGCCAAACACATGGCCGCCCCTTAGGCCCATGGTTCTTTCGTTCGGGCCAATGTCGACTCCTTCTGTAGTCTTTGGTTCAACCACAAAAGCGCTGACCCCACGCGCACCAGTGTCTCGGTTGGTTTTGGCGTAGACCACGATGAAATCGGCCGCTCCTGCGTTGGATATAAAGCATTTCGAGCCTTTGATCCGATATCCATCGCCTTCGCGGATTGCATATGTTGTCATGTCCGCCGGGTTAGAGCCCGCTAGCGGTTCGGTCAGGGCAAACGCCCCCAGCGTTTTACCGGCGGCAGCATCGGGCAGGATGCGCGCCTGCAATGCGTCATCAGCGCCGAGCAGAAGCGAGTCCGTTGCCAAAAAATGGGCCGTCAGCATCGAAGCGGTGGAGCCGCAGGCCCCGGCCACAGCTTCGACTGCCGCATAAAGTGCCGGACCAGTGAGGCCAATGCCCCCCTTTGTTTCCGGTAAGTTCATGCCCAAAAGGCCCATTTCGGCCATGGCAGGCAAGTGAAGGGTGGCAAACAGCGCCTCTTCGTCCAATCGCGCGGCCTGAGGGGCGAGCACCTCGGTGCAGAAGCGTTCGATCTGGGCTGTAATGGCGCGCTCGTCGTCTGTCAGCGAATAGCTCATGGGGTGTTTCCTTTAGAGAGTGCCGCCAGGATGTCGATGGCATCTGCGTTTAGTTCTGGCGCGGCAGATCGGTTACCGCGCGGGACATCACTGAAATGAACCGGCTGTTCGGGAACGTTGAGGAGACCCAAGGTTGGATGATCAACATCAGAGGCCAATTCTCGCTCAAGGGCCTGCGGCGAACCCCAGGCTTGGGCAACGGATTGAAGCAAGGCGGCGGGAATGCCTGCGCTGGACAGGCTTGCAACGATCTCGTCCGAGGGACGTGTGCTGGCCCAGATGTCAATGTGTTCGGCCAGCGCCGGTTCGTTTTCGCGGCGCAACGCATCGGTGGAAAATCGAGTGTCTTGCACCAGTTCCGGCTGGCCGATGACCTCGCAGAAGGTGGCAAACAGCCGATCATTCAGAACCGCAACCGCGAAATAACCGTCCTGCGCCGGATAGGTGCCAAAAGGTGCGGACAGCGGATGACGGTTGCCTGTGCGGGTCGGGGAAACCTTCTCCATCAAGGTACGACATGCCAAGATCGGCATCATCGACATCAGCGAGTCAAACAGTGCAACATCCACATGCCGACCTTTGCCGGTGCGGCTGCGATCAAATAGCGCCACCATCGTGCCCCAAGCGGCAAACAGGCCACCCGCGACGTCAGCAAAGGCTTCGCCAACCATGGTCGGTGGACCGTCCGCATCGCCAGTTGCATCCATCAGCCCGCTCATCGCCTGAATGATGATGTCATAGGCTGGCTTGGAGGCATTTGACCCGGTTTGGCCAAAGCCAGAAACAGAGACGTAGATCAGCGCGGGAAATTCCTCGCGCAGGGCTTTTTCGCCCAATCCCAGCTTGTCCATCACGCCGGGGCGATAGTTTTCAACCAGCACATCGGAGCTGCGCAACAGGGCTTTTACCGTGGCCAGACCCGCATCCGATTTCAAATCCAAAACAATTGAGCGTTTGCCGCGGTTGAGAGCCTGAAACAGCAGGCTTTCGCCCTGATCAAACGGTCCGATGTGGCGATAATCATCCCCGTGAACGGACTCCACTTTGATCACATCCGCGCCCAAATCGGCCATCATTGCGGTGCAATATGGCCCTGCGAGAACACGCGTGAAATCGAGCACTCGCACCCCATCAAGGGGTCTGGCTGACTGTGTAGGGGAAGCATTTTCCATTGGGATCTCCGGCTTGTGATGCCGGAGCTTAGGCAGTTGATTGCTATAGTGTAAAATACAGAGTAATCATAGTTCGATAAATGAAACCTATAGCTATCACCATACGCCAGATTGATTATGTAATTGCCACCGCCGATGGTGGCAGCACAGCTGCGGCTGCGCGCATGTTGAACGTGTCACAGCCGTCGGTGTCGCTTGCTATCGCGAAGGTAGAGCAACATCTGAGGCGTGCCCTGTTTGCGCGGAGCTCTGGCCAAGGTGTTGTATTGACCTCGTTTGGGCAGCTTAAGCTCGGCGAATTCAGAAATTTGCAAACCCAAGCGCAACAAGTCCTGAGCGCGGATGACCCAAACCGGGCCTCTCTTAATCTGGGCGTTTTCTCAACGCTTGGTCCGCGTTATGCGCCGTCGTTGGTTCGCGGATTTCAAGGCGAAAACCCGACGGCGCGCATAACATTGTTTGAGGGTGATCTCGAAACCCTGTCTGCATGGCTCGAAAGTGGGACAATTGATGTCGCCCTGATGTATGATTTTGGCTTGCCCTCGACGCTCGATGTCATCCCATTGGCCGATGTGCGCCCCTATGGTCTTTTGCCGCAAAATCATCCGCTCGCGAACCGTAAGGCGGTCAGTATTGCTGAGTTGCTTCAGGATCCGTTGATCTTGATGAACTTGCCGCACAGTCGCAGCTATTTCCTGACGCTGGCGCAGATGAACGGGATCACCCCAAAGATCGCCTATGAAACGAGCTCAGTTGAAATGCTGCGCTCGATGGTCGCCAACCAGCTGGGCGTGGGCTTGTTGGCAACCGATATACCGCATGAAACGGCCTATGACGGGCAAGCTATTGTCCGAATGCCGCTGACGGGAACCCTTGCCCCTCATCGTATTGCGTTGGCCCGGTCAGGGCGATTGCGATCAAGTGCTTTGGCGAACAAGTTCTGCCATTTTTCAGCTAAGTCCTTTGAGGACTGAGCATATCTTGGAAAAATGATTTGTCCGAAAGTTACGCGCTCAATTGATGTAGGCCCATTCTGCCAAGCGGGCGGCAGACCTGCCTGAATGGTCACGTGTTACCCACCTGATATTAACAGAAAAATTGCGTACCCCCACCAGGTCAAACTGTTGATCAACGCCAGTAGCACCGCAAAAGAACCTAGCTCTTTGGCTGCGCCGGACAACGGATGTTGATCCAGTGAGATCCGGTCGATCGTAACCTCAATCGCAGTATTTAGCACCTCGACGAGCAACACGAGCAACATAGACGAAATAAGCGTCAGCGCGAGCCGCACATCCGGCGCAACGAAGAATGACGCGGGCACCAGAACCACGCAGGCCAGCATTTCCTGACGAAAGGCAGCTTCGTTCGAAAATATGTACCTGATCCCCTTGGCAGTTGACCCACAGGCTACAACCAAGCGGCGAATTCCAGAGGTTTTTCGTGTACGGTCCGTCATCTTCCAACACCCCTAAGCCAAGATTGCGGACACCACGACGCGATGCCGGGTTTGGCGCAGGTTATACACCACCTGCCGCCACGCCACTCCATAGCGTTTTTGACAGCTCAATATCCACGCTAAGACGCTGGTTGACCACATCAACCCCAAAACGCTCAACCAGGGTCTCATCGTCTCGCAACAGCGAAACCCCCAGTCCCGCACCCGGATCGTCGGTGGGCAGCCAACCGATCCAATCAAGGATGGTGGGAAACACGTCGAGCATGGATCCGGGCCTGTCTATATGGACGGGCGGTTGATCATCCTGAAGGAAAATCACGGTGTTGCGCCGTTCAAATTGCTCAAGCGTGTCATAGGCGCTGTTGTGGTGGGCCAAGTGATCGCTCATCACCACGATCCTGGTATTGGTACCCGCTGTCCTATCTTTCAATTGGCGCACGAACTTTGCTGCCAGTGCCGAGGTACATCGAACGGCGTCGATGATATCTTGCGTAATGATTGGTTCGCCCAGACCCAAACAAGAATCCGACCGAAAGGCGCGCGGGCCATGTGTGTCCATCGTTGCAACGGTCAGGAAAAATGGTTGATCGCCGATAAGAAGGTGATCAAGTTCTTTCAAAGTGCGCTCCATCACCAGATCATCGCGGTATCCCCAGCCATCACTGCCATGTACCACCTTTTGGTCTTCACCGTATTCTTCAAACAAGTCAGATCGGTCGATGAACTGTGCACCGCCGTGGCTGTAATAGAAGTTGCCATAGCCAAAGTGACCTTGGTTTTCGCCGGCGATTTCAGTGCCGCTAATATAAACGTTTCTATACCCCCGCGCTGCCGTCAAATCCGACATGCAGATGACCTTGGGAACAAGCGGGTCATCGTTCGACCTGTCGGCTATTGCGTTAAATACGTTGATCACGACCGGCACGCCGCATTGGGTTGCAATCGTTCCTGCTAGGCTCCAGCCGGTCGCATAGATCTGATGAATGTTGGTCATTTCAAGGTTCGCCTCACCCAACTCTCGAATGGGTGCGTAGGCATCGCCAAAGCCGCTGGCCTCTCCGTAGGTGCGCTCCAGCCCTTCTAGGAAGACATAAATAATGTTGGGGTTGTTCATATCCGTAGTCGCGGCGGTTGGTTGCAGAGGGATGAAATTTGTCACAAATGATTCTTGTTGCTCAAATTGCGACAGTCCCTGGCTTTGCACCACGTCCACAAGCAGCGGATTGATAGCCAGAACACCTGCTCCAAAGGCCAAGTTGCGATACCGTAGGTCTGCCATCCAGGGGCGCATACGCAGGAATGTGACAGACAGCGCCAGCCAGTACATGAAAGTTGTAAAAACATAGGGAATGATTTCACCCCAGGGCGTACCTTCGACCCCAAAGACCCAGTGGAACACAAATGCCGCGACGTCCACATTGCCAAAAATCAACGCCGTCACAGTGACCGGAAAGATCAGAACCATTGAGATCAGCCAGAACACCCAACCGGCCTCGAACCGATACAAGCGCTGTCCTTGCGGCCCAGGTGTAGACACAAGAAGCGAAAGCCCCAGGATCACTGTCATCCCCACGCCGTACCGAATATCGCTGGTGTCATTGTCCCACAACGCCCGCAGGATAAGGTACAGGGCGACCAGCCCGGGCAGGAGGATAGAGACAAAGCGCAGGCCAGCGATAACCCACCGCAATAAGGAAATAACATTCGCCATCAAATTTCTTTCTGTATAATCAGTTCGCCAGCCAGTCGCTGTAACGGCAGAGCCTGTCAAGGTTAAAGCCCTGCGCCTTCGCGCTCAATCGTTAGTCGAATATCTTTCTTGCCTATCTGCCAGCACATGCCCCGTATTGAAGCCAATTTCAGTAAGTTGTGCCCGATGATTTGGTCCCAAATCTCTGACTTCTGCTTATCCGTGAAAATATGCGGCGACGATACTTCATGGTGCTCACTCCATCTTTCCTAAAAGATTAAAGTGTTGCGTCGCCCCGTTGAAACCGCCGCCCTTATTGTCGAAATGTGCATGGTGCAGCAGGTGGGCCACTTCACTCACTCATAAATGTAGCGAAGAGCCCAGATGAGACATTCACCGTCCATGTCGAGGTGGCACTGCAGCATTTCAATCGTGGAAATGACGCCAGAGCGGACACAGCGAGCCGTTTGTCAATGTCGCTTGGCAATCGGGAAATCAAAGCTGTGCCCCTTAAATGGTTCATTTCTAAAGCTGAAATGCCACCACTCTCTGGGGTAATTGCCAAACCCTGCGCGCTCCATTGCTGTTATCAAGAACCGACGGTTTTGCGCAGCACCTTCGGAAACCAGCTTCGAGCTGGATTGGCTTTTCAGATCGAAGAAATCGAATTTGGTACCCATATCCAATAGCGTTATTTTGCCTAAGGTTTTACGCGCGATTGTCAGATCTACCGTTCCACCGGCAGAATGCCCGGAACGGGAAGCAATATAGCCTTTTGGTATCAGCTGATGCGACGTCAGATTCGGAAAATAGGTCTCATCCGAAACATCATGCGCGGTGACGTAATCTACCATTTCACGTACCGCACGTGCGGGACGGTAACAGTCAAAAACCACCAGCGCTAAGTTCTTTTTTGCCAGCTCCCTTTGCAAAGAGGATAGAGCTCTGGCTGCGTTCTCGACCATTACACAGTCCGGAGAACCGTACCCGGCAAGGGGTTTGCCGACAAAATTATTATCTGTCGCATACCGAATATCCTCAACAATAGATGCATCAATATCTTGCAGATATACAAACCCAGCGGGTAGGTCGGCGGCATTGGCGTGATGCGCCACGAGGTTCAGCAAAATTGAACTGATAATCCTGCAAACCCGCGACCCAATAGTCACTGAAGCCGCAATTCGCTTATTGCAGTGTCACGGTATCTCGTTCCTCTGTGCACGCTGGTCAGGGTCAATGTTATCCAATTGACGTCGCCCAAATATGGTATGTTTAACACCTGAAACCGACCGCTATCTACAACTTGAATATCGCCCTCGAAACCGGTTGAGGTCCGCACGTTGAATGACCTCACCCGGCTATTCTTCATGTAGGCACTTTTACTTTTGTTGTAGCCGTTTGCGATCAGAATTTCATTTATGGTGGTTGGCCTCTCGAACGAAAAACGCAAAACTTCACCTATCCCGTCGCCGGTCTCACCTTCTACCCAGGCGGTGTTCATATTACCGTCAGCCAAATTGTCGCCGCTGTATGTATTTCCAGATTGCGTGCCAAGGACCGATGAAACGCAGAGCTTGCTCTGGATGTTGCCAAATCGCCGTGTATAGCACTCCCGCATGCGGATATCGGGCATCGGTAAATGCCGCGCGGCCTGCTTTGCAGGTTCTTCCAGTCTGGACAGTGCGTCGATGGCCAGAACGACATAAAAGTTATCCGGAATGTCCTGATAGTCGTTCAGGAACGCTCTCCATGCTGCGCGGCTGTCTAGCCGTTCGGCCAGGGCGTATTTTTGGGCTATGGCGTCTTGGGTAGGCACAAAAACTGTTGAACTGGAGTTTTGCGCAGGTTGGCCTTGTTCTGAATGGAAATAGAAATCCCCGGTTATTGAGCTGGTTTCCCATGGAACTTGCTTGTCGCCAGTGACGGCCAGCACCTCGCTTCTGGCTGTTTTGAAAACAGATTCAATTGTGCGCCCTCCGCCAGATGAAATCGCCGCGACAAGGGCCTTGGTGTAAGGGGAATTCTGCCCCGCTCCGTCAAGCGCAACAGAGCCAGGAGCCGTTGCATAGGCGATAAGGGTCCCTTTTGGTGCGTCAACCGATGCCAGCCCCCTTGATGCGGAGCGCGAAGACCCGACGAAGGGATTGTTGCGGCAAGCGTCCAATATGATGATGTTGATATTGGCATTTGAAGAATTCATGACCTGAAGAAAATTATTTACATTGATCGCCTCAAGATCAATCTCATCCTCATCGAGAATCTGCGCGTTAACGGGAACCAGATAGTTCTCTCCATGCAGCTGAACCCCATGCCCGGCATAATAAAACAACCCCGCATCAACATTGTCCTCCCGCAGACGCCGCCCAAATTTCAGCAGCTCCCTTTTCATCGTCACCTGATCTGCATTCACCAGCTTGGTCACGGTAAAACCCGCATCGCGCAGGGTGCTCGTCATTGATATCGCGTCATTTTCCGGGTTGGCCAATGAAGATGTGTGCGTGTATTTTGAGTTGCCAATAACCAAGGCAACGCGGTCCCCGGCCAAGACGCTGCTGTTCCAAAAGGTGAGGGTCAGCAGGGCAACGATGGCTGTTCCAATAGCGTGTATTACTGCTTGGGTCATTGCGCTAAACTCGCCTCTTCTCTGGCTTTTAGATTGTCAGACCACCGCCATTTGACCAAGCTTTTTCTCAAACCTCTCCAGTCCGATGAAACGATGTATCTGGATTATTGCTCCAGCTCGACCCGGTCTGCGCTTCAACCGCAGCGCCCGGTCGGCTGCGGACCTTCATGACCACTGAGGTGAATGGCTGGTCAGAGCCAAACCTACCGTCGCACGACTGGTCTGTTTTTCGGCTGCAGCCTGATAATTCTAGTCTGATACAATAATGCGGGCGGTCAAAGGTACGATGGCCATAAACAGCGCCAGCAACCAGAATGCAGTGGGCAAGCTGGTTGCGCCTGCAGCAAATCCAACCAAAGCGGGGCCCACCAGAATACCCACGTAACCTGTTGTGGTAACCGATGCGACTGCCAAGCCTGCTGGCATTACTTTTTGTCGACCGGCAAGGCTAAAGACGATGGGAACCAAGTTGGCAGCTCCCAAACCTATCAAGACAAATCCTGCCAGTGCGACGAGCGGCCAAGCAGAAACCAAAACTGTAGCCAGTCCGATGATCGTCAAGAGACCGCCAAAGACAAGGACCCAAAATTCGCCGAGCGCTGCAACTATACGGTCGCCTGTTAGTCGTGCAATTACCATCGCGACAGAGAATAGTATGTATCCCACGCCCGCACTTTGCGCATCGGTTAGCTGGCGCTCAATAATCAAAAGCGCCCCCCAGTCTAGGACAGCCCCTTCTACTAGAAACGTGATCGCGGCAAGTATCGCAAGAAGCATAACGCTGCCACGCGGCAGCGCGAAAGGCTCAGGCTTCCCACCGCTGACACAAAGAAGGCGGGGACCGGCCAGTAACATACCACAAAGCGCCACTGCCGCCCCGATGAGCGCTGCATTCACGACCGAGACATTTAGGGACAAAATCAGGGTCATAAGCCCGGCCCCAAAGAGGCCGCCAAGGCTGAACTGGGCGTGAAAGTTTGACATCAGCGGGCGCTTTTCTTGCCCTTCGACTTCAATACCATGGACATTCATTGCGACATCAACTGTGCCAAGTGAGGCACCAAACAGAAATATGGCGACTCCGAGGGCAAGCGGCGTTGCCGCCATCGCTAAAACGGGCAAGAACACGACAAGACCGAAACCTCCGAGCAGGACCATCGGTTTGGCACCGCTACGCGTGGCAATGATGCCGGTGACCGGCATGGCAATGATCGAACCCAGCCCGAGGCAAAGGAGAAGAACTCCGAACTGGCTTTCATCAGCGCCCACTCTGGCTTTGATGAATGGAAAGAGCGGCGCACAACAAGCCATAGAAAAACCAGCGACAAAAAAAGCAAGCCGCGTGGCAAGACGTGCTGGGGCTGTCGATGAATAGTCTGTCAATGAAGGTCCTAGCTTTACTGAAACTGAGAATGTCGTAGTCGGTACTGGGCCGTGACTATTTTCGTCCCGGCCTAGGCGAGAGGATCAGTTAGGCTTCGTACCGCATCCGTAATGATGATGTCGTTTCAATGCAACGACAGGACATGAGAGGGTGTTGTCAGACCAATTCGAACGGGTCTCTGCAAGGACAAAATGACTGTCCTTTATGCCGCGCCCAGTTGGCGCCACTCAGCGAGAGCGGCGGTACGGTTTCCGCAGCGAACATTGGTCCGAACCGGTTCCACCAAAATCGCACAGTCTCATGACTGATTTCGATCCCGCGCTCATGCAGCAAATCATCCACATCCCGGAGCGACAGGGGCGGTTACATCATCAAAGCCATCTCGATGGAGACTTGGAATACCAACAAAAAAGTTGGACAACGGATACCCTATTGCCAATCAGTATGAGCAATATTCGAAACCGGGATTGCAAAACCGGGAAATTAGTTTGGGTAAGAAAAACCCTTTGGGTTCGCTTCAGAATTCCATGTCATCTACGCCAAACGGTGACAATGACGACAGGTACCCATCTGTGCGTGCAGCGTTTAAAAACATCGAAGAGGCCCTTGCCTCCTCTAACGTTGAGAACTGCCAACGTCCCAGCCCCAGTCCCAGACTTGGATTGCATTATCGGCTAGGAGTGGGCGTTTTTGAAGGAGCTCCAGCGGTTGCCCACTCCTCCTCGTCCTTAAAGTTCAGTCCTTTTTCTACGCCTCGTGGGTCCTTCCTGGCCTTCTGAAGCATGCGGGTAACTCATCCCCCGTGACCGTAGGGTGTTTAAGGCTCGATGAGGGGTGAGGTTAGGGGTGTTGTTGTTACATCGCCGCGAGCCAGCGGGGATTGCCCGTGCAAAAGCGCCCGCCTGGCCTGACCGAGCCCCACCTGAAAGGCCTGGTTTGATCGTCTGTGCATGAATTTCTTGGATTTTGCTGGGTCGAGGCCTTCTGGAACTGGAGAGGAGTATCTATTCAGAGGAGTTTCGACCGCTTTTGGACAGCACTGGGTCAACTATGTTGGCGGCATGGGGCCCTGCCCTGCCCCCAGGTACGCCTCTACGATCTAGTCCGGTATGGGAATGAATTCGCCCTTGTCGCTGGGAGGCAGCTTGAAGCGGCCGTGTTCCCAGTCGCCGGCCGCCCAAGCGTCCTTGGCGGCCTCGATTTTTTCTTTCGATGAAGCTACAAAATTCCACCAGATATGGCGCGGGCCGTTCAGAGTTTCGCCGCCCAGCAACATCAGCCGCGCACCGGCGGGGCCTGCTTTGACTGTAATGGCGTCACCAGGGCGGAATACCATCATCTGGCCCGATTGGAAGACATCGCCCGCCACCTCGATGCTGCCGTCTGTGACGTAGATCCCGCGGTCCTCGTGGTTGTCAGGCATGGGCAACCTCGCACCCGCTTCGAGCACGGCATCGGCATAGAACATTTCGCTGAACGTCTTGGTGGGTGCGCGTTCACCCCAGGCATCGCCAAGGATCAGGCGCACTTGCTTGCCTTCGCCTTCGATGAATGGCAGCGCGGTTTCCTTGTGATGCTCGAAATCCGCGTCGATGTCTTCGGCATGCTCTGGCAGGGCAACCCATGTCTGGATGCCGAACAGGCTGCTGGGGCCCTTGCGGGTCTGCGCACTGGTGCGTTCGGAGTGGGTCACCCCGTGGCCCGCTATCATCCAGTTCACTTCGCCGGGATAGATCATCTGATTGGTGCCCAGCGAGTCCTGATGCTGGAATTCACCTTTATAGAGATATGTCACTGTCGCGAGGCCGATATGCGGGTGCGGGCGCACGTCGATACCCTGTTGGGTGATGAATTCCGCCGGTCCCATCTGGTCGAAGAACACGAAGGGGCCGACCATTTGCCGTCTGGGCGATGGCAGCGCACGGCGCACTTCGAAGTTTCCAATGTCGCGGGCGCGAGGGACGATCAGCGTCTCGATCGCATCCATGTTATCCACGCTCGGGCAGGTCGGTTCAATTGCGGGGTTCCAGCTCATCTCAGGTCCTTTCTGGTTGCGAGCAAAGACGCCGCCAGGGCGTTTGACGTGGCGATCAATTGGTCGACGCCTTGCGGGCGCTTCCGGCGAAAATCAGGAAATTGGGCACAGGTTCAGCTTTCTTTGAGAGGTAAGAGGGATCGGCTCAGGCTTTGAGCGCCTGGGGAATGAAACCGTCGATGAGTGGCAGTTTGCGCAGGGCAAAGGGGCCACTTCCCTGGACCGCGACCGAAGCGGCCAGAACCACCAGCAACAGTGGAAATTCCCAGCCGCCACCTTGGGAGCTGAACAACCAGCCATTGCCCGAATGTGCCCAGAGCGCGCCGACCAACAGCGGCATCGACAGCAGGGCAGCAAGCCGGGTGTAGAGCCCCAGAAGGATCGCCGCGCCGCCCGCTAATTCTGCAAGTATGGTCAGGTACGCCGCTGCTGCAGGTAAGCCCAGACTTTCGAAATAAGCCACTGTGCCGGGGACAGTGAACACCACCACCTTGAGGAGCCCATGGGACAGCAGAACGCCGCCAAGGCCCAAGCGGGTGATCATTGCGCCGTAGTTTGTGTTGGTTTCCAGTGTCATTGCCATTCTCCAAATGTGTTGTGTTTCCATCTGAGGCCAATATTGCATTGAGAAGTATGGTTGATAATATAGCGGTTCATAACCTCACTCATTCCAAAAGGTTGCCAATCGCATGGATCAGATATCGCGTGTCGGGATCTTCATCGCGGTGGTTCAGGCCCGCAGCTTCGCAGGGGCGGCACGCGTTCTGGGCATCACCAGTTCCGCTGTGTCCAAACAGGTCCAGAACCTGGAACTGGATTTGCAAGTCAAGCTGCTCAATCGGACCACGCGAAACGTGTCTGTGACCGAAGAAGGTGTCATCTATTTTGAGCGCGCAAAACGAGCATTAGAGGATCTGCAAGAAGCCAAGGAACAGATTTACGAATTGAAGTCCCACCCTCGCGGACCCTTGAAGGTTAGCCTCCCGTTGAGCTTGGGCGTCAAATATCTTGGGCAGGCTGTGGCGCAGTTTGCTTCCACCTATCCAGACGTCGAGCTGGACGTGAGCCTTGATGAGCGTTTTGTCGATATCGTGGGCGAGAGGTTCGATCTGGTGCTCAGGATCGGGTGTTTGAAAGACACGTCATTGATCGCGCGGCGTATGGCGTCTTGTCCTTTCATTCTATGCGCCAGCGCAGGGTATCTGGAGCGACATGGAACGCCTGATACGCCCGAAGATCTGTTGGAGCACAATGTGCTGGCCTATACCCGCAACAGCGGCCTGCATGAATGGCGCTATAAGGACAAGGCAGGAAAGATTGGCCAGGTGAGTTTGAGCGGTTCTTTCAAATCCGATTCCGGGGATGTCCTGTGTTTTTCCGCTGTCGAAGGGGTCGGCATTGCGATTCTGCCGGTGTTCTATGTTGCCGAACATTTGAAAAACCGTCGCTTACAGCAACTTCTTCCCAATTATCTTACTTGGCCTGAGCGAGACATCCATGCAGTGTTCCAACCGAACCGCTTCCAGTCAACTCGGCTGCGCCTGTTTGTTGATCACCTTGCTGCAGCATGCAAGCGCCTGCCGTGGGAATGATACGTCGGACTATGTGAACGTTGGAATTTCAGTCTCAATGAAAACAATCCGTTAGGTTTTGCATTTCCGAGACTGGAGCAGGACTTGCAATGACCTGATCCACGTCCACAATCACCGACAGAAATTTTCAGCCCCCCCAGAGCCCGCCATTCCTCAAACCAACCAAAAGACCTATTTCGAGCAGGCCACGTGAAGCGATGAGGCAAACCAATTTGCAAACACTTCGGCGTGGCTGGTCTTGTCTCGCTTACCGTCCGGTCTTCAGGCGGCAGGTACGCGCTATGCTCGATGCTCCGGACAGCCAACTGCTGTCCTGAGCCATCGGTCCAGCTCTCCTGATTCTGTCCAAATCGTTCTCCGAGCGCCACCATTCAGCCCCCAGATCGGCAACTTTGCCAAAAAATAAGGCACCTGCCTGCATCACATGCTGCGGCGCGGCAAATCTAATTGCCGTCTCCGTCAACAGCCACAATTCTGGACCCATCGCAGGCAACGGAGACTGCCTCGGTCTCTCTCCCTAAGCTTGGGGATTTGGCGCACAGCGGCTCGGCCGCGCGCCAGCAGACGAGCCATGTTAGTGGCTTTTTTTGTTGTTTCCCAAATACATGGAAGGGTTTCCCCCTTGAAGAGAACTCTTTGCACCCTTGCCATAGCCACAGCACTGGCAACTCCCGCCTTATCCGCGCCGCTTGAGTTGGAGCAGGATGTACTGACCCTTGGCTTTATCAAGCTAACGGACATGGCACCGCTGGCGGTGGCCTATGAACAGGGGTTCTTTGACGACGAAGGCCTGTTTGTGACGCTGGAATCGCAAGCCAACTGGAAGGTGCTGCTGGACCGGGTCATCGACGGTCAACTGGCTGGCGCCCACATGCTGGCGGGCCAACCGCTGGCCGCAACCATGGGCTATGGCACTCAGGCGCATATCGTCACACCGATCTCAATGGATCTGAACGGCAACGGCATCACGGTTTCGCAATCTGTCTGGGACAGCATGCGGCCGCATATCCCGTCGCAAGCGGACGGCCGTCCGCAGCATCCGATTTCAGCCCGCGCGCTGGCGCCGGTGATCGAGCAATTCAACGCCGAGGGCCGGGCTTTTAACATGGGCATGGTGTTCCCCGTCTCGACCCATAATTACGAGCTGCGCTATTGGCTGGCGGCGGGTGGCATCAACCCGGGTTATTACAGTGCGCAGGACATCACCGGCCAGATCGACGCCGATGTCTTTTTGTCGGTCACCCCGCCGCCGCAAATGCCCGCAACGCTCGAGGCTGGCACCATCAATGGCTACAGTGTTGGTGAGCCATGGAACCAGCAGGCGGTCATCAAGGGCATCGGCGTACCGGTGATTACAGATTACGAACTGTGGAAGAACAATCCGGAAAAAGTGCTGGGGTTCAGCGCCAAATTTGTTGAAGAAAATCCCAATACCACCCTCGCAGTGGTCAAAGCACTGATCCGCGCCGCCATCTGGCTGGATGAAGACAACAATGCCAACCGCGAGGCGGCCGTCGATACCCTGTCGCGCCGGGAATATGTAGGTGCCGACCGCGAGGTGATCGCCGCTTCGATGACAGGTAGTTTTGAATACGAAAGCGGTGACATCCGCCCGATTCCCGATTTCAACGTCTTCTTCCGCTACAACGCCACCTACCCGTTCTACTCGGATGCGGTCTGGACCCTGACCCAGATGCGCCGCTGGGGACAGATCGCCGATGCCAAACCCGACAGCTGGTATGATGAGCTGGCCCGGTCGGTCTACAAACCGGACATCTATCTGCAAGCCGCACAAATGCTGGTCGACGAAGGCCACGCCGAAGCGGCTGATTTCCCCTGGACCAGCGACGGCTACAAATCTCCAACGCCCGCTGCTGATGTCATCGACGGCATCCCCTTCGATGGCCGCACCCCCAACGCCTATCTCGACAGCCTGCCGATCGGCCTAAAAGGCACCCAAACCGTCAATGACGGCGCGGTGCACGGCTAAGCCAGCAAAAGGATACTCCCATGACCATCGCTGATTCCGATTTTGCCACAACTGAGGCACGCCGCGCCCGCCTGTTCACCCGCATCAATGCGGCTGACAAATGGCTCCAGATGCTGGGGCTGGCCTGGATCACGCCAGTGCTGAAAGCTGCCGTCGGTGATAATCCACGCGCCCAGTTGGTCGAAATCTGGCGTCTGCTGCTGGTCCCGTTGCTGGCGGTCATTGGCTTTGTCGCCTTGTGGGGCGTGATGGCCCCCAAGGTTCAGACCTCACTGGGAGTGATCCCTGGTCCGGGTCAGGTCTGGGCTGAAATGGTCAACCTGCACCATGATGCCAAAGCCAAGTCCGAAAAAAAGGCCGCATTCCAAATTCGGGTCGATGCCCGCAATGAAAAACTGATTGCTCAGGGCAGGCCCGAGCAGGTCAGAGACATCGCCTATACCGGAGCGCCTAGCTACTACGACCAGATCTGGACCTCGATCAAAACCGTGGGTTTTGGCTTTCTGATTGCCTCGGCTATTGCGATCCCGCTGGGCATTCTGGGCGGGCTGTCGCCAACCGCTAGCGCCGCAATGAACCCCTTGGTGCAGATTTTCAAACCGGTGTCACCGCTGGCCTGGCTGCCCATTGTCACCATGGTGGTCTCGGCGCTCTACGTCACCAATGACGGCATGTTCACCAAATCATTCATGGTCTCGGCGGTTACCGTCACCCTGTGTTCCATGTGGCCGACACTGATCAACACTTCGCTGGGCGTCGCCTCGATCGACAAAGATCTGATCAACGTGTCCAAGGTGCTGAAGATGTCGCTGTGGAGCAAGATCACCAAATTGGTGCTGCCCTCGGCGCTGCCGCTGATCTTTACCGGACTGCGGCTGAGCCTTGGGGTTGGCTGGATGGTTCTGATCGCCGCCGAGATGCTGGCGCAGAACCCCGGATTGGGCAAATTCGTCTGGGACGAGTTTCAGAACGGCTCCAGCCAATCGCTGGCCCGGATCATCCTGGCGGTGCTGACCATCGGCCTGATTGGCATGATGCTGGACCGGGTGATGTGCGCGCTGCAGTCCCTTTTCACCTTCTCAAACAACCGGTGAATGACATGGCAATACTGACATTTGACAACGTTCACAAAGGTTTTGGCCAGGGTGCCAACCGCATTGAGGTGCTCAAGGGTATCAGCCTTGAAGTTCAACAAGGCGAATTCTTGGCCATTCTGGGCTTCTCGGGCACCGGCAAATCCACGCTGATGAACCTGATGGCTGGGCTGGAAAACCCGGACAGGGGCAGTGTAAATTTCAAAAACAAACCGATCAACGGCCCCAGCCCCGAGCGCGGGTTGGTGTTTCAGAACTACTCGTTGATGCCCTGGCTGACGGTTACCGGCAACGTGCGACTGGCAATTGATGCGGTGTTTCCGCGCATGGCTGCCGCCGAGAAAGCCACCAAGGTTGAACATTACATCCAGATGGTGGGCCTTACCCCGGCCGCGCACCGGCGTCCTGCGGAACTGTCGGGTGGCATGCGGCAGCGGGTGTCCATCGCACGGGCACTGGCGATGGACCCCGGGATGCTGCTGCTGGACGAACCCCTGTCGGCGCTGGATGCAATGACCCGCGCCAATCTGGCCGATGAGATCCTGGAGATCTGCCAGAAAGGTGCCAAGACCTGTATCCTGATCACCAATGATGTGGACGAGGCGATCCAACTGGCCGACCGCATTGTGCCACTGAACCCAGGTGGTACTCTGGGCACCCCCTTCATCGTGGATATCCCCCGCCCTCGCAATCGCGACCAGATGAACCACCACGAGGGGTTCAAAGCCCTGCGCGCCGAGGTTACCCGTTTTTTGATGGATGGAGGCATTGAGGCGCGCGTTGAAGGCACCCGTCAACTGCCTGCGATCACTCCGATCCACAGCCTGCCCGCAGCCGTCAAAACGGCCAGCAAAGCGAGGGTTGAAAAGCGGTTTCTCGACTTCAGCCAGTTGCACAAGATCTATCCCACTCCCAAGGGCCCGTTGACCGTGGTCGAGGACTTTAATCTCAAGGTGAGCCGGGGTGAATTCATCTCGCTGATCGGCCACTCCGGCTGCGGCAAATCCACCGTTCTGTCCATGGCTGCCGGGCTGACCTCGATTTCCAAAGGCGCGATCAAGCTGGACGGCAAACACGTCGAAGGTGCCGGTCCGGAACGCGCCGTGGTGTTTCAATCGCCCAACCTGTTCCCTTGGTTGACCGCCAAGGAAAACGTCGCCGTTGGGGTCGAAAAGGTCTACCCACGCGCCTCGCGCCAGGAATTGCGCGATGTGGTCGAATACTACCTTGAGCGCGTTGGTCTGGCCGACAGTATGGATATGCCGACCCACAGCCTGTCCAACGGCACCCAGCAGCGTGTCGGTATCGCCCGCGCCTTTGCCCTGTCCCCCAAATTGCTGCTGTTGGATGAACCCTTTGGCATGCTCGACAGCCTGACCCGCTGGGAGCTGCAAGAGGTGCTGATGGAGGTCTGGTCCCGCACCAAAGTCACCGCGATCTGCGTCACTCATGACGTGGACGAGGCGATCCTGCTGGCTGACCGGGTGGTGATGATGACCAACGGTCCGCAAGCCACCATCGGTAAAATCACGTCGGTCAAGCTGCCACGCCCCCGCAGCCGCAAGGCCTTGCTCGAACACCCCGATTATTACGCCTACCGGCAAGAGGTTCTCGACTTCCTCGAAGACTATGCGCACGGCACTAACCCCGCCCCGAAACCGGCCCCCAAACCAGCCACAGCCCCCATTGCAGCGGAGTGAACCTATGAGCCAGAAACTAATCATTATCGGGGCGGGTATGGCCTCAGGCAGGGTGATCGAACACCTGCGCGAGACAAGCCCTGATACCTATGACATCACCCTGTTCAACGGTGAGCCGCGCGGCAACTACAACCGCATCATGCTGTCGCCTGTTCTGTCCGGCGACAAGACCTACGATGAAATCATCATCCACGACGACGCATTCTACGCCGAGCACAATGTCACCTGCCGGTTCGGTGAGAAGATTGCCTCGGTCAATACCGCCGCCAAAACCGTCACCGCTGAAAACGGTGATGTGCTGGCTTATGACAAACTGCTGTTTGGCACCGGTTCCAACCCCTTTATCATCCCCCTGCCCGGCCATGATCTGGACGGCGTAATTGCTTACCGCGATCTGGAAGACACCGAACAGATGATGGGCCTCGGCGACGGTCATAAGGCCGTGGTCATCGGTGGTGGTCTGCTGGGACTGGAAGCGGCTGCTGGAATGGCCGCACGTGGCGTTGATGTCACCGTGATCCATATCATGGGCCACTTGATGGAGCGTCAGTTGGACGAAGCGGCGGGCTACCTGCTGCGCCGCGCGCTGGTTGATAAAGGCATCACTGTTAAATGCTCGGCCAACTCCAAAGAGATCCTGGGCCAGAACGGCAAACTCCGCGCGCTGCTGCTGGATGATGGCACCGAACTGCCCTGTGACCTGCTGGTCATGGCCGTGGGTATCCGCCCTAACACTGGACTGGCCAAAGACTCAGGCATCATGGTTGGGCGCGGCATCCACGTTGACGATCAAATGCTGACCTCAAACAAAGACGTGTTGGCGGTTGGCGAATGTGTCGAACACGATGGCGCGCTATTTGGGCTGGTTGCTCCGCTGTACGAGCAAGCCAAAATTGTGGCCAAGACGCTGCTGGGTGAAGAGGCCAGTTTTGTTCAGAAAGAGGTTTCAACCAAGCTGAAAGTCACCGGTTGTGATCTGTTCAGCGCTGGCGACTTTGCCGAGGGCGAAAACCGCGAGGACATCATCTTTCGTGATCCTGCACGCGGCGTTTACAAACGTCTGGTCATTGAAAACAACTCGCTGGTCGGCGCTGTCATGTATGGCGACACCGATGATGGCAGCTGGTTCTATGGCCTGATCAAAGACGCCCGCGACATCTCAGACATGCGCGATACGCTCATTTTTGGACCGGCCTACCAGGGAGGGTCCGCCATGGACCCGTTGGCAGCCGTTGCAGCCTTGCCGGATGATGCAGAAATCTGCGGCTGCAACGGCATTTCCAAAGCACAGGTTGTTGCGGCGATCAACACCGGCGCTCATACGCTGGACGCGGTAAAGGCAAGTTCCAAGGCGGCGTCGTCCTGCGGCAGCTGCGCTGGTCTGGTGGCTGATCTGCTGGGGATCACTCTTGGTGACGATTTCAAGATGCCGGAAAAAGAAGTCATCTGTAAATGCAGCGATCTCTCGCATGACGATCTGCGCAAGCTGATCATTGCCAAAGAGCTGAAGTCGGTCCCGCAGGCGATGCAGGAGCTGGACTGGAAAACCACTTGTGGCTGCCACGTCTGCCGCCCAGCGCTGAATTACTACATGGTTTGCGCCTGGCCCGGTACGTATGAGGATGATGGCAAAAGCCGTTTCATCAACGAACGTGTTCACGCCAACATCCAGAAAGACGGCACCTATTCGGTGGTGCCGCGGATGCTGGGCGGCATCACCACCCCGAACGAGCTGCGCGCCATCGCCGATGCGGCCGACAAATACAATGTACCAACCGTCAAAGTCACCGGCGGCCAGCGGATCGACCTATTGGGCGTCAAGAAAGAAGACCTGCCAGCGATCTGGTATGATCTGGGCGAGGCCGGGATGATCTCCGGTCAGGCCTATGCCAAGGGTCTGCGCACCGTGAAGACCTGTGTTGGCACCGATCATTGCCGCTTTGGTACTCAGGACTCAACCGGTCTGGGCATCAAGATCGAACAGGCCATGTGGGGCGCCTGGTCGCCGCATAAGTTCAAGCTGGCGGTCTCGGGCTGCCCGCGCAACTGCGCCGAGGCCACCTGTAAGGATCTCGGCATCATCTGTGTAGACAGTGGCTATCAGATCCTGGTTGGCGGCGCGGCGGGTCTGGACCTGCGTCAAACTGAACTGCTGGTTCAGGTCGCAAGTGAAGAAGACGCCATCGAAGTTTCCTGCGCGTTCTACCAGCTGTACCGCGAAGGTGCGCAGTATCTGCACCGCCCCTACAAATGGATCGCCAAGGTTGGTCTGGACTGGATCAAAGAGCAGATTGTAGACGATCTGGCAAACCGCAAAGAGAAGGCGGAGAAGTTCCATTACGCGCAGCAGTTCTACCAAATCGACCCCTGGGCTGAGCGGGCAAAACAGGGCGTAGACGCCCATGAGTTCACCCCATTGGCAGACTTCACAAAGGTGGCAGCAGAATGAGCGATTTTATCGATATCGGTAGCCTTGATGACATCCCACCGCGTGGCGCACGGGTGGTGCGCACCCACCGGGGCGATATAGCGGTGTTTCGCACCGCCTCGGGCCAGATCTTTGCTCTCGACGAGTATCTTCCAGGCAAGGCCGGCCCATTGTCGAACGGCATCCAGCATGACAACAAGGTCACGGACCCAATGCGCAACTGGGTCTTTGATCTGACCACAGGCGAAGCGCAGGGCGCCGACGAAGGCGCGGTTGCGACTTATCCGATCAAGCTGGAAGACGGCCGCATCCTGATCACGGCCTCTGCAGTTACTACAGTAGCGGCTGAATGATGGACGGCAGCGGTTTCCCCGAAGTGCGTTCAACCTGCGCCTATTGCGGAGTGGGGTGCGGGGTGCTGTTGCGTACTGACGGCCAAGGTGGTCTGAAGGTGCGCGGTGACCCCGATCACCCGGCAAATCAGGGTCGTCTGTGCTCCAAAGGCAATGCATTGGGCGAAACAATTGGGCTGGACGGTCGACTACTGGCCCCGCGCGTCAATGGTACTGACACCGATTGGGACACCGCGCTGGATTTGGTGGCCTCCAAGTTCTCGCAGACTATTGCGGAACATGGGGCCGATAGCGTTGCCCTTTATGTCTCGGGGCAATTGCTGACCGAAGACTACTATGTGGCCAACAAGCTGATGAAAGGTTTCATCGGGTCGGCCAATATCGACACCAATTCCCGCCTTTGCATGGCCTCAACCGTGGCCGGACAGCGGCGTGCCTTTGGCAGTGACACTGTTCCCGGCACCTATGAGGATCTGGAACAGGCCGATCTGATTGTTCTGGTCGGCTCAAATCTGGCTTGGTGCCACCCGGTGCTGAACCAGCGCATTCAGGCCGCCCGCAAGGCCCGTCCCGAGATGAAGCTGGTGGTGGTCGACCCCCGCCGCACCGCATCCTGTGATGGCGCGGACATGCATCTGCAACTGCGCAACGGCGCTGATGTGGCGCTGTTCAATGCGCTGCTGAGTGCAATCGAAGAAAACGACGCCACCGACCGGGACTTCCTGCGCCACGTCGAAGGCGCGCAAGCCGCCTTTGACGCAGCCCGCAACAGCGATGCATCGGTCACCGGGCTGGACGCCGAACAGATCCGCGCCTTCACCGATCTGTGGATCAACAATAAACGCGTGGTCACCGTGTTCAGCCAGGGAGTCAACCAGTCCTCCAGCGGCAGCGACAAAGTCAACGCCATTATCAATTGCCACCTTGCCACCGGTCGTATCGGTTTGCCCGGCATGGGCCCGTTCAGCGTCACCGGCCAGCCCAACGCCATGGGTGGTCGCGAGGTGGGCGGTCTGGCCAATATGCTGGCCTGCCATCTGGAGTTGGAGACCCCCGAGCATCGCCAAGTGGTGCAGGGTTTCTGGCAGGCTCCGACGATCCCCACGGCACCGGGGCTAAAGGCCGTTGATATGTTCAAGGCGGTGGGCGATGGCCGGATCAAGGCGCTGTGGATCATCCACACCAACCCTGCCGTTTCAATGCCCGACGCCGATGCAGTCAGTGCCGCGATCAAATCCTGCGACTTTACCGTGGTCAGCGATATCACTGGCGCCACCGATACCGCCCGGTTGTGCGACGTGCTGCTGCCCGCCACCGGATGGGCTGAGAAATCCGGCACCGTGACCAATTCGGACCGCACCATCAGCCGCCAGCGCGCCGTGCTGGCTGCGCCCGGTGTGGCGAAACCCGACTGGGAAATCCTGGCCGAGGTGGGCCGCCGCATGGGCTGGAACGCAGCATTCAATTACGCATCGCCCGCTGAGATTTTTGACGAATACGCCAAACTATCTGGTCAGGCGGCGGCCCTGGGTCGTGACTTTGACATCTCCGGCTTGGCTGATCTGGGAGAAGCCGGATATGATGCGCTGGAGCCAACCCGCTGGCCGGTCACCAAGACCCGCCAGGGAGGCCGCTTCTTTGGTGATGGTCAGTTCTTTACCCCATCCGGCAAGGCGCAGATGCTGGCGCTGCAACACCGTGCCCCAGCCGCCAAAACCGGGCCTCGGTTCCCCTTCCGTCTGAACACCGGCCGGGTGCGCGATCAGTGGCACAGCATGACCCGCACCGGTAAATCGCCGCGTCTGTCGGCGCATCTGGCTGAGCCGTTTCTGGAAATTCACCCCCGCGACGCCGCCGAACAAGGGTTCAAACCTGCCGATCTGGTGACCCTGCGCAGTCCTTTGGGCAGCGCGATCCTGCGTGTGCTGATCACCGACTCCGTATTGCCGGGTGAGGTGTTCGCCCCGATCCACTGGACCAATGAGACCGCGCCCTCGGCCCGGATCGACAATCTGGTGCCGTCGGTTGTTGATGCTGTGTCTGGCCAGCCAGAGAGCAAGGCCGCCGTGGTGGCGCTGTCCAAGTTCAAACCGGGCTGGCATGGCTTTGCCGTCTCGATGAACCAGATGCAGCCGACAACCGACTATTGGGCCATGTCGCGCACCAACAACGGCTGGCGGGCTGAGCTGGCCAGCACCGACGCCCCCAACGACTGGGCCGCCTATGCCCGTGATCTGGTGGGTGACGCGAATGCCACCGAGCAAACCCTTTGTGATCCGGCGCGCGGCATCTATCGCTTTGCCTTTTACAAAGGTGGTCAACTGGTTGGCGCACTGTTTGCTGCACCAAACACCATCGCACTGTCGCGCGATCATTTGGCACAACTGCCCGGCACCGATGGCGATGCCGTTCTGTCCGGTCGCCCAGCCGCCGGAATGCCCGATCCCGGCCCAATTGTCTGCGCCTGCTACAATGTTGGCCGCAACACCATCCTGGCGGCGATCGAAGAACAGCGCCTGACCAGCGTCGAGGCCATTGGCGGGACTTTGTCGGCCGGAACCAATTGTGGCTCATGCCGGTCCGAACTGGCCGGCTTGCTGCCAGATCTGATCCTGCCCGTGGCGGCAGAATGAACGGACCCAAAAAGAAACAGTCGTTTCTCTGACACAACGGACGGAACAGGTTCGCGGTTTCATCATGGGCTGTCAGAAATCTCTGCGCATGACGGATTGCTTTGAAACGGCACTGTATTTGTTTTTGTCTGCGCGTTGGCCTGTGGCAAGCACCAACGCTGCGGCTATTCATGCACCGATTTTGCTTCGGCCTAAGCTTTTTGGGTCTCGATTACAGCCTGATACTCCCATGGCTTCAGCTCGTTGATACGGCTGACGGGATGGTCTTGGATGCGTTCCAGCACCCAAGCAAACCAGGCCTCTGGGTTTACGCGGTTAAGCTTGCAGGCCATCTCTGTCACCCGCCCTGTGCGATAGAGGTCGTTGTAGCCTGCATAGGCATCCGCATGGGCAAAGCCCTCATATGTTTGCAGATGTTGGCTGGGGTGCTCCGCACCCCGACTGGTGGAGAACGAATACCAAGCGGCGGGTGGCGCTGTACCGCCTCAAGGGCGTTCATCTCTGGCATTGACCCACAGGCGTCTTGTTGCGCCCTTTGCCATTGCCCTTTTGTAATAGCCCGACGGTGGTGTCGTCTGTCGCCCGGCAGGCGATTGCGCAGCAATCTGCCGAGAGGGCATGAAGATGGTTTGACCCGCCAGCACATGATCGCAGGCCAAACGCGGGCGGATGATTTGGTTCACGATGTCGTGGCCCGGCACAGTCAGCGCAAGTATCCTCCAGGTACAACATGAGATCCTGACACCGCTGCGCCCTCTCAGCCATCAATGGGTGTTTCCGTCTCCAAAATCAGTGGCAGGGCACATCACCAAGCCGGAAAGGCTCAAATTCAACCCGCACATGCATCGCAGGACATTTGCGACAGTCCGATGGAAGCTGGAGTTCTGGAAGAGATCGTTGGTCGGTTGCTGAACCATACGCCGCTGTCGATAACCGGGCAGAGATATACCCGGCCATCTTTGGATGCGCTTCGGCCTGCTATGGAAATCGCATGTAAGGAAATCTCGGATCGGATCGAAAACTAATGCCGCCATTCGAACAGACCTCCGGAGCCAGACTGCGGTTATTGCGCTTAGTTTTGGGGTCGACCCGAGCTTACTTTGCGCCGCCCTCCCCGGCCCGTGATAGACAGCGGTGTCAACGTCGAGTTGTCGATGCGGAAGGGCTCGCCTGTTGGTGAAGTGACCTCGTTGTTCACGGTGCCTGCGGCGGCTTAGCGGGCCTTCCAGACCGGCACAGGGATCAGTGAAACTGGAGCGAACGGCCCACACCTGCCGTTCATGACCATTGCGGCGAAGGGCGGGTTCGAACCCATTCTACAAAGTGCTGCACTGAGCATGAACAATGCACCGAGAGCAGCCATTACAACCCAAGTGAACGGCCCTGACCCGGCGTTCGTTCAAACCGCAGCGATTTACTGGTCCAAACCCGGCCCTTAGCCTATTTTCGCCGGTTGTTCCTTCGGGCCACGCCCGCGACACTGACCGGTGTCAGGGGCCGACCAACTGTTGCCTCAGCAGTCGAAACATAACTGTGAATACCAGAAACGGACAATCGTTCACCAAGTTCCAGACCGCCAAATGCCAACACATATGTAAGCACAATCAGTCCCAGTTTTCTCGATACACTCATTGTTATTCTCCCGTCTTAAAATGGCCTGGAAGTTCGCTCATCTTACTGCGCAGATCTGCAACGTCGATCTGAGTAGCATCTGTTGTGTTCTCAAAAGTGAATTCTTCCGTTATTACATCGCTGCCAGTTGCCCAATTGTTGATCTGGATGCTGTATTGCGGCGCACCGGCAATTTTCTTGGACGTTACCACATAGCGGCATGGGTATGGTTTATCGCCATGAGCGATCCAAATCTGCCAGTCAACTTCATCTGCGCGGAATGCAAGGAAATCGCATTCTACTCCGCCGATCACACCGCTGCCCAAGTCTTTCACATTCGTCACCCCCTGCATCAATTGATCATAAGAGTTTGACAATATCAGGTGGGCGGCCGGTGGAGATCGGTCAAGCTTGGTCTCCATCATTTCTACCAGGTCATCGACCGAACCGGGGGCATCAACCTGCACATATACGTTCGCCGTTTTCCCAAGTAACGTCAGAGTTTTGCCGTCGAAAAACGTCTCTATATCCGCAAAGCCGCCTGCACGAGCCGTATGAAAATTCTCAGGGCGATTCAATGAAACTGTTCCTGAACTGGCTAGGGCAAGGCGCTGGCCGTCTTTTGTCACGACTTCAAGATTTGCGTCAAACCCAAATGAAATCGCGTCCTGAGAGGCAACGTAGTCCGACATGGATTTCAAAATGGACCTAGCATCTGCTTCGTCCGCTAAAGTCTCGGCAGGTGCAATCAACCCGAGCACCAATATTGCCGCCGGGCCTGACAATTTTCCCGTGACAGATGTAAGTAAGTTTTTGGACATCCAAAACATTCGCAGTCACCTTTCTACTTGAATTTGGGGGCAACGTCCCGATCGACAAACTAAGCTGGCTCTACCCCCGGAGAATATTAAGAGTAATGTCGCAAAATTAGTCTGAATCCTCAGGTTGTCGAGTTATCCGGCTTCGGAAAGCCAGATGCCACAGGTTCGGAATGGTGTTCGTGATTGCCTATATCATCCAACGCGCACCCAGGGCTCAACGCCTAGCTTCGAGGTGCTGATTAATCCTGCTATCGGGACCGGCATGACTAGGATTGCGCCCTACAGGATGCCCGCACAGTAACTTTGTTGCGCGAATAGGGCAAAGCGCGCGGCTTCCCGGTTCGTTTATCGGGACAGAGAGATCGGTTCCGCGCGGTAGATATTGCCTCAGCAGCCTGTTGGTGTTTCCATTTGATCCGCGCTGCCACGCATTGCCTGACAGGCGATTGCAGAGCAATCTGCCGTGAGGGGAGACTGGGGGCCGCAAAAATAGACGTCGACATCTGTTGCCAGCGTCAGTCTTTGATGGTCAGCCAACTCTTTGCCGTGCCTCTGGTGTGGCAATGTCAGACAATGTTGACATAATGTCTGACAAAGACAATGGTACACCGACTCGCCAACCAAGGGGCCACTACGTGTCGGACAACCACCCTAGGACTAAACAGACGAAAGCGGCCGCCGCTGAGGATCTGCTGCGGCATCTTCAGCCGCTGGAATCCGGACGCGGTGTGCTGGACGCATTGGTTGAAATGATCGAGGCTGCGAACCTTCAGGTTGGCGACAGGTTGCCGCCCGAGGTTGAACTGGCCCGCCGTCTGAATGTGGGACGTTCCACCATTCGCGAGGCGCTAAAGGCCTGGCAGGGCATGGGTATCGTGGTGCGCAATAAAGGTGCGGGCACGACCCTAGCCGCCGAGATTTCAACAACGTCCATCCGAATTCCATTGACCCTAAAGGTCGAGGCCGAAAGCCTGCTGCGAACCCATGCCGTTCGTCGCCCGCTGGAGATCGAGGCGGTAAAGATTGCCACCCGGCTGGCAACCGATCAGCAACGCAAGGTGATCATCGCGAGAATGGCCGAGCTGTTGGCGGTGTACGAGGCCAACGAAGACTGGCGTCCAGCCGATGCACGGTTTCATGGCGCGATCTATGAGGCGTCCGGAAATCCACTGTTTCAACAGTTGATTTCGCAGATCCACGGCGCGTTTCACGACATCTACAAAACACCGTTTGGCACGCCACATCTGGGTCAGGCCAGCATCCCCCTGCATCGTCCATTGGCCGAGGCGATTGCCGCCGGCGATGTCGATGCCGCTGCTAAATTGTCTGCCGAAATTTGCGACATGGTAGAGCAGGAAGTTCTCAAAGTGATGAAGGGTCAGAAAAGTGACTAGCGAATTTGAAAGCCAGGAAATTTCGACACTATTGGCGGCTGCCTTTGGCGGCGCACATGGCTCTGTCACGCCACCGATCGTGCAAAGCTCGCTGTTCACTTTTGACAGTTATCAGGCGTTTGAGGACCGGATGGCGGGCCGCAGCGACACTGCCATCTACACCCGTGTGCAAAACCCGACCGTTGCCGCATTTGAGGCGCTGATGGCAACAGCCGAACGCGGCGAGGCCGCCGTTGGTTTTGCCTCGGGTATGGCTGCAATTTCTTCGACCATTTTCGCTTTGGTCAAACCCGGCGACCATATTGCCTGTGTCGAGCATACCTATCCTGATGCGTATCGTCTGTTTGAACGGCTGCTGAAACCTTTCGGCGTTGAGGTCTCGTATCATCCGATCGCTGCCTTTGAGAACGATCCCGATCTGCTAAAAGGTGTCACGCTAGCCTATCTGGAAAGCCCCAATTCGGTGGTGTTCCAGCCGATGAACCTGCCCAAGGTGGCAGAGCACGCGCGGCGCCATGGTGCGCTGACTGTGATCGACAATTCCTGGGCCACACCCATTTTTCAGAACCCGCTAACACTGGGGATTGATATCGTCGTTCACTCGGCCTCAAAATTCATATCGGGACATTCGGATACCGTGGCCGGTGTTGTTGTGTCGTCGCATGAACTGATCGACCAGATCCGTGATCTGACCTTGCCCCTGCTGGGTGCAAAATTGGCTCCGTTTGAGGCCTTCCTGCTCACGCGTGGCCTGCGTACGCTGGACGCGCGAATGCAGCAGCATCAGGCCACGGCGAATACCTTTGTTGACCGGTTGTCGAATTTGCCCTGCGTGACGCGGGTGCATTCACCCGGTGCAAATTCGGTACCGGGTCTACGCGGGCGCTCTGGCCTGATGTCATTCGAACTGGACGATAGCATAGACATTCCGCGCCTGTCCGATGCGCTAAGCCTGTTCCGGCTGGGGGTCAGTTGGGGCGGTTTTGAGAGCCTGATACTGCCCGCGCGGGTGGCACTTGCACAGGCTGGCGAAGAAAATTCGATGCAGCGGTTCGGCGTTTCGCCGTCGCTGATGCGGATCAGCCTTGGGCTGGAGAATGTTGACGACCTTTGGGCCGATTTTGAGTCGGCCCTGAGCAAGAGTGCCGCGTAACGCGACACCAAAAAAAACCACATTACCAACCGGAGGAAACATGAGACATCTCTTCAAAAGTATAGGGCTTGCCGCGACACTGATGGCGTCATCGGCATATGCGGACACAACACTGAAACTGGTCGAGGTCATCACCAGCCCGTCGCGCACGGAAACGTTGCAGGCACTGGTGAACGACTATGAAGCCGCGAATGACGGCGTCACCGTAGAAATCATTAGCCTGCCTTGGGGGCAGGCATTTGAAAAGCTGGCCACGATGGTGGCGGGGGGCGATGTTCCCGATGTTGTCGAAATGCCCGACTCTTGGCTGGCGCTTTATGCGGGTTCTGACCAGTTGGCCAGTCTTGAGGAGCACATTGCGGGCTGGGACCACGGCGACACCCTGACGCAGAAAACGCTGGATATGGCACGCCAGTCTGGTGATGCCTATATGATCCCTTACGGGTTCTATCTGCGCGCCATGTTCTACAACAAAAAATTGCTCGCTGAAGCCGGCGTCGAGGGCCCTCCCGCGACGATGGCTGAATTCATGGAGGCCTCAAAGATGGTTTCCGCGCTGCCAGGTAAATCGGGATATTGTCTGCGTGGCGGCCCCGGTGGCACCAATGGCTGGATCATGATGGCGGCCGTGATGAATGGCACCAATGAATTTTTCACCGAAGACGGCAAAAGCCGGTTGAATGAACCCGGCTCGGTCGAAGGCATCCAGTTCCTGCTTGATATGTACCAGAACGGCTATGCGCCCAGGGACAGTGTCAACTGGGGCTTCAATGAAATCGTCGCCGGTTTCTATTCGGGCACCTGCGCCTTCCTGGATCAGGACCCGGATGCACTGATCGCAATTTCCGAGCGTATGCCAGCCGAAGATTTTGCAGTTATCCCGATGCCAACGGGCCCGTCGGGCAAGGCATTTCCGACTATTGGATTTGCTGGCTGGTCCGTGTTCAAGTCGACCGAACATGAAAACGACGCCTGGAACCTGGTCGCGGCATTGTCCACTCCGGATGCAAACGCAACATGGTCAAAGCACGTTGGAGTGATCCCGATCCACGAAGGTGCAGATCAAGATCCGCATTTCCAGACCGAGCAGTTCAAGGGCTGGTTCGACGAGCTGAACGGTGCCCAGTATGAGCCAACGATCATGCCGACCTATCTGGAGCAATGGGGCTACTTTGGCAGCACGATGGTGATTGAAACTGCACAAGAGGCCCTGTTGGGTCAGCGCAGTGCACAGGATCTTGCCGATGAATGGGCAGGCTTCCTGACGAAAGAACATGCCAAGTGGAAAGCCGCGCAGTGATCACGCGCAAACATATTGTGACCGAGCCCGGTGGACACCGGGCTCGGCGCTCGCTCTACTGGCAGTATGCGGTCGAGCCGTTCTTTTATCTGTCCCCAGCGATCATCCTGATCGGGGCCGTGATGCTGATGCCGCTGGTGATCGGTATTTCGTATTCATTCCAGTCCATCGATCTACTGCGCCCGTTCAACACTGGTTGGGTCGGGTTTGAGAACTACACAAAGCTTTGGTCGGATCGCAAATTCTGGCTGGCACTGGAAAACACGTTTTGGTGGACTTTCTGGTCGATCACGCTTCAGTTTTTTCTGGGGCTCGGGTTGGCTCTGCTTTTGAATACGCAGTTTTACGGCAAAAAGCTGTTTCAGGCGCTGGTGTTCTTGCCCTGGGCGGTGCCCACTTTTCTGTCGGCGCTGACCTGGGCCTGGTTGTTCAACCCGGTGATCGGCCCAATCCCCCATTGGCTGGCGGCATTGGGAGTACTGTCAGAGCCCTACAACATTCTGGGTGACCCCGACCTGGCACTTTGGGGCCCGATTACGGCCAATGTCTGGTTTGGCGTTCCGTTCTTTGCCATCACCTTACTGGCGGCTTTGCAGTCAATCCCAGGGGACATGTATGAGGCCGCTGAAATCGACGGCGCCAGCGCATGGCAGACATTCACCAAAATCACCCTGCCGTTTCTGGCTCCGATGATCGCGATCACTGTGATGCTGCGGACGATCTGGATCGCCAACTTCGCTGATCTGATCTTTGTCATGACTGGCGGCGGCCCGGCAAGTTCAACCCAGATCGTGTCATCCTACATCTTCACAACTGCGTTTAGAAAACTGGATTTTGGCTATGCGTCGGCCATAGCGGTCGCGTTGCTGGGCATCCTGATGGTCTATGCCGTGCTTCTTCTGGTGCTTCGTAAAAAGCTGGTAAAGGTCTAATTCTCTGATGGTATTTGCACAGCTACAGCGCCCCGCGATGGTCATTGGAAAATACGCAGCCATTCTGTTCTACCTGACGTTTGCGCTGTTCCCCTTGTATTGGTTGCTGAAAATCGCAGTGACGCCAGACAGGCTGATCTATTCCGATGGAACCCGCTTGTGGCCCAGCGAATTCACGCTTTCCAATTTCACGGCAGTTCTGTTTCAAACAGACTTTCTGTCGTATTTCACCAATTCGCTGGTTGTGTCCCTGGGCACCGCTGGATTGACAACGGTTTTTGCCGCAGGTGCCGGCTACGCCTTCTCTCGGTTCAACTTTGGCGGCAAAAAGATCATTATTGCAGTGATGCTGATTACTCAGATGTTTCCGCTGCTGATGATCATCGCCCCGATCTACAAGGTTGTCGCAAGTCTGGGCCTGCTCAATTCGCTGACCAGTCTGATTATCGTCTACACTGCCTTCAACATTCCTTTTGCGACCTTCCTGATGCAGTCGTTCTTTGACGGCATCCCCAAGGATCTGGAAGAGGCGGCGATGATGGACGGCTGTTCGCGGTTTCAGGCGCTGCGCAAAGTGATCCTGCCGCTGACATTGCCGGGGCTAGGGGCCACGCTGGGCTTTGTGTTCACCGCCGCATGGTCCGAGCTTTTGTTTGCGCTGATGCTGATCAGCAAGAATGACACCATGACATTCCCAGTCGGGCTTTTGACGTTCGTGTCAAAGTTCTCGGTCGATTGGGGGCAGATGATGGCCGCTGGGGTGCTGGCACTGGTGCCTAGCTGTCTCTTCTTCATCTTCATTCAACGCTATCTTGTGCAGGGCCTGACGTCCGGCGCGGTCAAAGGGTAAAGGGCGAAAATGGCACGTATCCAGCTAAAGAACGTCGCAAAAAGCTATGGCTCTGTCGAAGTCTTGCGCAACATCAACCTCGACATTCAGGATGGAGAGTTCGTTGTCCTTGTCGGGCCATCTGGCTGCGGTAAGTCGACGTTACTGCGGATGATCGCCGGGCTAGAGCCCATCACCGCTGGTGACTTCGAGATTGACGGCAACCGCATGAACGATGTGCGGCCCCGCGACCGTGACATTGCAATGGTGTTCCAATCCTACGCGCTTTATCCGCATATGGATGTGGCGCGGAATATGGGATTTTCGATGGAAATTCGCCGTGATGCTGCTGACCTACGCAATAGCCGCGTCGCCAGGGCGGGAAAAACCCTTGGGCTGAGCAGCCTGCTAAAGCGACTGCCAAAAGAACTGTCAGGCGGTCAGCGTCAGCGGGTTGCCATGGGCCGCGCAATCATCCGCGATCCACGTGCGTTCTTGTTCGACGAGCCGCTTTCAAATTTGGACGCTGCACTACGTGTCGAAATGCGTCTGGAAATCGCGCGCCTGCACCAGAAATTGAGCGCCACTATGATCTATGTGACCCATGATCAGGTCGAGGCGTTGACGCTGGCTGACCGTATCGTCGTACTAGACAGCGGCAATATTCAGCAGGTCGGAAGCCCCTTGGATCTATACGAGCGGCCCGCCAATAAATTTGTGGCCCAATTCATCGGATCTCCCACGATGAATGTCGTGCCAGTGTCCCCGGCCAAGGGTGGGGTGACGCTGGCTGATGGATCGTTTTTGCCCATACCGCATCTGGTCGACACCAGCGACGCCTTTGAGCTGGGCATTCGCCCGGAGCATATCGATGTTGTTGCCGCCGATGAAGGACATCTGACCGCTGTGGCCGACGTGGTCGAACATCTTGGCTCTGACACAAATATTTACGTTTTGGTTGACGGTCTTGGACCGATGATGGTGCGTGTGCACGGAAATATTGCGACCAAACCCGGCGACCGGTTTGGTCTAAGGATCAGGGACCTCAACACTCATGTTTTTGGGTCTGACGGCAGAGCCCTTGCACGCGCCTTATCGCGGGCGGTCTGACACGGGAAACAAACCAGAGATCTGCCGCACGCTGGAGGTAAAGACGCTCTGGCGGCACCGTCAGAAGAAACTTGGTTGAGCCGACCAGGGTGGCGATCTCGTTTCGCGGGATGGCAGAAAGCCCCTTCCGTTACTTCAAGACGTCGCCTGAAATCATCCGCTTGGCAGTGATGCTCTACGTTCGTTTTCCGCTTTCATTTCAATTTGTCGAAGATCGTCTGCACGAACACGGTGTCGCGTGAGCCACGATACGGTTCGGTTTTGGTGGAATAGGTTCGGCCCGTTGGGGTCCAAGAACAGATGTGAACTGCGTCATGAGGTTCTGATCACTGCCATCACAATTTCTCGCTCTAAGTATGAACTCTTCGGTTTGTTCCAAGACATGATCCCTACCCTTCAGGCTTTGTGTCTGGCAAAGGTTCAAGTATGTGAGATGAGTCTCGATCGCCAACAAATAAGAATTTTTTTGCTAGAATTTTACGCACGAGGCAACTGAAGGGAGTATCCGAAGCTCTGTGTATGACCATCAGCCCATACCGCTGAAACGGGTCATCTGTTGAACTGTTCCGGGTAAAGAATAGCGGACTGATTGCGGGCAGCACCCCACTCCCTGACGCATCGTCCCGTCTTTTCGAAATTGCGGATGGCCACCTGCCACCTGCCCCATCCAGCATCCCGACGCCTACGAGGCAATACACTGGATCAATGGACGTGGCGAACCTGTTGACCGTCACTAACACCCTCTCCTGCTTCGCTGTCGAATGTGCTAATCAGAGGAATATATAATCGAGGACACGATTGATGAGCGATAAACCGTTGACGATGGATCCAAGCCTAAATGTCTTGGGCGAAGAACTTAAACCCTGCTCTACATCTCCGGTAACAGGTTTTTTTCGCGATGGCTGCTGTAATACTGGGGGTGCCGATCTGGGGAAGCACACTGTTTGCTGCATAATGACCAAAGAGTTCTTGGCCTTTTCAAAGTATATAGGAAACGACCTTTCAACGCCTCGACCAGAATTCGAATTTGCCGGATTGAAAGAGGGAGATCGATGGTGCCTGTGCGTGGATCGCTGGCTGCAAGCACATCAAGAAGATGCAGCGCCGCATATAGTTCTTGAAAGCACCCATAAGAGCGCCCTTGAGACTGTTCCACTGGGGGTCCTCAAGAGGAAAGCCGTGGATATCAACTGAGGTTGGCGGCTTACCTCTGGCCCATATTCAAAAAACTATCCACCCCGCGCAACCCGCCGTTCTTGCCGCTTGCATGAGGAACACCAATCACGCTCTGCGCGGTCATCATACATCTGCATATATCCATCACACTCAGGGTCAGAGCAGGCGTTGCGGAAGTTCACACGAAACCAGTGACGAAACCGATGCCAAAGGCTGAGAGCTGTTTTTCCATATCTACGATCCCCCTAATCCGAGACTACTCCCCTGCAATCCGAGACTACTCCCCTGCCCGGCTCTGGCAATCCCTGCAAATAGAATGATTGCAGCAGAGACAAGCCCACAGGAGATATTTCAGATACCCCTCACCATCATTTGGGAGGGTATCGAAATGACTCTGTCCCATTCTTCAAACGTTAGGGCCGTTCGCGCCAGTTGGGCCGACAACGGCGAATGGCCACGGCGGCAACTTTGGTCAACCAGATCACGAGCTCAGTAACCACCCTGAACCAGAGGACCCCGCACGGCATGCGGAAAGGGAGAGCTGACAACAGTGACGGCTACCGGCTTTGATGATGTAACCGCCCCCAACGGCATCGATGTGCCAAGGTGGGTCTGCAATGATCCACAAGGGAGAGCGGTCATGTCGGAGATTATCACAGTCGGGCTCGATCTGACGAAGAATGTGTTTCAGGTTCACGGAGCTGACGGCGCAGGCCGAGCGGTGCTGCGCAAGACATTGCGGCGGACGCAGGTTCTGGTGTTTTTTAGCCAACTTCCACGATGCATCGTTGCGATGGAAGCCTGCGGCGGCGCTCATTTCTGGGGCCGCGAGATCGCCAAGTTGGGCCACGAGGTACGTTTGATCCCGCCAGCCTACGTCAAGCCCTTCGTCAAACGCCAGAAGAACGACATGGCTGAGGCTGAAGCGATTAGTGAAGCAGCTGCGCGCCCGTCGATGCGTTTCGTGTCGGTTAAAAACGAAGATGTGCAGGGCGCGGCCATGCCTTGCCCGGCAGTGGTTTGCTTGCAAACCATGAGAGGTGTGTTCCGGGTCCGTGAGTTGCTGATCCGGCAACGCACCCAGGTGATCAATGCGCGTCGTGTTGTAAACACGCTCTTGGCATGATGCGGCCACCCACTGCCCGGCAGGCGATTGCAACGCAATCAGCCGAGAGGAGGACGGAGTTCGGAGAGGTGATTCCAAAGGGGGCAGCGAATGCCGCACGCCTGATTGCGATCGTAGAGGACGCAGCAAGTGGCTTGCCCGACGAAGCTCGCCCAACATTGCTGGTCCTGATCGAGACAGAGACCCGTCTCGATGACCAGATCGGCAAACTGGATGCCGAGATCCGTCGACGCGCCAAGGAGAATGAGGTGGCGCGTCGGCTGATGACAATTCCCCCTCTCGGGCATGGAAACATACCCTGCCAGACAATGGGCATTAGACCGTTGATCGCCACGGCTTTGGTTGCCCTCGCTCCGCCCCACACTGCCGCGACAGCATTCGACAGGTGGAAAGCAGCGTCTTGGGGCGGGGCGACGACGAAGATGCCCTATCGGTGATGCCAGCATCACCTGCCGTGGGACAGGAGAGCGATCACTGAGGCGATTGCTGATCATTGGAGCCAACAGCGTTATCATAAAGCGGCATGTCCATCCATTGGCGCGGCCGGGCACATGGATGGACGGAATGTTGTTGCGCAAGCCACCGATGCTTGTGCGCGTGGCACTTGCTAACATCCCTCTCACACATGCTGCACATGTGTTGCCGGGCGATGGATGGCGCAACGGTCGTGAGACGGGATCGGGAGAACCAGTGTGCAACAGAGTGCCTACGAGCACGCGGCTTTGATCTGGACCCGACTTTCGAACACCATACGGGCCCGCGGCATGTATGACGCCGCACGAGAGGCCGGACATATGTCAGCACCTGACGACGCGTCAAAGTCAGCTCTGAAAAGACCTCTTGCGCATGGGGCGGTTACAGATGTTGCACAAACCGGCCTGAGGTTGGCCTCCCCCTTACCCCAGACGGATTTATCCTACGATAACAGTTTCGGGTATGCCAAGCGCAGTGAAGCCGTTGAGGATCGCGGCGCGAATTTGGATCTCGGCAACCTGGCGCTCGAAGTCCCGCGCAGAGAGGCGCTGACCGAGCAGTTTCACACAGTGCATTTTTGTCTCAATGCGCCAGAGCCGCAGAACCAGAAGCTGAAATCCAACCCGGAAAAAGAGAGGTGCTGGCCTGCGGCCAGCGCGCCATGGCACGCGTCAGCTATATGAAAAGCACACGCGCCAAGGCGCCGCCAACTCCCAAACAAACTGTCCCATATCACTCCGGGAAGCTGACCCATTTTGCACTGGGATTGACAAACGTCCGCTGGCGCCGGCACAGTGTGCTGAAGTCCGGCACCGTCCAATCCAGCCCGGCCAATTCCAGCAGGCGTTCCACAAACCCGGTCGCCTGCCGCAAAGGCAAACCGAACAGCACTTTGATGGTCAAGCATGCTTGTATGGCCGCATCGCTGTAGGCCTGCTTCAGGGCACGATGGTAATCCGACCAGTTCTTGGTCTTGTAAGTCGTTGGTGTCCAGCTGCTCATCACCGCCAGTTATCACACTGGATTCACAACATGAATCCATTCGACAGATTTGTGCAACAAAGCCGCGGCTACCAAGTCAGCCTGATGTAGAGGTTCCCAAGATGCCGAAGCCGCGGGAGTCGGTTATCTCCATACAGATTCCAGGAATCGCGCCGAAATCTCGTGCGCGCGCTCGGCGTCATCAACCAATCCCAGATAGCCGAAAAACCCGTGGATCATACCCCTGAACTCGACATGCTCGACCGACACATCTGCAGCCTTCAACTGCGCTGCATAGTCGCGGCCCTCCTCGCGCAGTACATCACATTCGGCGGTCAGGATCAGCGCGGGCGGCAGGTCGGCGTGCGAAGCTGCATTGTGCGGAGTTGCACGCCAATCGCCCCGTAGTTCAGGGTCCGGAAGATATCGTTCCATGAACCAGCTCACTGTGTCGGCTTCGAGAATCCCGTATCCTTTTCCATAGCGCGCGTAGGTCGGCGTGCCGCCACGATAGTCGATAACCGGATAGATCAGGACCTGCGCGGAAATAGCAAAGGCCGCATTATCGCGCGCCATCAAAGCGACCACAGCGGCCAGATTGCCACCGGCACTGTCACCGCAGACTGCCAGCCGGGCAGGATCAATGCGCAGGGCGTCCGCGTGATCAGCAACCCAGTGCGCCGCATCATACGCATCCTCAACAGCGGCGGGAAACGGATGCTCAGGCCCCATCCTGTAATCGACCGAAACCAGAGTGCAGCCGGTAGTGCGGGCCAAAAACCGGGCTGCAGTATCGTGCGTTTCGAGGCTGCCGAAGACATGACCCCCACCATGATAGAAGACTATGACTGGTGCCCGTTCCTCGGCGGTTGTTCTGTAAATGCGAACGGGGACATGGCCGTAACCAGGCCCGGTCGAGGTATTTTCGACCTTGAGAACATCAGGGGGCGGATAGTCTTCGCGCCTGGCAGCGGCCATTTTTTCGACCAAGGTTCTGGCAGCCTGAGTCGAAATACTCTGTACTTTTGGAATGCCCAGTTCGACGGTTCGGTCGATTATGGCCTGTATCTGCGGGTGAACGTCATCAGGCATATTCTTTTCGCTCTCTGTTTTCAGTTTGGGAAATCTAATTGCACGGCGGTGCCTTAAGCAAGTTGGTTATCTGCGCCAGTCAGGACGGGCAAGCGATGGCCGGGCTGGTGGCATTGCGCAAGTACAAGCAGTATGAGCCCAGAAATCCGCGTACAGGCTCTCATCCCCAAAATCCTCTTCGGGTGGCTTTGAAACCTGCTATTGTCGACACATGCGCATTCAAAATTGCAGAGTGTCGTTCACATGAATTGGTCGGCGCGACAGGCCCACTGCATTTTGGAGTTCAAAAATGAATGCAAACCTGCCCGCTGCACAGACACACGAGACAGAGACAAAGATTGAGCATTTCGACGTTTTGATTGTCGGGGCGGGCATTTCAGGGATCGATGCAGCCTATCATCTAGGCAAAAACCGGCCCGGATCAAGTTTTGTCATTCTGGATGCAAAGCCACAAATAGGCGGAACGTGGCACACACACACATTTCCTGGCATCAGGTCGGACAGCGATCTTTTCACGTTTGGCTTTAGTTGGAAGCCGTGGACCGGCGTTCCCATCGCATCCGCCGCAGAAATCCTTAACTACCTGGAAGAAGCCATCGAAGAAAACGACATTGGTCACAAAATCAGGTTCAACCACCAAATTGAAAAGGCAGAGTGGTCCAGCGATACTCAAAGCTGGACGCTATCAGTTCGGCGGGACGCGAATGCGCCCCCGGTGACACTGACCTGTGGTTTTTTGTGGATGTGTGCCGGGTATTTCCGCCACTCAGAAGGCTACACTCCGGACTGGCCAGGTACGGATACCTTTCGGGGCCAGATCGTCCATCCGCAGAATTGGCCGCAAGACCTCGACCATACAGGAAAAAACGTGGTTGTGATCGGCTCGGGTGCCACTGCGGCGACCATCGTGCCTGCAATGGCGGCAAAGGCCGCGCATGTCACAATGGTTCAACGATCACCTACTTACTATTATCCCCGGCCCATGATGGATGAGTTTAACGTGACGCTGAGTGCGTTGGATTTGCCGGACGTGTGGTATCATGAGATAATGCGCCGCAAGTTTCTGCACGAAAGCCAGATCACAGTGCAGCGTTCCAAAACTGAACCAGAGGTCCTCGCCGCCGAACTGATTGGTGCCGCGCGTAAATATCTGGGTGAGGATTTTGACGTAGACACTCATTTCACGCCAAGCTACCGCCCATGGCGGCAACGCATTGCGATGCTTCCGGACGGAGATATGTTTGTCGCGATCCGAGCAGGCAAGGCTGAGATCGTAACCGACCACATCGACAGCTTTACTGAAGTCGGCCTGCGCCTTGCTTCCGGCAAGCTTGTTGTGGCCGATATTATCGTGACAGCGACAGGTCTGAACTTAAACATGTTCGGTGATATTGAACTGGTGGTGGATGGCGAAACAATCAATCCGGCGCGGTGTTTTACACATCGAGGGATCATGTTCACCGGCCTTCCAAATTTTGCGACGGTTTTTGGGTACTTAAGGGCTAGCTGGACGCTACGTGCCGATCTGGTCTCGAATTACATATGCAGGCTGCTCGATCACATGGATACCGACGGAGCAAGCTCCGTCACACCAATGTTGCGCGATGAGGACCGCGACATGCAGGAAAGACCCTGGATTGATCCGGAGAACTTCAATGCGGGCTACATTATGCGCAGCCTGGACATTCTGCCCAGGCAGGGGGATCGCCAGCCTTGGGTGATGACCCAGGATTACTTCCAAGACCGGAACGATCTTCCATCAGCTGATCTTGACGACGGCTCTTTGGTATTTGGGCGGTCCAAAGTGCAGTACACGTAGACCGCACACCAGAATTGCCGCGTCTGATAATGGCTCTTCCAGACGACCCCTCCATCGTTTTCGTGTTAATCTAGTCCGGCAAGGGAATGAATTCGCCCTTATCGCTGGGAGGCAGCTTGAAGCGGCCGTGTTCCCAGTCGCCGGCCGCCCAAGCGTCCTTGGCAGCCTCGATTTTTTCTTTCGATGAAGCTACAAAATTCCACCAGATATGGCGCGGGCCGTTCAGAGTTTCGCCGCCCAGCAACATCAGCCGCGCACCGGCGGGGCCTGCTTTGACTGTAATGGCGTCACCAGGGCGGAATACCATCATCTGGCCCGATTGGAAGACATCGCCCGCCACCTCGATGCTGCCGTCTGTGACGTAGATCCCGCGGTCCTCGTGGTTGTCAGGCATGGGCAGCCTCGCACCCGCTTCGAGCACGGCGTCGGCATAGAACATTTCGCTGAACGTCTTGGTGGGCGCGCGTTCACCCCAGGCATCGCCGAGGATCAGGCGCACTTGCTTGCCTTCGCCTTCGATGAATGGCAGCGCGGTTTCCTTGTGATGCTCGAAATCCGCGTCGATGTCTTCGGCATGCTCTGGCAGGGCAACCCATGTCTGGATGCCGAACAGGCTGCTGGGGCCCTTGCGGGTCTGCGCACTGGTGCGTTCGGAGTGGGTCACCCCGTGGCCCGCTATCATCCAGTTCACTTCGCCGGGATAGATCATCTGATTGGTGCCCAGCGAGTCCTGATGCTGGAATTCACCTTCATAGAGATATGTCACTGTCGCGAGGCCGATATGCGGGTGCGGGCGCACGTCGATACCCTGTTGGGTGATAAATTCCGCCGGTCCCATCTGGTCGAAGAACACAAAAGGGCCGACCATTTGCCGTCTGGGCGATGGCAGCGCACGGCGCACTTCGAAGTTTCCAATGTCGCGGGCGCGAGGGACGATCAGCGTCTCGATCGCATCCATGTTATCCACGCTCGGGCAGGTCGGTTCAATTGCGGGGTTCCAGCTCATCTCATGTCCTTTCTGGTTGCGAGCAAAGATGTCGCCAGGGCGTTTGTCGTGGCGGTCAATTGGTCGATTGTCGCGGCCAGCATCTGCGCCTGTCGAGCGTCGGTTAGCCTTCCTGTGCAGAGCGGCAAGTCGAAGCGGCCCATAGTTATTTGCGCAGCATTTCGATGTGAGGCGTCAGGACGTCCCGATATTCCTCACCCCTTTTCGACCGACGTTAGAATAATTTGCCACTCTTCTTTGATTGATCCTGAATGCCGGATCTTGCCAGCGCGCCGATACCAGTACCCAGCATTCGCGTCATCGCCTTCGATCCGGTGAACTAGGGCATGCACCCAATCGAAAAGTGGCACACCCTCGTGCTCTTGACTGATCTGATGCGCCTTCTCCATTTCAGGACCTGGCCGAAAATTGCCTGCTCTGATCAAATCGAGTGATTCACAAAGTAACTCGTGGAACATGTGCTTTGCCTTAATCGTTTGTGGGCGCCGCATTCGATGGCGACCACGAGTAGCATAGCATTCATAGGCATGACTACCACACCCCGCGGCTCTACACCCACCAGCGCTTGCTAGAAACGGCCCGAAGTCGCCGTTCAACCTCTGATCTGTCTTCGACAATTTCCATCAGATCGCGCCGCTGACTGGCATTGAGACGATCAGGCCCCCAGTCGTCCGCTGCCCGGCAGGCGATTGCAAAGCAATCACCGAGAAGGGCCATGGGCCAGTTCCAACTCATCAAAGAAACGCGGCATACGCTTGTACAGCACGGTGATGCCGTCTCGGCAGGCTGCTTGCGCCAGAGTGATCCTCGTCCCTAAAACCGGGCAGTTTCACTATTGACCCTATGCGGCCATTTTCAAAGTTGTATCTTCAGCTCTGCAACAACGCCCATCAGATCGCTGGCGTTTGTCACGGCGTCGAGTGACCCGGGATATCATAACATTTCATGTGGCAACGAGGCTCATATTTCCAGAGTTTTCCCTCAATTCGGCCCCTTCCAGAGTTTAGTCGTAGCAAACTCCGTGCCATGATCCAGTTGCCCGAGCTAATATCCCTTCAAGCAGAACGAGACGCTTCGGGTATTGCTGAGCAAATAAATTGACTAATGTAAGTCTCAATGCGGGGCACGAAATCACAGACAGGGCAAGTATATGGAAGAGCAATTACATCAGCTGATTGAATGGTGGCAGGCAATTCACTCATTAGATTTAGTTCTGGCGGTTGCACTGCCGACAGCCATTTTGTTACTGCGCAGATGGCTCTCTGATCTCCTTATCTTGGGCATCATTGGCATAGTTCGGCGTTTTGGACTGTTAATCGAGCCGACAGCGCGTTCTAGCCTTCGCCCAGCTATGACTGGCCTGCTCGGAATGCTTGCGGCATTCCTCGGGATAAGCGTTCTTGATCTGCCGGGTGCCGCCGCTCTTATTGTTCTCAGTGTCCTTCAATCATTGTTGGTATTTGGAGTATTTTGGCTGATCAATGCGCTCATTCTTGTTCTATTGGAGCAAGCCAAGGTTATTGGCGTTCACCAAGGTCGCCTTCGGGGGTCTTGGATCTCCCAGATTGTCCGTTTCCTCCTTGTTGCTATAGCAGTTGTTGTGGTTCTGAATGTGTGGGGAATTGACCTTGGCCCGGCCTTGACTGGCCTCGGTATCGCGGGAGCCGCCGTGGCATTGGCTGCACAAGACCAGATCCGAAACTTACTCGCTGGATTCAATATTGCCGCTGAGAGGCGCTTTCGTGAGGGCGATTGGATCCGCATCTCGCAGGATGTTGAAGGAATTGTCGAAAAAATAGATCTTCGCTCCACTGTCATTCGCCGTTTCGACAATGGAACGGAACACATCCCCAACTCTGAACTGGCCAACAACTCTCTGTCCAATTTCTCCCGCAGAACAGCACGTCGTCTTCGGTGGACTATTGCGCTTACATATGGGACTGAAACTGAAACGCTGAACAGCATTTGCGAAGAGATCGCTAGCTACATTAATACGAGCGACCGGTTTGTTGGTCTCACCGAGGCAAACCTCTTCGTGCGCCTCTACGCCTTAGAAGAGTCATCCATTGATATTTTGGTTGATTGCTTTGTCGCTGCAAATGAGTACTCGGCTGAACTGGATGCACGGCACGAATTGATCCTTGCGATAAAGAAGATCGTTGAAGGCGCGGGCGCAGAGTTTGCGTTTCCGTCTCGCTCTGTTTACACGGAGAACAAAGCAACCGGGCTCGCGGGCAGCATCTAACAGACTGTTTTTAAGAACTTGAAGGCTTAGTTTGAGGTGCCAATTGCCGCTCCGAGACCAAAGACGATGGTCTGACTTGTATTCGGGCGCGGATCTCCAAAACTGCCATCGTTGTTCAAGTACTCTCCCACCCGCCGGACAACGTCCGGGGCATCGCTGAACTTACTGTGGCTGTACGAGCCGGTATCTTCGACCTGGCTCAAATCAATGACTGTTATCCCGGCCTGAATGAGTTCTTCTGCGTCTGTTTGTCCTACGCGTTGTATCCCCCCGGCGATCCGCTGGCTGAGCTTGAGTGCTTTGTCGTCGCTAGAGGTCAAAATCACTATTCGGCGTCTGTGCTCGGGCACCGCAGAAACCTGTGCTCGAAAGAGATCGAGATCAATGTCCGGCGAGGCGAGAACAATGTGTTCTAGTCGCCGAAGCTGACCAGGGTCACCTTCCCGCGAAATTAGACGCATCGCCTCCATTGCAACCACTGTTCCCATTGAATGAGCCACAACATCGTATCCTTCAATTGCGGTTAGATTGAGTGAGGAAACAAGTTCAACTAATGAATCGCGCGCGATGACAGCACTGTTGATGTCATAGAGATAATTCACGGCATGACCGCTAGACGCCCAGGAGAAAAGAAGCGGGACCCCCTTATAATCTGTATCTTCAACAAATTGAGCGAGCTGAAGCACTGCGTCGGACAACGTAGTGTTGTATCCGTGGACAAAGACAAGCAGGTCCTTGTTGCCAATAGAGCGTTTGCTTAGTTCCGCCGAAACTTGGGATCTGAACTCCGACTTTCCGGCCAAACGGATTGGATTTTCAACAACAAACTCTCTTCTCGGGTCCGGCGGAAATCTTCGCGCCCGCTCAAGTTTTCCGGTTTGATGTACTGGCGGAATGGTCACATCTACTTTGGCAAAGCCGAGTTTGCTGCGACTGGAATCATAAAAAACCCCGGAAGCGTCGGAAGGGGCACGTGTTGTTGCAATGAGGATTTGGTGCCGTCTTATACCGGGAACATCCTCTGACCTAACATTAGGGTTCTCTATGCCAATCAGAGGCGGCTCGGGCGCGCAGGCGACCAACAAAAGCATTGATAAGCAAACGACCATGCAAACAGTCGTTTCACTCTTCCAATTCTTTTTCCCGTCACACCCCAATGGACATCCCCAAATTTTCGTCGCCGGGAGTGTTGAACCGACAAGCACTTGATGCTTTCTGAAGGTCGTAACAGTCCAGACTGTTCGGATTTCTTCTCTTGGACTTCTTAGGTCTTGGTCAGACAGCCTGAGGTATGTTTGCCCAATCGAATTCTCAGGGTTGTTTACTCAGCCACGGTGAGCGAGGCCATCGGAAAACTTACGGTAGCTTTTGGACTAGCAAAGTCCAGAAACGGAGGTTTTTTAGGCGTCCGCTTTGTCAAAGTGCCGGTCAACACAGACACATCTACCCCCCATCATCGATCAGCTTGATCCAATCTGAGAAGGCGCCAAAAGTAAGTTCTGCACCCTCTAATAATTCTGCGCATTCAACCACCCGTCCTCCTGTAGAAGGCACGTTAGTCGATAAATTCCGTTGAAATATCAGAATAGCTTTTAAGTCATAGAGAAGGGAAACGTAGACGAAGTGATGCAGGTTACGTCAATGCAGCCTTTGCAGAATACTCGGACTTCGGCCTTCCCGACACCTGGAGGAGGTGACTGGACTATGTTGATCGTCCTTTCGATTTACGGAGTGCTTGTCTATTTGATTTTCGGCCGCTTCAAGCTTTTGCCTTGGAGCACGTCATGGAAGTCTGCTGTGGCAACCTTGGGGCTAATTATAGCCTTGGTCGTGTTAGGTGCTCTCAATTACCTCACTCCGTCTGGAACTGTGACCATCCACGGCGCTGCTATATCCGTAACTCCCAATGTGTCCGGAACGGTTGTTGAACTAAACGTGGCCCCCAACCTGCCGGTTAAGAAGGGCGACCTGCTCTTCAAAATTGACCAGGTTCCATTTGAGGCTGAGGTCCGACGGCTAGAGGCATCACTGGTTGAGGCAAAATCTGGAGAGGCAGGGCTGCAGGCTGAGCTTGAAAGTGCACTTTCTGAAATCCAAAGGCTGGAGGCGCAACTTGAATTTGGTTTCCAGCGCAGGGACGATGTTGTCGAACTTGCCGAGCGTGGAGCGGCAACCGGGTTTCGCATGCAAGAGTCGATTTCAACTATAGAACAGACAGAGGCCAGTTTGCGATCTGCTCAAGCCGTAAAACGCGGCGTTGAAATCCGCATTGGGTCCAGGATTGGCGGGGTCAATTCCGCAGTGGCTCAAGTGGAGCAGGCTCTCGTTTCCGCTCGTTGGAAATTGGAGCAGACTATAGTTCGCGCGCCTTCCGATGGTGTCGTCACCGCTCTTACTCTGCGCGCCGGTGATCGCGCGAACCAATTTTCATCTTCCCTTTCTTTTGTCCCAGATGAAGACCTTGCCATGACCGGCGTATTTTCCCAGAGTGGGGCACACGCGTTCCAACCCGGATCTGTTGTATTGGTCGCGCTAAGGACCCTTCCCGGCACTTCTTTTACTACGAAAGTCGAGGCGGTAATTCCGGCAACATCGGAGGGTACCTTGTCACCAGGTTCGCTACCAAGCATCGGACAGCTTCTTGGAACCAAGCATTTTGCGGTCCGGCTTGTTTTGCCACAGGACCTCCCTGACTACACAAAACGTTTGGGCACATCGGGAGCGGCAACACTCATCACTGACGAAGCCGGGCCGGTCGAAGCTTTGGCGCGAATTTTGTTCTGGCTGCGAGTGCAGTTCAACTACCTGTAAGAAGCGATTTTGACTCGAAAAGTTCCAAGAGCCTCCGGCATTGGAACTTTTGACAGCGGTTAGCAGTGAGCAATAACATCTCCCTGTCGACCAAACCATCCTAAGTCGTGGACAGTCGGTTTCCCCAAATTCTCACTAGTGTGCTGACTTTTGACCGGGTTGCCCTAATTCAAGTTGATGGTTTTTCCTCCTGGGGGCCATAGCTCAGGGAGGTCAAATACAACCATGGATGGTGAAGGGTTTGAAGCATGAATGCAATTTGGACAAGAATAATTGCTCTGGGAGCTGGAACCATCTTGGGCTTTGCACCGCTTTCGTCCATCGCGGAACCCTTGCCAATGCCCGGCCAAAGCGAGAGCGAATGGCGGTATACCCTGACACCCTATGCCTTTTTACCTGCCAGAACGTCGGGCACATCGACAATTGCAGGAACATCAGTGCCGTTGGACCTGGATTTCAAGGATGCCCTCGATCTATTGGATTTTGCGCTAGCCGCTACATTCGAGATGTGGCGCGGAGATTTTGGCATCATTGTTGATGCGAATTATGTCCAATTAGAAGCGGACGGATCATTACCCTCTCCACCTGGCGCGACCTTTGCAGTGGACATCCGGCAAAAGTGGTTGGGTGTGCTGGCCGCTTACCGGGTGGTAGACAGTACTTATGGGGTTCAAAACCAGCGCTATAGCATCGATCTGCAGGGTGGAGTCCGTTACAACTCCCTTAGGCAAACAGTCGACATAACAGTAGGGGCTGGTCCGTTGCCGCAATTGGGCGGTGATGAAGGCTGGTTCGAGCCGGTCATTGGTGCACGTGCCATGTGGCGGCTGAGCGAGAAATGGGCAGCGGCCGTTGCACTCGATCTGGGTGGATTTGGGGCTGGCGGCAACGATCTTCAGGTCGGGCTGAACGCTGGGTTTGACTATCAACTGTGGAAGAAAAATTCGCTCCGGTTCGGCTACCGCTACTACAGCATGGACTACAGCACCACTCTTGCCACAGGGCCGTTTGCTTATGATGTGAGCCAGCATGGTCCCTATCTTGGGGTGACCTTCAGGTTCTAGGTGTCAGCTTACCGTTCATTTCCCGGGCAGCAGCAACGTTGTTCAGTCATGATAGGCCGACTTGTGCCAAATAAATTCTTTAGGAGACTAAAATGAAAAAGAGGCATCTCAAGATCATTTCGTTAGTCGCCGGAGCAAGTTTCGCTTTTATTGCTAGCGGACTTCCAATTAATTTACTTGGGTTTTCCCACGGGTCCGAATTCGGAGCCGCTCAGGCCGCTGGCGGCGTGGTGGATGATCCAAACGGTACAGCACCCGATCGTTATGTCTATTACCCGGGAACCGAGGCACTGGCCGAGGGTGAGGTTCGCGTTGTCGCCTGCGGGACCGGAATGCCGGATCAACGGCGCGGCCAGGCGTCGGCTTGTTTCCTGTTTGAATTTGGCAATGGCGAAAAAATCATTTTTGACATTGGCTCAGGGTCGATGCGCAACCTGAATGCGCTGATGATCCCATCCGAATACCTGACCAAGGTATTTATAAGCCATTTGCATACAGATCACTGGGGCGATCTTGACGCTCTGTGGGCGGGGGGCTGGACATCCGGCCGTCCGGTGCCGCTGGAGGTTTGGGGGCCAAGCGGGCAGACTGAAGACATGGGCACCGCATGGGCAATTGACCATTTTCTCAAAGCATTCAACTGGGATTATCAGACCCGCGCTTTCAAAATTACGCCCGTGCCGGGGAATATTACCGTGCACGAATTTGATTATCGCAAAGAGAATGCGGTAGTCTACGATGAGGGCGGAATTGTGGTCCGTTCCATCCCGGCCATCCATGCTGGTGATGGGCCGGTGAGTTTTATTATCGAATATGCGGGGATGAAATTGGTGTTCGGTGGGGACACATCCCCCAACCGCTGGTTCGTTGAATTTGCCAAGGACGCCGATTTCGTGATCCACGAGTCCTTTGCAAGCCCCACTTTCTTTGCTGAGGATTATGGGCAACCCGCGCAACTTGCCTGGCGGGCGTGCTGCTCATTTCACACCTCGGGACCGTCATTCGGCAAGATCATGAGTGAAATCGAACCAGGACATGCGGTGGCGTATCATACCATGGAGGAGGCCCATGCGGAAATGGAAGGCTTGATCCGCACCACATATGACGGGCCTTTGTCAATCGCGATGGACATGATGGTCTGGAACATCACCAAAGACGGTGTGCGTGAACGTATGGCCGTGTCACCAGATCGTGCCAGCGCGGTCCCCGGACCAACGCGGCAACCACCGCCCGACCCCAACTGGCCAGATCCGACCAGCGAATTCATTGCTGCAGGCGAATGGGGCCCGGGGTTCAATGCCCAGAACGAGATGTTGGATGCGTTCAGCGAAGAGTATGGTCTTGAGGATCAAGACTGGCGCAAACAACGACCTTGGTACGAGCCGAATGAATGAGATTGGCTCAATTGCAGACAAGTGGGTAGCCATCTATGTAGAGGCGGGTTTGAATATTGAACACGCTTTGTGAAGCAGCCCTTTGGAGCGCCCAAGAGTGAAATTCAAACTGTTCTTGCCCTGTCTGGTCTGGGCCTTCTCGCTTGCGGCGGTTCTGCCTCCCTCTTGGGCGCTGGCTGACTACGTCGCATTTAATGGGTCTGAAGTGGCTCCCAATATCGCCGAATTCCGGATCGACGAGGACGGCGTGCACGTCCAACTTGAGGTGTATGTGGGTGACCTCAAAACCTTTGACGCACTGGTTCCCAATAGCTGGTTCAAGGATGATGCACCTCTGCGGGCAACGTCCGATGACCGGATAGTCGATTTTACCGAAAACGGCCTGAGTATTCGCCGGTCTGATGGCACTGCATTGCCGATTGCCGTCCAATTGATTGAACGCCGGATGCGGGTTGACCGGGCCTCACCACTCACTGGGCAACGCGATCCAGCCACCGGAAAGGTTTTTCCCGCCCCCCCGGATGACCCACGTGTTCTTTATGCAGAGCTGTTTTATCCGTTCAATGGCACCCGCCCGGACAGGCTTGTTTTTACCCCACCGCTCGACGCGGATGGCAATGCACAGGTTTCAATAGGCATGGTCGTGTTTGACCGCGATGTTCCTGTGATAGATTTCCGTTACCTGGCAAAGAGGGTAACGCTGAACATCGAATGGCTGGACCCGTGGTATACCAGTTTTGAAAACCCAAATTTGGCGCGCCATTATCGTTTTCCTATGATGAGCTTTCTGTACGCCAGCCCGTTTGAAATTCGTCACGAAGCCCTTATTCGGGTGCACAATGCCGCCGAGTTGGTTGGTGTGGAGATTGCCGGTCGGACCATGACAAAGGCAGAGCGTAGAGAAATTGAATCGCGCCTGCCGTCGGTATTGAATGACCGCTCGCCGATGGCAATAGATGGCAAAAAAATCATACCGACATTTGATCGGCTTAGTTTTATGCGCATCGGAACGAGGGGCTTGAATTTCATCCAGGAAGAAGACGAAGTTCGGGCAGATGCAGATTATGTTGGCCTGATCTATTCCACACCTACGGCCGGTTATGCGCAAGAAGCAACGGTGGAATGGACTGTATTTCCCGATCCGGTCACCAAAGTGCCAGGCAACGCCATTGACGCCGCAGGTCCATTCCTAGCGGGCCTTACTTCAGAAAATCCAATATTGAAGTGGACCAATTATTTCAAAACCTACGAGCCGCCGGTTATCTCGCCTGTGGTCTTTGGCAAAGAGCGTACTCTTAATGTGCCGATGTTGACGATCTTGTTGATTGTGTCCACACTTTGTGGGGCGGTTTTCCTGTTTAGACGGCAGAGCATTCCCAGAATTGTCAGGATCACTGCACTGGGAACGCTACTTGTGGCGACTGCTGTCTCGACACAAATTGGGTGGATTAACATGGAGAACCCGATTGCAAGTACACCTGATCGTCCTGCAGCCGCACGTATCGCCAGCCAGTTGATTGAGAACTTTCACAATGCACTTCAGGAGAAGATCCCAGAACGGTTGAACGAGGCCCTGCGCACGAGCGTATCAGCAGATGCATTTGAGGATGTGAAGCTGGAACTGGGACGCGCTCTTATTGTCGAAATGCAAGGTGGTGGGGCTGGGAGCATCAAAAACATCAGGGATTTCGGTGTTGCAAATATCCGGCCAACACCTAGTGCAAGCGGGTTTCAGGCATCGGTGAGCTGGAGCGTGACAGCAACCGGCGAGCATTGGGGGCATCCGCATCAGAAGAACATTCGTTTCAGCGCAGTGATGGACATCGCCCCGATTGAGGGCGCGTGGAAACTGACTGGCATGACGGTCACAAGTGCGCAGCCGGAAATCTAGAGGAATTCAAATGAAGGTCGCAGGATTTGGTATTTGGCCCGGAAAATATTCGACCGCCATATTTGCCACATGTTTGAGCGCCCTGTTGCTGCTGTCCGGACCGGCCATCGCGCATTTCCTACTGAACTTGAACACGCGCATCATTCATGTCGAACATCTGAGCAATGGCTTGCGGGTCTATCTTCGCCTGCCAATGCCCTATCTCGTTGCCAATCTGGTTGGCCCAGAACAGGCAGACGGCCTGCCGGATCCCGCGCCTTACACGACCAACACCCGTGAAGATGGCAATGTTGTCTACTACCTTGATGTCGAGGCATTGCGTGCTGACTCTGGTGGACTTGGTAAACTGGTGGCAAACGGCCATCAGTTTGTCAGCAACGGCGTGGTTTTGCAGGCAACTGTGGAAACCGTCAGGGTGTACCCGGGTTCCAGGCAACCACCGTTTTCTACTCTGGGCGAGGCCCGAGCCTCGTTTCAGGATACTCTCTATCCGCAGGATTTTCCTGTGACATATGTTGGTGATACAGTTGTTGACGTGGTTTTTTTGTTCGCGGAACAGGGAGAGGCGACGTCCTACCTGCTGTCCAGCTCGCTCAATCCAGGTCTGCCGGGACAAGAAAAGACAGCAAACCTGATCCTTGATTATTATCCTGGCAGCGTCGAGGTTTTCCGGGCGCGGGGCCTGCTGCAAGATCCGATTTCCATCTCACGTTCTCCTTGGGCCGCAGCCGCCACTTTCGTCAAGGAGGGAATGCTGCACATTCTGGACGGTCTGGATCACGTCTTGTTTGTCATCTGCCTGGCTCTGGGTGCAGCAAGCTTCAAAAGTCTGTTTGCACGCACCACAGGATTTACAATTGGTCACAGTGTGACGCTAAGCCTTGGGTTCTTCGGGTTTGTGCCTTCGGGTGCATGGTTCATCCCCACAATCGAGTTGGGCATTGCCTTGTCCATCATTTTTGCGGCCCTTGTGGCCATGAAACAGAAGCAGGGGAACCAGCCTCCTGAGCGAACAATGTTTGCGGTCACCGTCGGAATTGGCATCCTACACGGGTTGGGGTTTTCGTTTGTGTTGCACAAAATTTTGCAGGTCGATTCACCCAACATTTGGCAAAGTCTTTTGTCATTCAATGTCGGCGTCGAGCTTGGCCAGTTTTTAATTATTCTTGCTTGTTGGCCGCTGTTCCGGCTGTTGTCGCGGTTGGGTGACAGTCGCTGGCTGGTTGCGCGCTGGGGCATAGCCGCGCCTTGCATCGCAGTGGCCGGTTTCTGGACTATCCAACGCGCATTGCTGGTTGTGCAAAGCGGTTGATTGGGCAAGGCCGAACACGGACCGGGCCGGATACTGCCCGAAAGAAAACTCAAATATTTGGGTGAACGGCCCCCATGAGAAATCCGCCCTTTAATCTCGTATGGCAGCGAACGTCATATTCCCACTCTTGAACTACGTCCCTGATCCCGGACAGTTTCGTTATTGACCCTATGCGGCCATTTTCAAGGTTGTATGGTAATCCCCCCCGAAACTAAGGGGATGTGGAAGTAGAATTTTCTCGGCAGAATGCATGAGGAGATTTTGATGAAGATGACGAGATATAGCGAACCCCAAATTCTTGCGATCCTACGCCAAGCCGAAGGCGGTGTGCCTGTAACGGAGCTGTGCCGCGAGCACGGGATGAGCAACGCGTCGTTCTACAAATGGCGATCAAAATACGGTGGTATGGACGCGTCGATGATCAGCCAAATGAAGGCGCTTGAAGACGAGAACCGGCGGCTGAAAAAGATGTATGCCGAGATGAGCATGCAAGCAGAATTACTGAAGGAAGCCCTGGGAAAAAAGTGATCCGGCCAGCCTTACGACGGGGTCTGGCCGAGAAAGCGGTGGCGCGCCACGGTATCAGCATTGCGCTGGCCTGCCGCACGTTTGATGTCAGTGAGACGTGCTATCGTTACAGCCCGCTCTTGAGCGATGAGAACGAAGAGATTGCCGATCTGCTGGTTGGGCTGACGGCCGCACGGAAGACTTGGGGGTTTGGGCTATGTTTCCTGCATCTACGTAACGTGCAAGGTCATTCGTGGAACCACAAAAGGGTTTACCGGATTTACTGCGAACTGGAACTGAACTTGCGGATCAAACCTCGGAAACGGTTAAAGCGGGACAAACCCGATGCGCTGGCAGTGCCGGACGCCCCGAACATGACCTGGTCGATGGACTTCATGGCGGATCGCCTCGGGGATGGTCGGGCGTTTCGGCTCTTGAACGTGCTGGATGATTTTAACCGCGAGGGTTTGGGCATCGAGGTCGATTTTTCTTTGCCAGCCGAACGGGTTATTCGCAGCCTTAATCGGATCATTGAATGGCGTGGGAAACCAGGAACCATTCGGGTCGATAATGGGCCGGAGTACATCAGTGGTAAGCTGCTGGAATGGGCTGAGAAACAAGGTATTATCATCCAGTACATTCAACCCGGAAAGCCGCAGCAGAACGCTTACGTCGAGCGCTATAATCGCACCGTCAGGCATGAATGGTTGGACCAACATATCATCGAAAACATAGAGGAGGCACAGGACTTTGCCACACAATGGCTATGGACTTACAATAATGACCGCCCGAATATGGGCCTCGGCGGCATCACACCCGCAATGAAACTGAAAATGGCCGCGTAAATTCTACGACCGCCCCCTGTTAAAAATGGGGGATTACCGAGTGTCGATATAGGTAATATCCGCCAGCCAAACGGTGTTGGGCGTCTGGCAGTTGAACTTCTGCTCCAGTAGATTTGGTGAAGGCTTCATGTCGTGTTTGCTGTCAGTGGTTTTGGGCTTTCGGCGCTTACGCAGAAGCGGAGACACCTTGTTTTCTTTCATTATTATCGCCACACGCCGCTCAGAAGCGATCTCACCATCAGCCATTAGATCCTGATGAATGCGCTTGGACCCATAGCATTTCCCGCTGGCTTTGAAAAACGCCTTTATCTTTGGCAGCAACTCCAGATCCCGCGCTTCACGGATGACAAGCCGCTGATCGCGGGTGTCCTGACTGGTCAGAAAGCCATAGAACCAACTTCGGGATATCTTGAGGTGTCGGCATAATGTGGAAACCGCATATTGCGCTTTGTGGGCCGTGACGAAGCTGTGCTTGTTCGTCCGCTGCCCGGCAGGGCATTGCAAGGCGATGTCCCGAGAGGGATGGTTTCACCGCCCTCGTTGCGAAAAAAGCGGATGCTTTCACCGGGATAACGATCCCCCGGATCGGTCCCCGGATCGGTCCCCGTTCCGGCTCAATCCAAAATCGCCACTTTCTCAGCAAGACGCTTGTTCTCTTTGCGAAGGCGGACCAGTTCAATCGCATCCGCCTTCTGACGGCGTTTGGCTTCTGTTGAACCAAACGTCTCTACCTCAAGCCGCCACGTCTTCAGCTGTGTGCCGGTGATCCCAAGCTCGCTCGACACGCTACCCTGCGTCGCACTAGGCTCATAAAGTCATTCAACTGCCGCAGCCTTATAATCGTCCGTATATTTCCGTCGCTGTCGTCCCATTTGGTGCCCCTTTCATGGACAGGGGTAAAGTACCGCAATGTCCTGGATCAGGGACGAACTCCATTCGCATTCGACAACTACCTTGAAGACAAAGGTAGCCAAATTTTGATATCCAAGCCATTTGCGCAATACCCGGCAGATGTCATGCTTTGGCAGTGGTTCAACGCTGCAACCATTTTGCGGTGAAAGGCCTCTTGACCTCCTAAAGTCTATGAAATTGATCCTGAAACTGTAGAGCGGGCGTTGTGTAATCGTAAGACCTCAGCCTTCCAAACAAAGATCCTGAGTTTCGCGGCGTATCACTGAACTACTTAGTCTTTCTTTTTGTTGACTTTTGTATCGCATCTGATTGCATGGGGTAGCACCCAGTTGCGTACCATTACCTACAAAAACCCGACAAAGATATGCCGAAGCTCACAGAGACATTTGCCAAGAAATTACCTCATGCAAAAGCCGGTACCGACAAATACTGGGATGCCGAAATCAAAGGCCTCGTGCTCTTCGTGGGGAAGCGGTCCAAGACCTGGTATTTCCAGAAAGATATTGGCGGCCAGACCAAGCGCATTTTGATCGGCCGGTTCCCGATCATCTCGGCGCAAGCTGCGCGGCAGACCGCCCTTGGTTTCGCTCTGGAGATGGGCAGAGGCGCTGGGAAAGTGGCGCAAATCGGAGCACCCACTCTTGAGGCTGCGATGGACCTGTATCTTGCGCGCCCAAAACTTCGGTCAGAGACCCACAAGAGCGGAACACGTACCCAACTGGAGCGACACCTCAAGGATTGGATGCGGTTGCCCCTGGACGAGATCAGCAAGGCGATGCTGGTGCGTCGCCACCAGGACATGGCCAAGACGCCATCTGGTGCAAATCATGTTCTGCGCAGTTTCCGGACAATCTACAACCATGCGCGCCGGACCTACGATCTGGCTGAGTGCCCTACGATGGCTATTGAGTGGTTTGAAGAAACACCGGATGGCCGGATCATTGGCGACTTGAAGGAATGGCGGCAAACAATCGACGATCTGAACAACCCAATTCATCGCGTTTTCTTTGAACTTCTACTGTTTACCGGTCTTAGAAAAACCGAGGCACTTACTCTTCAATGGAAGCAAATCCAGGAAGATCGGATCCACCTTCCCATGACGAAGAACGGCCGGAGTTTTGATCTACCTATCCTGCAGGTACACCATGAGATCCTGGCGCCGCTGCGCCCTCTCAGCCGTCAATGGGTGTTTCCGTCTCCAAAATCGGTGGCAGGGCACATCACCAAGCCGGAAAGGCTCAAATTCAACCCACACATGCATCGCAGGACATTTGCGACAGTCCGATGGAAGCTGGAGTTCTGGAAGAGATCGTTGGTCGGTTGCTGAACCATACGCCGCTGTCGATAACCGGGCAGAGATATACTCGGCCATCGTTGGATGCGCTTCGGCCCGCCATGGAAATCGCATGCAAGGAAATCTCGGATCGTATCGAAAACTAGCGCCGTCAGCTGAACAGGCTTTCGGGGCCAGACCGCGGTCATTGAGATTAGTTTGGGGTCGACCCGAGCTTACTCCGCACCGCCCTCCCCGGCCCGTGATAGACAGTTATGTCAACGTCGAGTTGTCGATGCGGATGGGCTTGCCTATAGGTGAAGTGACCTTCGTTGTTCACGGAGTCTGCGGCAGTTTAGCGGGCCTTCCAGACCGTCACAGGGTTCAGTGATACTGGTACTTCGACCCTGACCGGACTCGACCAGATTGCGTCCAACGGCATGTGTGGATGGCCCCTGCATAGCACCTACTTTGATGTAAAGCGCCGACTCCGGACCTTGTTCGATCCTTGCAATTTCGACAACTCTGATCGCTTCCATCTGGGTTTGCTCAGAATTTGTCCCTAAGCAATTCCCGTCCTGTCGCTTTCAGCTTCAGCCAGCAGCCATTCGCAGAATGCATTAACTTTCATTTGGCGCCTGCGTCCCAGGGGGCAGACTAACCAATAGCCCATATCCGTCCGCAAGGTGAGATCAAAGGGCCTGACCAACCGGCCCGCCTTCAACTCTCCAGCAATCGCAGAATGGCTAATCAGGGCAACACCATCCCCGTTTATTGCTGCTTCGATCGCCATGCTTTCGATCGTAAAACGGGGGCCGTGGTTCACTTTGACACCTTCGACACCGGCTGCCTTGGTCCACATGTGCCAATCCGGTATTTGTATCGTCATCTTGCCCCAATCTACGTGAATCAGGCGATGATGCTTCAAGTCGTCCGGGGTGCGCAAGGGTTTATTATCAGTCAGAATTTTCGGACTACAAGCCGGGCTGACTTCCTCGCCAAGAATACGCGTCACCTCCAGTCCGGGGTAATCCCCCATCCCGAGGCGAATACCAACGTCGATACCGTCACGATCAAAATCCCGGGTTTCCAGGGATGCATCCAACCGCACATCGATATCGGGATAAAGACTGGAGAAATGAGGCAATCTCGGGAGCAACCATTTGACTGCGAAGGTGGGGACACAACTGACTGTCAAAAGGCCCGACGCCTCGTTCTGAGCCAGCCGGTCAACCGCTTCTGCTAGCTTGTCAAACCCTTCTGTGACCAATGGCAAGACCGCCCTGGCCTCTTCAGTCAATTGAACCGCCCGTGTCATACGACGAAAGAGGACGACGCCGAGATAGCTCTCCAATTGCTTGATTTGCAGGCTGACCGCGGCAGGTGTTACGAACAGCTCCTCCGCTGCCTTAGAAAAACTCAACCATCTTGCAGCTACCTCGAAGGCTTGCAAAGACTTTAGGGGCGGTAGGCGACGCATATAAATCTCCGAGAATGCGACGGTTAAGAAAAACTAATCCTTAGACGTAAAAAACATCGTTTGTGGAAAATGTCCAGAAGAGGCTAACAGAAATTATCAACCACATATCATCCCCCAGCCAGGAGACAAAAAAATGAACCACCCGATCAACCAATACCCCGAGCGGTCGACTGCCCTGTCGATGATGATTTCCGAATTGTCCTATCGCGTTGTTGTCGCCGTTGCGCGCCGTCTCCAGCGACCTCAAGGCTAGCCCATATCTAACACACCAAAGATGCCTGAGGTTCCGTTTTAACGACCTTTATCAAGCGTGTAGACCGTCTTGGGACGAGTGTGCTTTTGGTTCCATTTGGGAACTCGCTGAATGCAGGATTGTCCGCTCAGCAGACGTCGGTGCAGATCGCAGCGAATATCGGCTCACCGCCCTTCTATTCGATATATGCATGGGCAGAAATTGGGGCACTTCACGCGCCCATAAATGTAGCGAACGGCCCTGACCTGCCGTTCGTGACAAACTCGTCTAACGGCGGCTCTCAGCCCTTCTACGACATTCGTACTGGGTGCAGCATGACGCGGCATATGGAGCACAAAGGGCGGATTGCCGACCTTCGCTGCGCTTGGCACCGATGTCTCAAAAGCGCATATTGCTGCCGTTGGGTCGTATAGCGGACTATGGCGTTCACGGCCCATATTTGCCCTTCCTTCATAGCCAAACCAAATTCTGCAATTGTGCTTCTCGCCCAAGAATTCCAATGTCCCTTTGTTGCGTTGAAAGGTCTACCGGCCACCGGTTTCAGAAAACATTAACCGCTTGGGACAAAAGGCAGTTATGAATCTACAGTCAATTTTGACCAATCAGACCGGCTGCTGACAGGAAACCAAACCATGAAGATCACCGAGGTAGAAACCGTTAGCCTTGAAGAGCATCCCAACCTTCTCTGGGTGCATATCAAAACTGACCAGGGCTTGATCGGATTGGGCGAAACCTTTTTTGGCGTGGATGCGGTCGAAGCGCATGTCCACGAATTCATTGCGCCCTACTTGCTGGGTAAAAATGCCCTCGACATCGAGCGCCATTCGCATCGGATGACCGGATATACCGGTCGTGGCGGCTCTGGGGCCGAGATGCGCGCGACATCCGCCGTCGATATCGCGCTGTGGGATCTTTGGGGGCATTATAGCAACCAACCGATTTACCAACTGCTCGGCGGCGCCTCGCGCGACAAAGTTCGCGTCTATAATACCTGTGCGGGCTATCAATACGTCCGCAAGGCTGCGGCCCAGGTTTCGGCCAATTTCGGGATCAATGCGGCGGCAGTTGAACGACCCTATGAAGATCTTGAAGGCTTTCTCAACCGGGCTGATGAGGTCGCGGAAAGCCTCTTGGAAATGGGCATTACCGGTATGAAGATCTGGCCGTTCGATTTCGCGGCCGAAGCCCACGGCGGCACCCATATCTCAACTCAAGACCTGAAAACAGCCCTTGTCCCGTTCGAGAAAATCCGGGCCGCTGTCGGGGACAAGATAGACATCATGTGCGAGCTTCATTCTCTCTGGAATGTGCCAACGGCGAAGAAAATCTGCCATGCCCTCAGGGATTTTGATCTGGCATGGATCGAGGACCCGGTTCGCATGGATCACCTTGGAAATGTGGGGAAAATCACAGAAGTTTCGGAAACACCGATCGCGGTTGGTGAACTTCTCGGCGGGCGGGCGCAGTATCGCGATCTGATCGAAAAGAGTGATCTCGGCCTTGTCATCATGGATATTGTCTGGGGTGGCGGATTGACCGAAGCGCGCAAGGTTGCTTCGTATTGCGACACGCACGGCCTGCCGTTTACCGGGCACGACTGTACAGGTCCGGTCGCGCTGTGTGTCTCAACCCATATGGCCCTGCATGCGCCCAATACCTATATCCAGGAAATGGTCCGGGCTTTCTACTATGATTGGTATCAAGATCTGGTGACGGCTCTGCCGCCGGTGAAGAACGGCCATATCAGCGCGCCTGACGGGCCGGGATTGGGCATGGCGCTCAATCCCGATGTGCTCAAGCGCAGCGATGCCCGCGTAAGGGTGTCCAAACTGAATGAAGGACCCAAGCAGTGAACCCTTTTGAAAAACGGCACCTCGGAACCACCTCGGTATCCCTGACCCAGTTGGGCTTTGGCGGCGCTGGGGTTGGCGAGCTTCGGGGACCTCTGCCGGAAGACCAAGCTCAGGACACAGTCAAAGAGGCTTGGGAATCCGGTATCAGATATTTTGACACGTCGCCGTGGTACGGACGTGGCCTGAGTGAACTGCGCCTCGGTCACGCGCTGCGTAGCCGCCCGCGCGACCAGTTTGTGTTGTCGAGCAAGGTCGGACGCTTGTTGTCGCTCCCCAAAGATCCGGACACTTGGGACCGGTCTCCCTGGATCGGTGGTTTGTCCTTTGAACACCGTCGCGACTATACCTATGACGGGATTATGCGGTCTTATGAGGACAGTATTCAACGCCTTGGGACCACTTATATTGATCTTCTTCTGATCCATGATCTCGACCATTGGCATCTCGAGTCCGATGCCAAGGTCAACGCCTATATGGCGCAACTCTATACATCGGGATATCGCGCCTTGCGCGACCTGAAGGATCAGAAACTCATCGGAGGTATCGGCGCAGGTATCAACCAAAAGGGCACCATGCAACAATTCATGGACTGCGTTGATTTGGATTTTTTCCTGCTGGCTCTGGTCTATACATTGCTGGACCACGATGTTCTGGATACCGAAATGGCCGCCGCAGCCGAGCGTGGCATGGGATTTGTCATCGGAGGCGTATATAACTCCGGAATCCTGGCAACTGGCGCCGTTGACGGCGCGATGTACAACTACCAACCGGCAACAGACGGGCCAATAAAGCGCGTCCGGCGTATCGAAGAGGTTTGCAAGCGCCACGAAATTCCCCTGGCGGCTGCCGCGCTGCAATTTCCGCTTGGACACCCCAACGTGGCTTCGGTTATTCCCGGCGCCATCTCTCCGGAACAGCAGGCACAAAACATCAATGCGATGGCGCATGACATCCCCCAGGATTTTTGGGCCGAGCTGAAGGCTGAGAACATTCTCGCCGAGCACGTTCCAACACCGAATCCCTGACTTTCCAGAACGCCGTGTCAGAGGAATCCTGCTGGCACCGTCACAGCCGCACTGGCGGCTCATCGTCAATGTAGACGCTGGGCTGGATAGGTCGATTGAATTGATTTGACCAAGGTCAGGAATGTGGGCTGTGTTGACATCAGTTGTCAGTGCAGCGAAGGATCGAAAACCCTCCGTCTTTGCAGAATTACTGCGTTGCTGTATTCGACACCAAGGGCTCGAACCAGCCGTTCGCCGCGTACAGCACGAAGGTCCGATTAGGGCCGTTCGCGTCATGTCGGCGCGCCCTGGGGGCTAACTTTGCAAAGGTCGCAATCTGCGCATTGCTGCCGTTGGAGTTGACCGCAGCGAAGGTCCGGAACCCGCTCTTAGTGACGAAATGTGCATGGTGCAGCAATTGGGCCCTTTCACTCGTCCATCACGGTTGTTTTCGGCCCTTTGCGGCCATTCGTGACTACTGCGGCGAAGGGCAGGTTCGAGCCCAAACCTACAAACTATCTTACTGTCAATTTCCGAGTTTCTCGTGGAAAAAGTCAGTCAGCGCATTCCATGATCGGCGGGTTGCGCGTTGACTATATGCCATACCCTCGTCGGGCTCTTGAGCATTTGGATTGGTAAACGCATGGCCTGTATGTCCGAAAGATAGCATCTGCCAATCTTGGCACTTCGATGTAAGTTCTGAAGCGAGCGATACGAAGTTATCCGGAGTTGCAAGTGGGTCCTCCCAGCCGTGGAGGATAAGTAAGGACGGAACGATAGATGATACAGAGTTGGGCGGAGCGTCATAGACCCCATGTAAAGACACGCAAGCCTCAAATTTCTCGCCAGTTCTGGCGAGATCAAGAACGGCTTTGCCACCAAGGCAATAGCCCATCGCGCCAATGCGTTCGGAATCAACGGATTTTTGGCGCTTGAGTTCATTAAGAGCTGAGATCATGCGTCGAGCCAGAAGACTTCGATCAGAATTCAACTCCCCCATCATGGCAAATGCGTTCTCCTTACTGGTTGCTCGTTTGCCATCGCCGTAATAATCGACCGCAAGCACAACATAGCCAGCCTCGGCCAGCTCCTGCGCACGCTCTTCTTCAAACGGGCTGGACCTGTCACGGTATTGTTCCGCCCCTTTGAGAGCATATTCTGCCCCAAAGGAGATACACCATGGCACCACGATCATCCGAAGAATTCAAACGCGACGCAGTGCGGATCGCACTGACCAGCGGGCTGACCCGCCGACAGGTGTCCTCCGATCTTGGGGTTGGTATGTCCACCCTGTGCAAGTGGATCAGAACCTATCGTGACGCGGACGTTGTTTCGAAAGAGGATCAGGAACTGGCCAATGAGAACGAGCGCCTTCGCCGGGAAAACCGCCTTCTACGTGAGGAGAGGGAGCTGCTAAAAAAAGCAACAATCTTCTTTGCGGACCAAAGCAAATGAGGTTTTCATTTGTTGAAAAGCACCGCAATAGCATTCCCACAGAGCGACTTTGCCGGATTGTGGATGTCACCCCACGTGGCTACCGAGCCTGGCGCAAACGCCCTGCCTGCCAGCGTCAACGTGGGGATATGGTTCTGTTGGCCCACATCCGGGAGCAGCACCGCCTGAGTTTGCAGAGCTACGGCCGACCGAGAATGGTCGAAGAACTGAAAGAGCTTGGTCTGGATATTGGTCACCGCCGTGTCGGCCGATTGATGCGCCAGAACGGCATATCTGTTGTCAGAACCCGTAAGTACAAGGCCACAACGGACAGCAATCACAAGTTCAACATCACGCCAAACCTGCTGAACCGGAACTTCTCAGCAGATCGACCCAATCAAAAATGGGTTGTTGATATCAGCTACATCTGGACCCGCGAGGGCTGGCTCTATCTGGCCGTGGTTCTGGACCTGTACTCCAGGCGCGTGGTCGGTTGGGCTGTCAGCAACCGGATGAAGCGCGATCTGGCCATACGGGCGCTGAACATGGCCATAACCCTGCGCAGGCCGCCCAAAGGATGCATCCATCATTCTGATAGGGGCAGCCAATATTGCTCGCAGGATTACCAGAAAATCCTGCGCCGGTATGGCTTCAAGGTATCCATGAGCGGCAAGGGTAATTGCTATGATAACGCCGCAATGGAAACCTTCTTCAAAACCATCAAAGCGGAATTGATCTGGCGGCACTCTTGGCAAACCCGCAGGGCTGCTGAGATCGCCATCTTCGAGTACATTAATGGGTTCTATAATCCCCGCCGGAGACACTCGGCATTAGGCTGGAAAAGTCCCTTGGCTTTTGAAAAGATCGCCGCCTAAATGAGCACAAGGGGCGGAACGAAAGCGGGACAGGTCCAGTATTGCGCAGCAATGTCCCGAGAGGAGAACGATATATCGCAGCCTCTATGTCCAAACCCGAGGGGTTTTAAAGAAGGAATTACAGGAATGTCTGCGCAGCCCACGTGCGATCCGACGCTCCAGACACACCACTCAAAAGGGCCTTGAGTTGCGCAAAATCAAAAATGCTGTTTCGATTAGCGACCGCCCGGCTGAGGTCGAAGATCGTGCCGTTCCCGGCCACTGGCCTCTCGGTGATGCAAGCATCACCTGTCAGCTAATAGGATGCCGATTTGATCGCAGGATCGAACAACAGCTACATCGCGACGCTGGTTGAACGCCATTCCCGTTTCGTGATGCTGGCCAAGGTCGCGAACAAGGACACCCAGAGCGTGACGACAGCCCTGATAAAACAAGCACGAAAGCTTCCCAAGGAGCTCTATAAATCTCTGACTTGGGATCGCGGATCAGAGATGGCGGGGCATCGAAAACTCACCATCGCCACGAATATCGATGTCTATTTTTGCGATCCTCAGTCTCCGTGGTAACGCGGGAGCAACGAAAATACCAACCGCCTTCTCAGACAGTACTTCCCCAAAGGCACTGATATATCTGGCTTCAGCCAAGCCAAACTCAGCGCTGTCGCACGCCAACTCAACGAGCGGCCTAGAAAGACCTTGCAATATCAGACACCAGCAGAGAAATTTGAGGCCTGTGTTGCGTCCGCCGGTTGAAACCGCACCGCACAGCAGGCATTGGTGCGAAGCGCAGCGAATGGCGGCTGTGCGCCCTTTGTGCCGAAATGTGCTTGGTGCAGCAATCAGGCCACTTCCCTCTCCCCTCACGGTCACTAACGGCCCTTTGCGGACCTTCGTGGCCACTGCGGCGAATGGCCGGTCAGAGCCCTTGTAAGCCATTTGTGCGTAGTGCAGCATGTAAGTGAGAACCCACCCGGTGGACAGGAAAAGCCCAAAATTACGAAGTAGAGTCTTTGTCGGGTGTAATTGGGTATATCTTGCAAAGCACATAGTGGACTGGGCAAAAACCGGTAAAGGCACTACTGAACATGACGGCTGCGGTTAATCCCGCCAACCAGAACCAGATGGGGTTGACCATCATGCCGAGAACGACGCTAAGCAATATGATGGCACCTACAATCCCGTCGTGGATCCTGATTTCGATATCGGTGCCTGGGCGAAATGATTTAGTGTTCATAATATTTCTCCTTGATTGCACAATTCAAATAGTCTTCGTCGCCAATAGACAAGACTAGCTGTGCCGAAATCAAGCTTTTGATCCCCAGAGAGGCGGCCAGAGCGACCTTAGGTTCATGCACGCCACTTGTAGGGGTGTTCTCAAGGACCATCTCAGCGCCCTTATGTGGGTCAATATATCAGTTGAGAGCCTTGCAAGCTGGCAGGCAATTAGTATCTCTGCGCACCCTACCGGCTGTGAAACCGCGCCGCACTGCAGACATTGACGCGAAACGCAGCGAACGGCAGTTCTCCGCCCTTAATGCCGAAATGTGCGTGGTGCAGCAATCGGAACACTCACCTCTTCCATCACCGTCAAGAAAGGCCATGACCGGACTTTCGCATGTCGATCTGGTGCTGCGGTGCAGTTTCCGCAGACCGGCCATTCGTGCTCAGTGCAGCATTCTCACGGCTGTCGTCGTCGGCCAGCAGACGAGGCCGATCCGTGCCCCGCCAAATCTTGAACGGGGTTCCTGAGAATGCCCCTCATTTTCGGTGGTCCTGCAGCCCGAGTTCAGCCCACATCCAGCCGAAGTCATACTCGCCGATAGCTGCATCATCATGTTTGGCGCTCCGGTTCTCGAGCAGCTTCAGCCACTGCAACACTTCCTCGCGGCCACTCTCACTGCGCACGGCTTGGCGGGGCGACTTCCCACCCAATGCAGGCACCGGCGCGTCCAAGGTCTCGCGATAGTGCTTGTCCAAATAGTCGTGAGTGATTTGCCGGGCAATCTGCGGTGGAACCTCGTCGTCGCCTTCCCGTGGCTGTTCGGGGCCTTCCTCAGCCATCATCTGTTCGACAGTGCGGATGGTGGTCATTGGTCGCTTCAGGCGTTCCCCCGCCGCTTTTGTCATCAACGCTTCGACCTTCGCTGCGCGCGCAACCGAATTTACCGTGACCAGCAGCGACTTGCCTTTCAGCTCAAGAGACCCCAGCACTGTACCGTCCGCCATCTGCGAATCCAGCATTATGCCGCTCGCCTTTTTGCGCGGCCGGGTTCGAGGTGGAACAAGCCAGGTCCAGAAGCGCGGTCCCTCGGGAAGGAAATTTCTGACTCCGTCCAGACAAGCGGCAACGTCCTTTTGTGTCACACCTGCTGCAAACGGAAATCGTAAGTCGTGAAACATTATGTCATCACCATCCGAGTTGCAGAACGTTGGCTGCGGCGGGAACATAGCGCGCGGCAGCGCGGTAAACAGCCAGGCGCTGGTGAACACCGGAGTGCAGCCCTGTAGTTGATCCGTGGTAAGCCGCATTGCATCGCGCTTTTTCAATTTCAGCGCACCACGCAATCCATCAAACAGCAGCTCCACGGCGTCTTCCGAGAACGCCAGTAATGCGCCCGAAAGGACATGGAGATCGCGTCCGGCCAGAATGCGGACCGCAATCCGGTCCCATTTTTTTAGCGAACGCGTGGCAGATTGTTCGAGAACACTCACGGGCTCTGCTCCACCGAGTAGGTCTTGCAGCACCATTGACACGCCCGGCTTCACATTACTGACTTCATAAAGGCTGACGGGCGTATCACGCAGCGCCGCAAAGTACTCTCGGTTTAGCGCCGTTTCCTTCCAGCCACGCCGTTTGAGATATAGATCGACGATGTTTTCCTCGCCATAGCGACGGCCAAGAAAATCCTCGAACCCGCATCCCCACAACACGCCAGGCCACGGCTCCCCCAGAAGTTCAGAAAGTTCATCGTCATCGAGGTCAAATTCCTCGAGTGCAGGCATCAGGTGTTCGGCAACCACGTCCTGCAGCCGATCGCGCCAGACATCTTCTCGGCCAATGAAGCCAAGTAAATCCGATATGTCGTTCCGCACGCCCATCCTCCATAGCGGTGTCGCTGCAACAACCATGTATCAGTGATGCGCCGACAGACGCCAGCGCTGTGGCCCGTCAGCTCAACGAAGAACCGCACAAGGCCTTGCAATATCAAGCCCCAACAGGGAGTTTTGCAACATGTGTTGCGACCATCGGTTGAACCCACCGCCCTTCTTGTCGAATTGCGCGTGCTGCAGCATTAGTTACTATTGGGATGTACCGGTGCTTCAATGATCCTGGCGGTAGACGGTTTCACGAAGCCCAGCAGCTCTGTGCGCCTATAGCAGCGTGCCACTCTCACATCATTTGATTGCTTTCAGTTCGTGACAGACGAGAACCTGTACCGTCGTCGCTAGCCTGTCGCATACCCAGTCCCAGCGAAGGCTTTGAAATTCCACCGGTTTTGGCGACTGGGACACTTGGGACTGGAATTTGGCATATCAATATCCCTAAATTTTAGTTTTCTCTCAATCTACAAGTCCCATAATTAGGTAACATTAAGTGTTCTTCCGAAATATTGTTTGCTTTCAATCGGATGCCTGGGACATGCTGATGTCCCGCATGTGTCCCAGTGTCCCATGCATTGAACAAGTAGTCGGCTAAGAAAAGGCTGGGCACAAGAGCCGTGTTAGCCTCTGTTCATCCTTTCTCTGCTTTCGGCCCCGTTACTATTCCATGCCTTCTGATCCGCCGTAAGAGCCGAATGTGCATACCTTTTTCTACCAGATTCAGAGCGTTTTCTGGGGGCGCTTGTTTAGCGGGGTATACCCCACTGTACAAATGTCTCTCGGGGTGATTCGAAACCACAAGGTGAGCTGTGAAGTTCATCTCAGCCCTCCAACAGTGGTATCAATATGGGAGTAATGCATGACTACAATAGAAGGCCTTCGACTGCTGCGGCGGAAAGATGTGCAAGAGCAATTTGGTGTCCCTGTTCGGTTTCTGGAGTTGGCGGTAACGAGAGGCGATGGCCCGCCGATCGTTCGGCTCGGTCGTTCTGTACGCTATAGAGTTTGCGACATTCAGCTTTGGATCGAGCAACGTGTGGAGGGTCAGAAAAATGCATAATCTGAATATTCTAGGGACACCCGCCTCCATCAGTTTTGCAGGAAACAGCCGTGATCTGGAAGACAATTCGATCCAGAGAGCTTTCAAAAACGCGAAACGTGTTGTCACAAGTAACAATGGGCCTCCGGAAACTGCTAGGGCAGCAGCGGGCCTTGTATTCGATCCAATATCTGAACAAGGCGCGAACTCCACAGGACCGGATAGCGTGCCCACGAGTCCGATCGTCCCTTTGGGACACAATGCCAATGTCTATTATTTCATTTCGCCGAGACGCCAACTTCGGAACATGAGAGCCGAGGCGCTTGAGCCAGGGCGAGGTATTCAAGCCTTGTTCCTGGGAAGGGGCAAGGACACCGTAAAATGGTGCCGGTCATTGTTTCCGGCAAGGGACAATGGAAGGTCGCCAAAAGTCGCTGGTCTTTGGATTATCGAGCAACGCAACGTGAAGGGCGTTTTCGATCCGAGTAGAGCTGACTTGAGATCGATTGGGGTTTGGCATGACGGTAAAGGTCATGCGATTGCGCATTGTGGCGATCGCCTAGTTTACCCGAGCGGTCAAGTCGAGCTTCTGGCATCCAGCCCCAAGAATTTCATCTTGATTGAGGCACCAAGGATCGACGCTCCAATTTTGCCGTTTTTCATTAACCTTTCGCAGACTACCCTCTGGCGCAGGACCCGTAGTGGAGCTTTGCATGCCCGGCTTCGTGTGGCAGGCCTCACGCGCTGGCGGCGCTCTGAGCTTCTGGCGTTTCTGGGCGAAGCCGATGCAGCGCGTGATAGGTGCGCCCAATGACTAAAGATACGATAGTGGAAGCATTCGCCGCAAAGAACCGCATCAAAGCGCCGGTGGTTCAGAAGCCGTCAACAATGCGCCATCACGACACTATCCCGGTTGTCCGGGACAGCAAGGACCGGCCCGTCTGGTGCCCAGCGACAGCCATTGCACTCTTCGAACATCACACTGATTGGCGCGGGTGCCTGCGCCATGACAGCTTCCTGCGCCGTGACATGCTTTATCGGCCAATTCCCGGGACTGATACCGGCCAACGGTTCGAGACCCGTGAGATCACCGAGACAGATATTGTTCATGCTCAAGTCTGGTGCAACCACAACGGCTTTCCGGACGCCGCCCGGGCCACCATAACGGACGCGTTTCACGCCGTGGCGGCCGACAACTCGGTCGACCCTTTGAATTATTGGTTGGGAAATCTGAAATGGGATCGTCAAGCGCGACTATCCTCCTGGTTGATGCGCTATCTCGGCGTTGAGGAAAGCGATTATGCTCTCGAGGTCGGGCGGCGCTGGATGATCTCTGCAGTAGCGCGTGCGCTTTCGCCTGGTTGCAAAGCCGATGGCTTCTTGATCCTCGAAGGGGTGCAGGGAAGTGGCAAGAGCTCGGTGTTGCGGATACTTGCCGGTTCGGAGTTCTTCGGAGATGCCTTGCCGGACCTTTCCAGCAAAGATGCAGCTCAGTTCTTGCGTGGAAAATGGCTCATCGAACTGGCGGAACTGGCCTCGCTGAGTCGGTCAAGTTTTGAGGCAACTAAAGCCTTCATTTCACGGTAGGAGGAACGCTACCGCCCGCCTTATGGGCGTACGGAGGTGTTAGAGCTGCGGCGTTGCGTCTTCGTGGGCACCACGAACCGCGACGATTACCTGCGCGATCCCACCGGAAACCGGCGGTTTTGGCCGGTCATGACTGGAGAGATCGATCTCGAAGCCATCCGTCGCGACCGTGACCAGCTCTGGGCCGAGGCGGTGCATGCCTACAATTCCAAAGAAGTCTGGTGGCTGACGGGAGAAGTGGCCGAGGTTGCAGCACAGGAACAGGCAGAGCGCGGAGAAGATGACCCTTGGGTGGCAGCAATCCAAAGCTATTGTGAAGAGCGGGAGGCCGTTGCCTGCAAATCTATCCTTGCAGAGGCGCTTGAAATTCCTGCGGAACGGATGACCCAAAGGGAATCCAGGCGGGTGTCAGGCATTCTCAGAACTTTAGGATATCAGCGCGACGGCCAGTTTACATCCGGCGAGGGAAAAGGCCTGGCCCGTTATGTTCGCACCGGTTGAAACATGACATAAGTCCGGTAGATGAGAGCTATTCATCTACCGGAAAAATTCCAGCGGTAGACGAAGTAGACGAGTTTTTCATAGAGAGCGCCGGACTCGCTACCATACTGTAATTAAATCATTTAAAAGAGTTTCACCTGATTAGAATGGCCGTCGCTATTCGGCCCCACGAAGTCAAGGAAATCTCGTCTACTTCGTCTACCGCGCTTTATGAACAGAAGTGCATGCGGCAGATGATCCTGGCGAAGGGAGGGGTGGGGTAAATCTCTAAAATCTTTTCGACCACATACCCGCTCGCCTCTCACGCGCAGGTTTTTTTTCCCGGAAGTCAGAGAAAACCAGCGATGATACTGGAAGAAACTGGGGGAGCGGTCTGTTGTTGTTGGGAATTAGTGTTTCAGCTGTCATGCTTGGAAAATATCAGCAAAAACAGTGCATTAACTTCGGTCGACCTGGGGTGGTAATCCCCCCATTTTTAACAGGGGGCGGTCGTAGAATTTACGCGGCCATTTTCAGTTTCATTGCGGGTGTGATGCCGCCGAGGCCCATATTCGGGCGGTCATTATTGTAAGTCCATAGCCATTGTGTGGCAAAGTCCTGTGCCTCCTCTATGTTTTCGATGATATGTTGGTCCAACCATTCATGCCTGACGGTGCGATTATAGCGCTCGATGTAAGCGTTCTGCTGCGGCTTTCCGGGTTGAATGTACTGGATGATAATACCTTGTTTCTCAGCCCATTCCAGCAGCTTACCACTGATGTACTCCGGCCCATTATCGACCCGAATGGTTCCTGGTTTCCCACGCCATTCAATGATCCGATTAAGGCTGCGAATAACCCGTTCGGCTGGCAAAGAAAAATCGACCTCGATGCCCAAACCCTCGCGGTTAAAATCATCCAGCACGTTCAAGAGCCGAAACGCCCGACCATCCCCGAGGCGATCCGCCATGAAGTCCATCGACCAGGTCATGTTCGGGGCGTCCGGCACTGCCAGCGCATCGGGTTTGTCCCGCTTTAACCGTTTCCGAGGTTTGATCCGCAAGTTCAGTTCCAGTTCGCAGTAAATCCGGTAAACCCTTTTGTGGTTCCACGAATGACCTTGCACGTTACGTAGATGCAGGAAACATAGCCCAAACCCCCAAGTCTTCCGTGCGGCCGTCAGCCCAACCAGCAGATCGGCAATCTCTTCGTTCTCATCGCTCAAGAGCGGGCTGTAACGATAGCACGTCTCACTGACATCAAACGTGCGGCAGGCCAGCGCAATGCTGATACCGTGGCGCGCCACCGCTTTCTCGGCCAGACCCCGTCGTAAGGCTGGCCGGATCACTTTTTTCCCAGGGCTTCCTTCAGTAATTCTGCTTGCATGCTCATCTCGGAATACATCTTTTTCAGCCGCCGGTTCTCGTCTTCAAGCGCCTTCATTTGGCTGATCATCGACGCGTCCATACCACCGTATTTTGATCGCCATTTGTAGAACGACGCGTTGCTCATCCCGTGCTCGCGGCACAGCTCCGTTACAGGCACACCGCCTTCGGCTTGGCGTAGGATCGCAAGAATTTGGGGTTCGCTATATCTCGTCATCTTCATCAAAATCTCCTCATGCATTCTGCCGAGAAAATTCTACTTCCACATCCCCTTAGTTTCGGGGGGGATTACCGCGTCATCTCATTCATGCGGGCCGTTGCCAGACACAGAACCTGAAAGGTAGGGAGATCAAATCATTTTTCCCTATTACAGGTTTTCAGCAAACCTGTGCCTTAGACTGCATGACGCTTGGATCAGATACGGGAGCAGCAGTTTGGGTCCTTCCCAGGCCCCACCGACATGCGGGTAATTCGCACCCCGTGACCGCTAAGTATTTAAGAATCGATGAGGGGTGAGGTTAGGGTTGTTGTTGTTACATCTCTGCGAGCCAGCGGGGATTGTCCGTGCAAAATCGCCCGCCTGCCCACCCTTCAAGTCGATTTGTGCATGGTGCAGCAATTGGGCCTTATCCTTCTCCGCTAACTTTTCAACGAACAGTGCAGCAAGCCCGCAAGTCTAGAACGAAAATGAGAGTTGGAACGCGGTGTTGTTTGAGGTGATCTGTTCAAACGGCTTGCTCAACTCGACTTCTGCTCGCAGCACAACTAAGGCCGCTGCACGAGCGTCTTCGCCTGCATCGTGGTGCTGAAATTCCAGGCTTAGGTGTTGTTTAAGATTGGCCAGTCCATGGCCTCCATTCCCTTTCAGCCCAGGCCAAGCAGTTCTGGCGATGGTCACACTATTGCTCCAACTCAATCGAGGTTGGTACAGACCATGTGCTTTGCATGCCGCGTTGATGGCGTGTTCGTCAAAACGGCTGTGTTGAACGATTGCGTGCCTAGTCAGCAGCACCTGAAGTTTGGGCCATATCTCCGCGAAAGTCGGCGCGTTTTCAACAGTCTTGGCGCTGATCCCATGCAGCTCGACGTTAAAAGGCGCAAAAGGCATCAAAGGGTCAACGAATGCCGACCAAGTTTGAATGCTACGATCTAATCCAACGCAAGCCAGACCGATTTGGCAAATACTGGCGCTGTCACCGCAGGACGTTTCTACATCCAAAGCTATGAAGCGGAAATCACCATGGGGAAGAGCGTCTGTCAAATTATCATGGCCTTTGCAGGTGGAGTTCGCGGTATTTTTTCGTAAGCTAATGGGGGCATTTGATCAGGAATGGTATCATGAACATCATACATTTCATCCAAGCCGGTGGAACCATCGACAAGGATTTGAGCAGCCCCACTTGGGTGGTCCAATTTGAAAGTTAGTGCATGGTTGGCCTTTGGTCCATCGGTACGATGACCTCAGGCGCCGGTGGGCGGTAGCTCAGGGCATTTTGGGTCGTTTGGTGTTGTAGTGTTTCCTCCAGCTTTCGATGATGATTTGGGCTTCGCGTAGGGAATAGAATATCTCGCCGTTGAGCAACTCGTCTCGCATTTGCCCGTTGAAACTTTCGCAGTATCCGTTCTCCCAAGGAGACCCTGGCTCGATGTAGGCGGTCTTGGCCCCGACAGCTTTGATCCAATCTCTGACCGCCTCCGCTATGAACTCAGGGCCATAGCACCTTCGGAACGGCGCTGATTTTGAGGCTCTGACCGCCTGCGCAGCCCTCAAATTGCGCAGCAGGCGATCATAGCCGGGTCTCAGGTCCCTACAGTGGTTTTGCACAAACCACATCGCAAGGGAGACCAACTATGACCGATAAGAATATTGCACAAAATGTACCTGTGGGAAGAGTTCTCCAAAGCGTGCAGCTGGCACTGTCAGAGGAAAAAATATTACTTGCCCAAACGCAAATTTGGCATTTTACCACCATTGATTTCTCTCGTTTTTTTTCGAGTCTGACCACGCGAATCCACACCGCTCCAAGTATTCATAATTTTCCTCTGACAGTGTCCCAGAATGCCGCGCGGCGCATGATTGTCAGCAAAGCGAAAGCTGCACTGCGGCAACTCACTGAACCGCCGATGGCCGCATTGGGCTGTGAAAGCTAGTTCAAAAATACCTGATGACTTGCAAACCGCTGAGACTTGCAGCCAAACTGTGTGGGACTTTCAGATCTACGGAGGATCAAGGAATGCTGCCTTCTGCAGACGAAATAAGTCATCCAGTCAGCACCAACCTGACTACGCAGTTAAAGGATGTTCAAAAGACGCTGCCACTGCGGGTTCTGTCGAAAGAGGATTGGCAGCACTGGATCACCAAAGGATACGTCGTTGTGAGACGAGCGGTTCCGCCGACGCAAACTAAAGCACTGGTAGATGTTCTTTGGGAGTTTGACGAAAAAGACCCGAAAGATCCTAGCACATGGTACGAGCCTGAACGGCGGTCCCACGTCCGCAAAGAGCTGAACAATGCAGGCATGGTTGAAATATATCACCATCAAGCCCTCTGGGATAACCGGCAGACCCCCCGCCTCTATGATGCATTCGTCGACATCTGGGACCGAGAAGACCTATGGGTGACCATTGATCGCGCGAACCTGAACCCGCCAAAGAAAGGCGCGACTTCGAAGGACGGCTTCATTCATTGGGACGTCAATACTTCAATTTACCCCCTCCCGATCGGAGTGCAAGGCGTTCTCAGCCTCGATGTGCAGGACGAAGAGACCGGCGGGTTTCAGTGCGCTCCTTATCTTTTTGAACATTTTGACGAATGGATCGCAACGCAGCCATCAGATCGAAATCCTCTTTTGCCGGATATGACAGGGATTGAACGCGAGAACATCACACTGGCCCCTGGAGATTTGATGATTTTCAACTCGCTGCTGGCCCATGGCGTACGCCCAAATATCTCGAAGGACCGTGTGCGGCTGGCACAATACATCTCGATGCATCCAGCGGAGCCGTCGAATTCAGAGGAAAAAGCTGAGCGCATCCGGCTCTGGACTGAAATCGAGCCTCCAAAGCGCCCTGATTTCCCGGGAGATCCTAGAGATTGGGAAAAGAAATTCGTCTCACCAGCGGTACTGACGGACTTAGGCCAATTACTGCTTGGACTGAAGGACTGGTGAGCTGTTATCGTTTTCTATCACTTCGAATACAGGCTTGCAGGCATGAAAGCGGCGATTGGCCGAAGCTCAATCAAAAGCGGGATTGCCCGCGCTGAAGTCATTCCTTTTTGAAAAATGCTGAATCCTCCACGAATGACTGGAATGTGAAAGCTGCACTGCGGCGATTGTTGGGTAGGCGAATGCCTGGAATGGGCCATTCACGTCGATTTGAGTGACCGTTTCAGGGAACGCGGTCAACCATTTCGCACCTGCAGCAGACCACCACCTTCCGCCCTCCTTGCCATCCAAATGGTATGCGGGTGAACGGCCGCCTCTGCGTTGCCACTGAACTCCGTTTCGAAGCCGGTGACGTTCGCCTGCCATCTGATTTGACAAACTGCAGCTCGAGAGTCTCATGAAAATCCCCGCAATATCTGTGACTTAAAGCTGTGAACCAAAACATCCTTAGTCAACAGCTTTGGAGAATACCGGGGGAGGGAGAACCATTTCAGGCCCTGCCACCGAAGTGGCAGTCAACAGCCCAGCCGCTACAACCTTTGAAAACAACAAGAAAATCCGGCGGTGGCCCAAAACGGAGAATGGGTTTTCTTTGGCAAGTGGCGGAGGGAACGAACCTGCCAGCGAACCTTCTCTGAGCAACAATTCCTCCACATTCCGGAGCGACAGGGGGAACCGGACGTACAAAATCACCGCAAGGCGAATGATGTCGGGACTGGTTTCAAAATACCGAAATGGACTGTGTTTTGTCATGCCGAGAAGCTAAATCGCCACCCTGCCCTTCACAACCGAGTATCCTCGGACAAGACCCTCACAACTCCCCCACCCATGGAGAATTGGCCCCGGCGCGTGACACAGTGATCGCTGCTGCCCTTGTGCCATAGGTAAGCGCAGCCCGGACATCGTCGATGCCAATCTGTCTCAAAGCGACTTTCGTCACCACCTCAAGATCGAATAGTTTAGCCAGGAATCCCGCATTAAATGTATCTCCGGCACCCACGGTATCGACAACTTTGACCCGCTCGCCGGTTACAGAAACCTCGTGTCCTGCCGCAGTAAATGCAGAGGCACCTTTTGCACCCTTAGTTAAGACAACAATTGAAGGACCTGCTTTGAGCAGTAACGTCATCTTGGCAGCCAGCGTATCGGGCGCCGGATAAATCCAATCAAGATCCTCGTCAGAAATCTTTAAAATATCTGCCATTGAGATCAATCGTTCCAAGCGCCATCGAAACTGTGGGATGTTCTTGATAAAGCCGGGTCGGATATTGGGGTCCAGCATCACCACTTTGTCGCAAGCGGTGCGGGCAGCCAGATCGACATAGGCGTGCGCGCATGGTTCGCAGATGAGGCTGATGCCGCCAAAAAACAGAGCGGTCACATTCTTCGAAAGCGGCTGAATATCACTCGGCGCAAGCATTCGCCCCGCTGAGTTTTCATCGAAAAAGGAATATGTGGCCTGCCCGTCATCCAGCGTGACAAAGGCCAGCGTGGTAGGCCGATCTGACCAGATCACAAGAGACGTATCCACCCGACTTGCAGTAAGCGATGCTTCAAGCTGGGCTCCGAACATGTCGGTCGAAAGCCCGGTCAGCATTCCGGTTTTCACCCCAAGCCGACCCAGCGCGATTGCGGTGTTGAAAACCGCACCACCCGAGTGGGGCACAAACCCATCTAATCCAGATTGGGTTGGAGTGGGGATCATATCGATCAACGCTTCTCCGCAACATAGGATCATAGGCTTCCTTTTTCAGGGTTTAATGTGAAATTGCCAGTGCTGACAGGCGTGAAGAGATTAAGGCGCGATACGCTTCTCAGTTTTTGGGTTAAACACCACGGCCTTTTCCATATTCACGGCAAAATTGAACATTTGACCCGTAGCAACATCAGCATCGGCCCGCATCCGCGCGATGATGTTCACACCACCAAGAGTGGTCGTGACAAAGGTATCGGCCCCTGCAGGCTCGATCACCTCCACGGTGTTTGGCAGCATCGCAATATTGCGGGACTTGCGGTCTGCGCCTTCCGGATCTGTCAGCGCTTCTGGGCGAATGCCCAAAAGAAGCTCTTTGCCCTGCCAATCAGCCATATTGGCCTGGCTGAATCTAAGACTTGTCGTTTGACCTGTGCTGTTCATGATCTCGGCGTGCGGTACGCCCTCGATCATCGACACCTTTGCAGGCAGGATATTCATTGCAGGTGATCCCATGAAAGTCGCAACAAACAGATTGGCTGGTGTGTCGTAGATTTCCTTGGGCGTGCCCAGTTGCTGGACATAACCATCATTCATCACCGCAATCCGGGTCGACAGCGTCAGGGCCTCAATCTGGTCATGGGTGACATAGACAATTGTGGTCTTCAGCTTTTCGTGCAGCTTCTTGATCTCAGTGCGCATATCGACACGCAACTTTGCGTCGAGGTTGGACAGGGGCTCGTCAAACAGGAACACATCCGGTTCGCGGACCAAAGCCCGGCCCATGGCCACGCGCTGGCGTTGCCCGCCGGACAGCTGCCCGGGTTTGCGATCCAGAAGCTGTTCAATCTGAAGGAGCTTGGCAACCTTTGCCAGCGCCATGTCACGCTTGGGCTTTTCAACACCGTGCATTTCCAGCCCAAATGTCATGTTCTGCCCGACGGTCATATTCGGGTAGAGAGCATAGCTTTGGAATACCATTGCGATGTTGCGCTGAGAGGGGTGGACGCCGTTCATGACACGGCCCTTGATGGAAATATCCCCGTTTGTGATTTCCTCCAGCCCGGCGATCATGTTCAGCAATGTGGACTTGCCGCAACCCGATGGGCCGACCAGCACCAGGAATTCGCCCTCCTCGACGGCGATGTCGACATGATGCAGGACTTCGACGTTGCCGTAAGATTTGGTGACGCTTGAGATGTCGAGAAAACCCATGAGATTAGCCTTTTACAGATCCGGCCATCAGACCGCGGACAAAGTACCGGCCCGCGACGATGTAGACGAGAAGAGTGGGGAGGGCGGCGAGGATCGCGCCCGCAAAGTGGACGTTGTATTCTTTCACACCCGTTGAGGATTGAACGAGGTTGTTCAGGGCGACCGTCATGGGCTGGGTTTGACCGCCAAATGAGGCGCCAAACAGGAAGTCGTTCCAGACGTTGGTGAATTGCCAGATCACCGATACCACGGTGATTGGTCCGGAAACCGGCAGCATGATGCGCCAGAAGATGCGAAAGAAACCAGCGCCGTCGATCATCGCGGCGCGGACTAGCTCGGTTGGAAAAGAGGCATAATAGTTGCGGTAATACAGCGTGGTAAAGCCAACGCCATAGACCACATGGACCAGCACCAATCCGGGAATTGACCCGGCGAGCCCGATTTTGCCGAGGATCGTCGCCATCGGGATCAGCACGATCTGAAACGGGATAAAACAGGAAAACAGCAGCAGGCCAAACAGGATTGTATCGCCGCGAAACCGCCATTTGGTCAGCACATAGCCATTCAGCGCGCCAAGCCCGGTGGAAATAACCACAGCAGGCACCACCATCAGGATGGAGTTCAGGAAATACGGCTTTAGCCCGGTTGCTTCGACGCCGATCTGGGCTGTGGACCAGGCTTTGAGCCAGGGCTCGATCGTCCATGTCTCAGGCAGGGCCATCATGTTGCCACCGGTGATTTCGTCCAGTGGCTTCAGCGAGTTCACCATCATGACAAAGAACGGTAACAGGTAGAACAAGGCGGAGAGCAACAGCACGAGGTAGATAAATACGCGGGTGATCTTGCCAGAGCTGACGGCGGTGTCTTGTGTTGTGGCAGGCATCACTTCTTCTCCTTCAGCTCGGCATAGAGGTAGGGCATCATGATGGCCGCAATGGTCATCAGCATGATAACGGCGCTGGCGGCCCCCGTTCCCATCTGATTTCGTGTGAATGTGTAGGAATACATGAAGGTCGCGGGCAATTCGGTGGCTCGGCCCGGGCCGCCCCCGGTCAGGGCAATGACAAGGTCATAGGATTTGACCGCGAGATGAGCAAGGATCACGAAAGCCGACAGGAACGCAGGCCGAAGCATCGGGATGACGATGCGACGATAGAGGCTCCAGTTAGAGGCACCGTCGATCTGTGCTGCCTTGAGGATTTCATTGTCTATGCCGCGCAGACCTGCCAGGAACATCGCCATGACAAAGCCGCTGGTTTGCCAGACCGCTGCAATGACAATCGTATAGATCGCCATGTTCCTGTCTTTGATCCAGCCAAACTCGAAGCTGTCCCAGCCCCACAGGTGCATGGTGTTTTCCAGCCCAATCCCCGGATCCAGAAACCACTTCCAGGCGGTGCCGGTGACGATGAAAGACAGCGCCATCGGATAGAGGTAGATCGGACGCAACATGCCTTCTCCGCGGATTTTCTGATCCAGCAGAATGGCGAGGGTCAATCCGATCACCGTGCAGATGATGATGTAGAGCGACGCAAAAATGGCCAGGTTGGTGACGGCGGTCCACCAGGTTGAAAGACCCCAAAGGCGGACATAGTTGTCGATGCCGATCAAGTCATATTTGGGTAGCATCTTCGAGCCGGTGAAGCTGAGATAGACCGTGTACAGAATGAACCCATACACAAAAACCAGCATCATCGCGATTGACGGCGACAGCACCAGCTTCGGAATCCATCCCTGCAGTTTCGTGCGGAAATCCGCGTCAGAGGCGTAATTTGCCATCTTTCCCCCATTTGTCGGTGCAGTCGCACTAGACAGTCTTCTTATTTAAGCTGGGCCGGGGATCGCCCCCCGGCCCGGAGTGTGTGACGCCAAGTTCACCGACGTCACAAGGGAGATTACATCGCTGATTCTACAGCGTTGACCAGCTCCTGCGCAGCGGTCTCGGCGTCGTATTCGCCGTTGAAGTGGGCGGTGACGACGTCATAAATGGCGTTCTTCACCGAGGCAGGCACTGAGTGACCATGCGCCATCGATCCAAACAGACGTCCGTTGTCACCGGCGTCGGCCAAATCCACCATGCCTTTTTTGCCGCAGTCGTCAAAGTCGGTGTTGGGCACATCAGTACGCGCCGGGACCGAGCCTTTGACTACGTTGAACGCGGATTGGAACACAGGATCCATCACTGCCGACGCCATTGCCAGCTGTGCATCGTTGCCTTCGTCGACTTCGAACATGACGAACTGGTCAGAGTTGAAGGTGACGGCGCCCTGGGTGCCAGGGAAGCGGATGCAGACAAAATCTTCGCCGGGTTTTTGATCCGCGCGCAGGAATTCACCCTTTGCCCAGTCACCCATCATCTGCATGCCGGCTTCGCCATTGATCACCATCGCCGAAGCAAGGTTCCAATCGCGGCCCGAGAAGTTGTCGTCGACATAACCGCGCAGCGTATCCATACGCTGGAAAGCTTCGACCATCGTCGCGCCGCCCAATGCATCTGTGTCTAGGTCAATCAGCGCCGATTTGTAGAAGTCGTCGCCCATACTAAGCACAACTGCATCAAAGATTGTGGCGTCCTGCCAAGCCTGACCACCATGCGCCAGCGGCGTGATGCCATTGGCCTTCATTGCGTCCAGAACAGCGGTCAATTCGTCCCAGCTGGTTGGAGCGCCAAGACCGGTCGCATCCAGCGCGGACTTGCTGATCCAGACCCAGTTGGTCGAGTGCACGTTCACAGGCGCAGCGATCCAGTTGCCGTCATGCTTGGAAAAGGCCTGTAGGGCCTCAGGAACAACCTTGCCCCAACCTTCGGCTGCGGCCACTTCGTTGAGGTTGCCCAAAACATCTTCGTTGGCCCAGTCGATGATGTCAAAGCCAAGCATCTGCACAGCAGTTGGGGCGTCGCCTGCGGTGACACGGGCACGCAGGGTAGTCATGGCGGCCTCACCGCCGCCGCCCGCAACCGGCATGTCAACCCATCCGATATCCTGGCCCGCCAGATTGTCCTTCAATACATTCAAGGCCGCCGCTTCGCCGCCCGAAGTCCACCAATGCAGGACTTCTACGTCTTCAGCGTAGGCAGATCCCGAAGTTAAAGCGACAAGCGCAGCGCTGGCCATCAGTTGCTTGAGTTTCATAATTTCCTCCCAGAAAAATCCATGGTTATTTATAACGTTATAATGGATGGGTCTGTCAAGGCTCATGAATCGCTCAGCCAATGCCAAAAAACTCGATGAAAATATGACTATTTTGCTAATGTTGGCGGGTCCTGATATTTTTCTTTCGCTGGCATTGCGTGTTTAATCGTATTAATTTACGATGCCAGATACCTTTAGAGCAGTGAGTTATGTCAGACCCATCAAAGATCAAACGCCCAACACAGCGCACAATCGCTGCAAAAATGGGGATTTCCGTGGGGGCCGTTTCGCGCGCTCTGGCGAATGATCCGCAGATGGCAGAAGAGACTCGTGCTCTGGTCCAAAAGATGGCGAAAGAGCTTGGCTATTCACCGGATCGCGCGGCCCAACGCCTGCGGACCGGGCGCACGCAAGTGATCAATCTGATCCTGCCACCACATGAGGAAATCCTTGGTTTTGGTACGCTTTTGATCCGGGGCATCAGCGCACGGTTGGAAAATACGGGCTATCATCTTGTTGTGCTGCCTGATTTTGGGCCGGACAAGTCGGCTGAACAGATCCGGCGTGTGGTCCGCGATAAATTGGCCGACGGAATCATATTTTCGCGCACCACGCCCGACGACAGCCGCATCAAATTTCTGCTCGAAGCGGATTTCCCTTTTATCTCGCATGGACGATCCGAGCTGGCGACGCCACATCCTTTTGTGGATTGCGACAACTACGCCTTTGCGCTTCAGGCAGCGGAAACCCTGATTGGCCGAGGCGCCAAACGGCTGGGCATTTTGCTCCCGCCCGAACGCTTCACTTTTCGTCAGCACTTGCAGCACGGGTTCATGACCGCAGTCCGGGCGGCGGGTGTCGGTTATGAAATCCTCGATGGCATCTCGCTGGATAGCAATGCGAATGCCATTTCGGCCAACATTCAGAAACGCTTTGCTGCGCCGGAGGCTCCGGACGGGCTGGTTCTTCCCGGCGATGTCTCCGGTCTAGCCGCGCTTGCTGCTATCCAAGATCTGGGGCTGGTTCCGGGTCAGGACGTTCAGCTTGTGGTCAAGCAGACTTCAGGGGTCTTTGATCTGGTGCGGCCCAAGGTGGCCAGCCTGTATGAGGATCTGTCGGAAGCGGGTGAAAAGCTGGCGGACCTTCTGCTGAAACGCATCGCGGGCGCACCGGTGGCAGAGCTGCAATACATTCAACCGGTTTTGGGCAGGCTTCCTGCAAACGATACCCTTTCAGACACACAATTGCGCGCACCTGGCGTTAGCTGACATAGACGAGGCCTCCTGTGGCAAGCACATCCAAAACACACCATCACGACGCGGAAGTTTTCCGTTTCGGCACCTCTGCCCATCGGGAATTTCTGCGCAAAGACGCCAAGCGACAGTTTGATTTTTTCCACGCCAGTCTGCGCCCCGACCAGGGGTTCTTCGTGCTTGATTACGACGGGAACCCGCTGGCTGACAGCGTCCAGGAACTTCACACTACCGCCCGCCTGACTCATTCCTATGCTCTGGGAAAGCTGGCCGGGGTTGAGGGATGCGAGGCGGTGATCGACAAAGGGATGGAGTATCTGTGGAACTACCATCGAGACCGCGACCATGGTGGATTTCTTTGGGCCCTGGAGGGTGATAAAATCCATGACGATCGGAAACTTGCCTACGGACACGTTTTTGTTCTGCTGGCGGGGGCCAGTGCAAAAATGGCCGGACATCCAGATGCCAACCGCCTGATTGACGACGTAACTGCCATTATTGAGACGCGCTATTGGGAAGAGCACGTCGGTTTGTTTGCCGATGAGTGGAACCGCAACTGGGGCCCATTTTCCAGCTATCGCGGGTTGAACGCCAACATGCACGGCGTCGAGGCGCTATTGACTGCCTTTGAAGCAACCGGTCGCGAAACCTACCTGAGCATGGCGGGCCGGATCCTTGATTTCTTTGTCTATCGAATTGCGGCCACCGAAAACTGGCGGCTGCCAGAGCACTATACTTTGGGCTGGGAAATCGACCGGAGCTATTCGGGGAACCCAATGTTCCGCCCTCGTGGCACGACTCCTGGGCATTCCTTTGAGATGGCACGGCTATTGTTGCAATACTGGGATCTTATCGGCCGCCCGGATGACAGCTCACGCGATACCGCATGGTCTCTGACCGAAAGAGCGCTAACAGATGCTTGGGACAGCGAAAAGGGTGGGTTCGTCTATACACTCGACTTCGATGGAGCCCCTTTGATTTCCGATCGATATTGGTGGCCGATCACCGAAGCGATAGGGGTACTGGCGAGTTTTCTCAAGCTTGGCGGCAGTGACACACAAAAAGCCTGGTATAGCCGGATGTGGCAATTCGCCGATGAGTATTACATAGACCACGATCATGGCGGTTGGTTCCCGGAAATCGACGCGCAGGGTGTGCCGACAGGGACCCAATTCAAAGGCAAACCGGACATATACCATTCTATCCAGGCGGCGCTCATTCCGCTGGCTCCCAAATTGTCCGGGTTAGGTAAGGCGCTTGGTCGGGTGTTTGAGTAATGAGTTTGTTTCGGGGGCGCCAAATTGATAACTCCAACCGGCTTTGTTGCACAAATCGCGTGAGGGTCGTGCTTCCCCTTACCCCAGGCGGATTTAGGCTACAGCCTTTGTTTGCGGAATGCCGAGCGCGGTGAACCCGTTGAGGATCGCAGCACGGATTTGGATCTCCGCGACCTGTCGATCAAAGTCTCGAGCCATGAGCGATTGCCCCAGCAGTTTCAAACAATGCATCTTTGTTTCGACGCGGCTTCTGCGGTGGTATCCGCTCAGATTTCTCCAGAGCGCACGACCTAAGTATTTCGAAGAACGAACGGCTTCGTTTCGAGCCCTGGCACCGGGGGTGTCAGGCTTCCATAACTTGGCGTTCTTTCGCGGTGGGATAACAGCATGGGCATTTCGAGATGCAATCGCTGCGTGGCAATTTCGCGTATCATAGGCCCCATCAGCGGTCACACTTCCGATCTCTTCTTCGAGCGGGATCTGATTGAGTAGATCTGGCAGAATAGGAGCATCTCCGATGCTGCTACTTGTCACCTCAATTGTCCGCACTTCCAGCGTTTCCTCATCAATACCGATATGTATCTTGCGCCAGAGCCGACGTTTGGGACCACCATGCTTGCGGGCGCTCCACTCGCCTTCGCCCTCAGCTTTAATACCAGTGCTATCTAAAAGCAGATGCAACGGGCCGGGTGAGCCGCGGTAGGGAATGGCTACGTGCAATGTCTTCTGACGGCGACACAAGGTACTAAAGTCTGGAACCGCCCAGTCCAGCCCGACCAGTTCCAACAGGCTTTCAACAAATCCGGTCGTTTGTCTCAAGGGCAAACCAAACAGCACCTTGATCGTCAGGCAGGCCTGAATGGCAGCGTCGCTGTAGGCCTGCTGCCGCCCCCGTTTGCCTGAAGGCTTAGCCTCCCAAAGCATATCTGCGTCAAACCAAATCGACAGTGATCCGCGTTGCTTCAAGGCACGATTGTAGATCGGCCAGTTCTTGGTCTTATAAGTCTCCGGTGCCCAACTACTCATGATAGGTTGCTATCACGCTGGATTCACGCCGTGAATCCCCTCAGACGATTTGTGCAACAAAGCCGTTGCTAGGGGGTATTTTAAAATTCGCCAACTCAGCATTCTTTCCTCTAAATGAATTTTTGCGCAGAGCGTCAAAGCAACTTCATCACGATTTCAAAGTGCTAGAGCTTTGGCTTCCCGGTATAGAATCTACCTGAGCGATACTATTGATCACATCTTGCTACGACAAGTATAAAGAACGTCCACCCTCTAAAGTGCGCACTTTTCAGTAGGTTTCATTCTCAGGCCAACTCGTTGGCCCAAACCAAAACCGGCACCTTTTAGGTGCCGGGCACTTTTAGTATTCCTCGGTGAGCATGATGGTTAACACACGACATGTTATTGAAAGAACGGTCGGATCTTCTGATCCGCCGTCGTAAGTTGTGTTGTACTGATCAATTTTCCAGAAGAGATCAGTCAATAGAAAACTGATTTTTCCAAAGTCGTGCTCTCCATGCGGATCATTGCCCTCGGTAAAGTCATCGTAGCTTCCAACCACTGACATCAAGGCTTCCATGCTGCCCCCCGCTTCTGCGAGTAGTGACTGCACGCCGCTAGTAACAACGACAGTTCCGGGAACGATCACATCCCCCATCCGAAAGCGATCGTTCAATTTCTGGATGACCTTTGTTCTACTGGCTGCCATGGTGAGCTCCTCTCAAGCTTGACGACCCCAAACAATTTCAGAGGCGTCAAAAAAGAGACGAATGCTGGCATGGACTGATCCCAGCTTCGCAAAGTGGTGGAACTTTTAGTTCAGCCGGTTTTGCTTGCGGGAGATGGGCACTGCGAAGCCATGCCAAACCATTTAGAGGGTCAATTCATCTTCCCAATCTATAGGGAACGTCCGCTCCCATGTTACCACAAACCTATGCAGGTTGCCTTTGGCCTAGCGCTCGCGCACACAATAAAACACAAGCCTTGATGTGATAGAATTTGTGTATGAATTCCATCCACTTTTCGCAGCAAGTGCCAGTCCCGACATTTGGAAGGACAACACCAGATGACGCCGCCAAGCCGCTTGTCGACGCCGAAGAATACGGCTCAACAGAGCCAGCCGTCACCGCACCGCCAAGTGCGCCTGACACCGCCAGCATCTCGCCAGAGCGCGCCTACACACCCCTGCTGCCCGATTTATCTAAATACGATCTGACGGTGGGCGAAGCCCTGGAAGTGTTCCCTGCCGAGCACCGTAAACGTCCCTCAGTTCGTTCCCTTCAACGTTACTGTCAAGAAGGTCAGTTCGATTGCTTCAAGCTGAAAACCACCCGCAATGGAAATCCTGTACATGAATGGTTTATTAACGGCACTTCCCTACGCAAGTTCATCCAGACAAAACCCGAAGAGCCCGCCGTCGCACCCGAGGCAACGCCATTCGGTATTGGCGACGCCGACTCCATAGGCGAGACTACGATATCCAGTGAGGATGTTGCTATCGCCATAGCGCCGCCAGAGGCTGTTGACGACGCCACAGATAATCCCGGCTTGCCGAGATCGCCTGATGCTCAGCCCAACGTCATGGCGACGCCGGGTATCGCTGACGACGCCCGCGAAGCGCAAACTAGCCGGGTCGAGTTGATGGTTGAAAATGCCAAGCTGACCGCGCGACTAGAATCGCAAGAAGACTTGATTGGAGATTTGCGCGAAGACAAGACATTCATGTGCGAGCAAATAATTCATCAGCGCGGCAACGATACACTGATGGCCGACATGCATCGTGAAACTCTGCAAACACTTAAAGCAGTCTCAGTAGCTGGGCGACACACAAAGATCGAAATGCCTGATGTATCGCAGGTGGGGGAGCCGAAACCGAATTTTCACGGTGCACGCGCCAGTGAACACCACCCCCATAGTGGTAGGATGGATGGTGTATAATATTTCTATATGAAACCATTCAGAGAATTGCTTCAGGAGAAGAACATCAAGCTTGTCGGAGCCGATGCGCTTTCGACGAATGGGTTCACGCAAGTGCCGAACTACATGCTGAAATCACCACGCATTTCACCTGGTGCCAAACTCACCTAGCCCAATTTTGATATCCAAGCCGTTTGCGCAAACCCGACAGATGTCATGCTTTCTCAGCTGCACGACACCGCAACCATTTTGCGGCGAAAGGCCTCTTGACCTCCTAAAGTCTATGAAATAGATCCTGAAACTGTAGAGCGGGCGTTGTGTAATGGTAAGACCTCAGCCTTCCAAGCTGATGACACGGGTTCGATTCCCGTCGCCCGCTCCAAAAAATCACTTCCGACATATTGCCTGCAAAATCCGATCACCACTTCCGGTATCCGGTTGAATTTATGGCGTAATTCAAGTTTTGGACACTAGACTTCCAAGCTGATGACGCGGGTTCGATTCCCGCCGCCCGCTCCACTGAGCTCTCCCAATATATCGTGACCAAATCAGGTCACCACAGAGGCGCGCAATATCCGTGTTTTCAACTTGTTTTCAGTGGCTAGCCAAAAACCCCAAGCACCGCTCCGGTGGTCTGTGGACGGCGGCACGCCTCAAAAAAAAAACGGTCTCCACTGGGGAAACCGTTTCTGTGTGTAGTGCAGTGGCCAAAGCCACTGGCCGGTTCAGCGCGCGGCTGGGAGCTGCGGTCAAACCGGGCTGGACCTAGGCGGTTTTGACGCCGCAATGCTGGTCCACCAGACGTTGGACCATAGGCGCAAAATGCCAATAATCCGGGGTATCCATATCGTCGCGTTTACCCGCCTCATCCAGGTATCTGACCTGAATGATTTTCTTCAAGTTCGGGTTTTTTTCGAACTCAACCACCTCCTCGGGCGACATCGCCCCGCCTTGCAGGTTAAGCGAGTGAATCGACGCCGGTGACAGGCGTTTGTAATATTCCGGCTTGGTCGCACATAGATACCGCTTGGCCGCCACATGATAGCGCACGCAATCAATGATCACCGACGGGAAGAATTCTGCCAGCACCTGGGCGCCCGCCTCTTCGTGAAACCGGTCCTCGATATCGTCCATCGAGAAGGTGCCGAATTCTGAGGTGAAATGCCCGATATCATGCAGCAAAGCGCCGACAATGATCTCTTCGTCCTGACCATTCTGCTCGGCAATGGTCGCGCCTTGCAGCATGTGCTCGCCCATGGTGACCGCTTCGCCCAGGTATTCTTCGCTACCGCAGCGCTCAAAGATATCACCGATAAAGGCGACGATGGTGCTGGGTGTCAGCTCGGAGTTCTTTTCCTGGCTCATTCTGCGGCTTCCAGTGTGCGGGCCTGCAGGCCGGCCAATTTGGAGAGCAAGCCGTCTTTGTCGGCGTAACAGCCCTGAAACCAGCGGGTGCCGGCGCCGGAATAGGCCTTGCGGGCGTGCAACACGCGGGTGTTGTCCACCACAAAGCTTTCGCCGGGATTAAGCCGGAAGGTGACTTCCATGTCCGGGTCGTCGATGATTTCGCCCAAGCGCCGATAGGCGGCGTAATAGCTGTCCATCTTGTCAAACGGCACATCGGTGACTGCCGCCAGCGACCGGTTGTTGAAGCGGATGCCCACCAGCTCTCCGTCCGGGGACAGTTCAATCATCGGGCGGCGGGAGCGCAAGATAACATCGTCTTCACCGGCATATTCAAAACGGGCGCAATACTGGCTCAGAACATCAAACCAGTCCTGGTTTTCCTCGCGCAAACGCTCGGCAGCGCGGAAGCCATCAACCACCATGTTCTCGCCACCTGCGGCAGAGCTTTCAAGGCAGTAGAGCACCTGCAGCGACGGCACTGGATCCCGGTAGGGGTTGTCGGTATGCGCCTGCAGGCCCAGCCCGGTAAAGGCCAGATTGGTTGGGTTCACCTCGGTGCGGACCTCAAAGTGGCGGCCATAATTGGTTTCGCGCACATAGCCAAACAGATCCACCACTTTCATCAGCGCCATATCGGTGACCGGGCCATTTTCCAATTTGGCAAAGCCGTAGCGGGCGACGTTCGCCAGCCAGCCAGACAAGGCATGATCATCGGTGCTGACCTTGGCGAAATCACCAACAGGAACGTCGGCCATCAGGCCACTGTCCCAGGTTTTGACAGCCGATCCGGTCCAGCCGGTGCCGGTGCTGGCTGCGGTGTCATAGGCATTGTCCATCAGCCAGGCCAATGGGTAGTCAACAGTTTTGGCTTCGGGGGCAAAGGTCAGGGTGACGATGTCGCCCTCGATCACCGCCGAGGCAATTGACGTATCCGCCGGGATATCACGCAGCGCCAGCAGGCGCTGACCGTTGCCAACCGCGCGGGTTGCCGAATCCCAGGCGTTGTCGCGCAGCCAGATTGCGTGAAACCGGGTGGACTTACCCTGCGTTTGAATGGCGATATACTTGCCGTTGTCGTGCACTGTGAGCGTAGTCATTGGTATAAACCTTAGTCCCGAGTCATGTTTAGACTATGTTTGGTCGCTTTTTTGCATTATATCAAATTAGCTAATTAGCCCCTGAGACCCGGAATTGCTAATGTCGAACCTACAACTTGATAACCTGCCCCTCGAATGGATCCGCGCCTTTGAAGCGGCCGGCCGGACCGGTAGCTTCACGGCGGCGGCGGCAGAAACCGGATTGACCCAATCTGCAATCAGTCAGCGCATCGGCAATCTAGAGCGTCAGATCGGCACCGCGCTGTTTCTGCGCCAGGCCCGCGGCGTGATCCTGACTGTGGATGGCGAGACCTGGCTGCCCTATGTCAGCTCGGCGCTGATCAGCCTGCGCCGCAGTTCCGAGGCGCTATTCGGAGTGCAACGAAAGCACCTGACGATTTCCGCAACCGCCAGCGTCATTGAGTTGTGGATCGCCGAGCGGCTGCAACAAATCCCCGCGCAAGAGCATATCCAGATCTCGTTCAAATCAATGGTGCTGGCTTCTGATGTCACCCAACAAGATGACATTATCAAGGTCAGATACGGCGGCGGCGACTGGCCGCAACACTATAAGGTGCCGCTGTATAAAGAGGAAATCAGCCCGGTGGCGGCGCCCGGTCTTTTGCAGACGCCAAAGCCCTGGCAAACGCTGCCACGGTTGAACCTGTCCGGGCCGCGACCCGGCTGGAAGGACTGGGCGGATCAGACCGGTGACCCGGTGACCCCAGTGCCGATGTTCCGCTTTGATGCGTTTTCATCTGCACTGGCAGCGGCGCGGGCGGGGCTTGGGGTGGTGCTGGCCTCATTGCCATTGTGCCAAGAGGATTTGCAGTCCGGGCGGTTGGTCCGATTGTCCCAGGACAGTCTGACAACGCGCGATACCAACTGGCTACTGGCCTCCAAGGAGAGCCTGTCCCAACGGCAGTGGTCAATGCTTTCAAAGACCCTGACCAGACCCGGTTGACGCCGGGTTCCTGTGCCGTCGCCCGCTCTCGCATCTCCCCGCCATCACGGGCAGCAGCATAACTTGGCAAACTCGCCGCCAAGCGCGGCACTTGGCCGCTTGACGCGACGCCGTTGCGGGGCCATGAACCTTGGCCATATGCAGCGCATTATACGCCTGCCGGGATAGACAGATCAAAGGATCCGAAATGGCGCGATCAAAAGCAGCACCTCACGCAAATGAAGAGCGCGAGAGCTCTAAGAAAATCAGCGTGCTTGGGGCACTCTGGCCATTCATGAAACCCTACTGGGTGCAGATGATACTGGCGCTTTTTGCCTTGGTGTTAACTGCCAGCCTGTCGCTGACACTGCCTTTGGCGGTGCGCCGGGTGGTGGATAACTTCCGGGTCAGTGACAGCGAGCTGCTCAGCCAGTATTTCCTGGCCGCACTGGGGATTGCCGCCCTGTTGGCCGTCGGCACCGGGCTGCGCTATGCGCTGGTGACCCGGCTGGGCGAACGGGTGGTGGCTGATATCCGCATGGCGGTGTTCAACCGGGTTCTCAGCATGAGCCCCGAGTTCTTCGAGAAGATCATGACCGGTGAAGTGCTCAGCCGGATCACCACCGATACCACCCTGATCCAGTCGGTGTTGGGATCGTCGGTTTCCATTGCCCTGCGCAATATCCTGCTGTTCATCGGTGGCCTGGTGCTGATGCTGCTGACTTCGGCCAAGCTGGCAGGTCTGGTGCTGTTGATCGTGCCCTCGGTGATCGTGCCTATTCTGGTGCTGGGTCGCAAACTGCGGGTGATCAGCCGCGAGAACCAGGACTGGATCGCGGCCTCCTCTGGCAATGCCAGCGAGGCCCTGTCTGCGGTGCAGACGGTGCAGGCCTTCACCCATGAGACCGCCAGCCGGGCGCAGTTCGCGGAAATGACCGAAACCTCGTATGATGTCTCGCAGCGGCGGATCAGAACCCGCGCCTATTTGACCGTCATCGTGATCTTCCTGGTGTTCTCCGGCATCGTCGGAGTGCTGTGGATGGGCGCCATCGACGTGCGCGCCGGCGTGATGACCGAAGGCACCCTGATCCAGTTCGTGATCTATTCGGTTCTGGTCGCAGGCTCGGTTGCCGCATTGTCCGAAATCTGGAGCGAGCTGCAACGTGCAGCAGGCGCCACCGATCGGCTGATCGAGCTGTTGAACGCAAAGGACAACGTCACCGATCCAGCCGCGCCCAAAACACTGGCCAGCCCGGTGCGCGGCGAGATCACCTTTGACAATGTGTCGTTCCGTTACCCGGCCCGCCCCGAAACCTCGGCGCTGCTGAATGTGACGCTGACCGTATCACCGGGCGAAACCGTGGCCTTTGTTGGTCCCTCGGGGGCCGGCAAGACCACCATTATCCAGCTGATCCAGCGCTTCTATGACCCCACTACAGGGGTGGTGAAACTGGACGGGATCGCCCTGCCCGACCTGCAGCGGGACCAGTTCCGTCAGGCGATCTCGCTGGTGCCACAGGATCCGGTGATCTTTGCCACCTCGGCCCGCGACAACATCCGCTTTGGCCGCCTTGATGCGACAGACGCCGAGGTCGAAGCCGCCGCCAAGGCCGCCGCCGCCCATGATTTCATCTCAGCCCTGCCCGACGGCTACGACAGTTTTGTCGGCGAACGCGGTGTGATGCTGTCCGGCGGCCAAAAGCAGCGCATCGCCATTGCCCGCGCCATCCTGCGCGACGCCCCGGTGTTGTTGCTGGACGAAGCAACCTCGGCCTTGGATGCCGAAAGCGAACGTCTGGTGCAGGCCGCCGTGGATGAACTCTGCGAGGGGCGCACCACGCTGATTGTGGCGCATCGTCTGGCAACAGTGAAAAAGGCGGACCGGATTGTGGTGCTTGAGGACGGCGGCATTGTTGCCACCGGCACCCACGATCAATTGGTTGCCCAAGGCGGGCTATATGCCCGTCTGGCCCGGTTGCAGTTCACCGCAGGAATGGCCGCTGAATAGACCTGCCAGCGATATCCTCCAGAACCAAAGCCCCGGATTAACCTCCGGGGCTTTTGCTTTTGAAACGAATGACAGGGATAATTCCGACCTGAGCCACCAACCCGGACTGGATTTAAACCCATTCCCCGGATAGTTACGAAGAGCATTCTACCAAATAGGATTCATTTTATGACTTTGCACCACGCGCGAATTTTTACGGTCCGCTCCCTGCTGCGGTCAACCGCACTGGCCGGATTGGCGGTTTTGGCAGGATGCGCAGGCACCCCCGGACCCTCGGTCCCCTTTCAGCAGGGGCACAGTCTTGACGCTGCCAAGGCCGCGGTCATAACCTGCTCTCCAAATGCAAAAAGAGGCGGCAACACCGCAGTGGTCAGTAGCTATGTGGGCGGGATTATATTCGCCGGCATTCTTGGACCGCTTATTGTCTATCCAGTCCAGGAGGATATTCGCGACAGCGGCGAGGCCTCGGCTGTGGACCGCTGCCTAGCTGATCTTGGCTATGAACGGCGTAAACTGACAGCCGAAGAGGTCCGGGTGCTGAACCTGACCTACGGAGAGCAACGCCGGGTGCTTCTGGACCATCTGGTTGCCGGCGGCTCGCTTGATACCTATGGCAGCGCGGGCGTCTAGGCGACCATCGCCAATCCCAGAATGGCGCAGCGTCATAACATGGTTGCCTTGGGGTGACCCTGCGCCTGCGCTTGCGTCAATCTGGTTTTCCCCGCATCTTGGGCCAAAGCACAAAACAGGCCCGCAGCAGATGGGCCCAGCGGAGGGATGACATGGCATTTGCCGGGATTGATGATCGCAATGCGATAGAAAATGAAATGCCGTATGACCAGCGGGATTTACCCGCGACACTATACGGCCTTCTGTCGCGCACCGCAGCTAAATTTCCAAATAACAATGCGGTCAGCTATCAAATCCAGTCCGGTGCCACCGACAAGGCCGAGACCCTCAGCTGGGCCCAGGTCAAGGACAAGACAACTCAGGCCGCCAACCTGTTTCGCGCGCTGGGTATCGGCGAAAAAGATGTGGTGGCCTATGTGCTGCCCAATTGCCACGAGACCATATTCGCGCTCCTGGGCGGTGCAGTTGCCGGCATCGTCAATCCGATCAATCCCTTGCTGGAACCGGAACAGATCGCCTCGATCCTGCGCGAGACCAATGCCAAGGTTGTGGTCACGCTACGCCCCTTCCCCAAGACCGACGTCGCCCAGAAAGTGGCCGAGGCGGTGCGCCATGCGCCCAATGTGAACACCGTGCTCGAGGTGGATCTCAACCGCTATCTGTCGCCACCCAAATCATGGATCGTGCCACTGATCCGGCCCAAGCTAGAGGGCAAGGAAAAAATCGCGCACGCGGATTACAAAAACTTCAACAAAGAGCTCGACAAACAGCCCACCACGCTCAACTTTGCCGACAGTGACGGCGACCGGGTGGCCTGTTATTTCCACACCGGCGGCACCACCGGCATGCCCAAGGTGGCACAACATAAATACTCGGGCATGATCTATAACGGCTGGCTGGGCAGCAGGCTGCTGTTCACCGAAGAAGACAACATCATGTGCCCGCTGCCGCTGTTCCACGTCTTTGCCTGCCACGTCATTTTAATGCCGACCATCGCCTCGGGGGCGCATGTGGTGTTTCCGACACCGCAGGGCTATCGCGGCGAAGGGGTTTTCGACAATTTCTGGAAGCTGATCGAACGCTGGAAGATCACCTTTATCATCACCGTGCCGACAGCCATTTCGGCCAAGATGCAGCGGCCGATTGATGCCGATGTCTCAACCGTGAAAACCGCCTTTTCCGGCTCGGCCCCGTTGCCCATCGAACTGTTCCGCCGCTTTGAAAAGGCCACCGGCATCTCTATCGTCGAAGGCTACGGCCTGACCGAGGCCACCTGTCTGGTCTCCTGCAACCCGCCAAGCGGCGAGAAAAAGATCGGATCAACCGGCATCCCGTTCCCCTACACAGATGTGAAGATCGTCAAGGGCACCGCAGATGGCCCGGTGGAAAGTGCCGAGGATGAGATCGGCGAGATCTGCGTCTCCAACCCCGGCGTTTATGCGGGCCATACCTATACCGAGGCGGCCAAGAATACCGACCTGTATTATTTCGACAAATACCTGCGCACTGGCGATCTGGGCCGGATAGACGGGGACGGCTATCTGTGGATCACTGGCCGTGCCAAGGATCTGATCATCCGCGGCGGTCACAACATCGACCCGGCCGAGATCGAAGAGGCGCTGCTGGGCCACGAGGCAGTGGCCTTTGCCGGTGCCATCGGGCAGCCTGATGCCCATGCGGGAGAGCTGCCCTGCGCCTTTGTCGAATTGGTCGACGGCGCCTCGGTCACACCTGAAGAGCTAATGGCGTTCTGCAAACTGCACGTCCACGAACGCGCCGCCATTCCAAAACATATGACCATTCTGGACGAGCTGCCCAAGACGGCTGTTGGCAAGGTGTTCAAACCGGATCTGCGCCGCAATGCAATTACCCGGGTCTACAACGACGCCCTGCTCAAATCGGGGCTGGCTGCGCGGGTTGAAAACGTGATCGACGACAAAAAGCGCGGTCTGGTCGCCCAGGTCGAAGCCAATGGCATTTCAGACGATAAAATCGCCAGGGTGCTAGGCGGTTTTACCCGCCCCTGGGAGCTGATGCCAAGCGCATAGAGCAACCCCATAAACGACAGGAAAGCGCCCCCGTGGCGCTTTCTTTGTTTGGGAGATTGGCCACTCCTGGTCTAGTCTCGGGTAAACTCAGCGGAGATCCGGGATGGACTATGAAAAACTGATTGACGCCGAGACCTGGGGTTTCATCCGCAAAACCGGCGAAAGCTACGGCGACACTGCCGTCGAGCTGAGCCTGGATGAACAACGCGACAACTATGATGCCATGTGCCGCGATTTCCACGTCGCCCACCCCCCCATGGTCCAGACCGAAGAGCTCTCGGCAGATGGGGTGCCGCTGCGCCACTACTGGGCCGGTGATCCATCGCGCACAGTGATGTTTTTCCACGGCGGCGGCTTTGTCGTCGGCGGGCTGGACAGCCATGATGACATCTGCGCCGAGATCTGCGCCCAGACCGGCTACCGCGTAATCTCGGTTGATTATCGGCTGGCCCCCGAGCACAAACACCCGGCCAGTTTTGACGACGCCTGGACCGCCACCCAATGGGCGGCAAAACACTATGGCAACAGCCTGATTTTGCTCGGTGACAGCGCCGGCGGCACCCTGGCAGCGGCAGTGGCGCATCACGCGCGCGGAAAACTTCAGGGGGTGCTGGGACAGGTGTTGATCTACCCCGGACTGGGCGGCGATATGACCAAAGGATCTTATATCGAGCACGCCCAGGCGCCAATGCTGACCCGCGATGAATGTCTGTATTACCAGCAATTCCGCTGCGACGGGCCGCTGCCAGTGGGAGACCCGAGCTTTGCCCCCTTGCAGGACAGCGATTTCTCAAACCTGCCGCCGACGGTTTTGATCACAGCCGACTGTGATCCGCTGCGCGACGATTCGCGCCACTACCGCGATCACGTGCAGGCGGTGGGCGGTCAGGTGCATTGGATCAACGAACCCGGATTGGTGCACGGCTATTTGCGCGCCCGCCACTCGGTCGGTCGGGCCCGCAACAGTTTCGAACGCATTTCAGTCGCCGTCGAAGCCCTGGGCCAGGAAATCTGGCCGTTCGAGTGACCCCGCACCCACACAACAGATGGTGCGTGCAAGCACACACCCTACACATCACCCGGACAGGGATCAGGTGTCATGCCGCCCTCTGCCGCCTTCTTCTTGTTAAAAATACCTCGGGGTCCGGGGCAGCGCCCCGCCTGTCTCGCCGCCTGTCCCACTCCTGACGGATATGCAGGCCCCTGCCGGGGCCTGCGATCTCACCACAAAAACGGCTCGGCCAGCATGGTGTCTGCAATCGGCGCGCCCATCCGTGACAGGATGGTGGGGGCGATTTGCAGCTGATCAATAACCATGTCGCTGCTGGGTCCCTGCGCCTCGCCGAAATAGTAAAGCGCCGTTTCCTGTTGCAACGGATCTCGGCCGCCGTGATGACCACGCGCATCCTGACCATGGTCAGCCGTAACCATCACCTCATAGCCCATCTTCCGCCAGCGGGTGATAAACGGAGCCAGCATTTCGTCCATCGCAAAACAGGCGTGATCCATTTCCTGACAGTCGTGAAAATAGCGGTGCCCCATACTGTCAAGCGTGCAGGTATGCAGCATGCCGTAATCCAGGTCCTTGCGCAGGCAGAGGTTGGTCAATGAGCCAAACAGATCAACATCTGACGGCGTCATCTGGTTGTGGTGGCCATAGCCGGTCATCGAATGAAACCGACCGTGGTTGATGGTCTGGCTGTCCGGCTCATCATATTCAACGTCCATCACAGGATCAAAAGGGTGCCGGTTGAAAAACTGCGACCAGAAACTGTGCGCCACGCCACCGGTCACGCCGCCGCCCTTGCGCACCTGGCTAAACACATCGTCATGGCTGAGCCGAAACACATTTGCATTGCCGGTGCAGCCATGCTGTTGCGGCGACACTCCGGTGTGGATCGACGCATAGCAACTGGCGGAAATGGAGGGCAGCACAGCGCGCTGTTTCCAGACCCGGGCCTCGCCACTGTCGACCCAGCCCTCCAGGTTTCCAAACAGGCGGCGAAAGTTTCGCCAGGGCACCCCGTCAAGGATGATCAAAAGCAATTTGGTGTTCATCGGGGGCTCCTCGCGCCTGAAACCGATTGTCGGTCCATTTCGCATATCAGCAATTTTTTGAGCCGCTTGCCTTGCACGTTTGAGACCAACAGGGCCTGAAAACGACACCCATCCACCTCTCCCGCAGACATGTGATGACACCGCCCCACAAATTGTTGGAAATCATGAGACACACCAGAAAGAGATGCCCTCAGAGCTCCAGTTTTTCGTGACTGGGCGGCGGTTACTGGGCGGCAGTTACTGGGCGGCGGTTTTCAAGCTCGACATCAGCATATGGAATTTCTCGCCCTGAATGGCGACATGGCCGCGCAGGGCCTCCGCGGCCCGGTCCGGATCACCCTGTTTCAGTGCCGCGACAATCGCAACATGTTCAGACATCGACTGCGCCATCCGGCCGCGAAATTTCAACTGATGCCTGCGGAACGGTTTCAGGCGTCGGTGCAGCCGCAGCGCCTCCTGCTCCAGAAACGAATTGCCGGACTGCTGATAGATGAAGTGGTGAAACACCTCGTTCTCGCGATAATAGCCATCAATATCGCTGGCCTCGATCGCCTGCTGGCACCGGGTATTGGCCTTGGCCAACACCTCGATCGCAGCATCCGACATGCGCATCGCCGCCAGACGACCGCAAACACCCTCAATCTCGGCCATGGTTTCAAACATTTCCATCAGCTCCACCGGTCCCGGCTGGCGCACAAACACCCCGCGACGGGGGATCTGTTCCGCCAGCCCCGAGGCCACCAAGCGCTGAAACGCCTCGCGCAGCGGTGTGCGCGACACCCCGAAATGGGCCGCCAGCTTGACCTCGTCCAGCCGATCTCCATCGCCATATTCCCCAGCAAAAACCAGCTCTTCCAGCTCATCTGCAATCATGTCAGCGCGTCGAATTTCCATACCAATCGATACCAGACTCGGACACTGTGCGCAATGTGGATATTCTTGTATACAAGAATCTTGACTTTGAATTCAATTCGGCAAACACTCGCCAAATTCGCTCAGCTGAAAAAACCACTGGGCACCTAAGGGAGGAATAAATGAAAACGAATTTGCTTATGGCAGTTGCAACTGCCGCCGTACTGGCACTGACCGGCGCTGCCGGTGCAACCGAACTGCGCCTGTCTCATCAGTGGTCCAACAAAGACATCCGTCATCAGGTCGCACAGATCGTCGCCGACGAGGTTGCCGCCGCGAATGTGGATCTGGACATCAAGATCTTTGGCTCCAAATCCCTGTTCAAGCCGCGCGAGCAGTATAAACCACTGAGCCGCGGCCAGCTGGACATGTCCGTTCTGCCGCTCAGCTATGCCGGCGGCCAGCAGCCCGCCTATAATCTGACCCTGATGCCGGGTCTGGTGAAAAACCACGACCACGCCGCCCGCCTGTCGAACTCACCCTTCATGGAGGCGCTTGAGGCCAAGATGGCCGAAGATGACGTGATGGTGCTGGTGCATGGTTATCTGGCTGGTGGCTTTGTCGGCAAAGACAAATGCATCACCGGCCCCGAGGATGTGAAGGGCCTGCAGACCCGTGCCGCGGGCAAGTCGTTTGAACAGATGCTGGCCGGCGCCGGCGCCTCGATTGCCTCGATGGCCTCGTCCGAGATCTACAACGCCATGCAGACCGGCGTGCTCAGCGCTGCCAATACCTCGTCCTCGTCGTTTGTGTCCTATCGCATCTACGAGCAGGTCAAATGTTACACCCCGGCCGGCGACATCGCCCTGTGGTTCATGTATCAACCACTGCTGATGAACAAATCCACCTTTGACGGTCTGACCGCCGATCAACAGGCCGCGCTGCTGGCCGGGTCCGCCAAGGCCGAGGCGTTTTATCTGGCAGAAGCCAAGAAACAGGATGCTGCATCGGTCACTGCCTACGAAGAGGCTGGTGTTGAGATCGCCGAAATGACCGCCGAGGATTTTGCCGCATGGCGCGCGATTGCGCAGGAAACCTCGTATAAGAAATTCGTCGAGGACGTTCCCGGCGGACAGGCACTGCTGGATCTGGCGCTTGCTGTCGAGTGATGAAAACCGGGCGTTGCATGTCATGCAGCGCCCACCCCAAACGACCCCCGAATATCAAAGGAAGACGTAATGGCTGGCCATAGCTCAGCCGCTGCGGCGCAGGCAGGGAACAATCCATTCCTGCGTGCCGTAGCTGCTATCTCAACACTTGCCGGATGGATCTCGGCGGCAATGATTGTCGCCGCCGTGGCGATCACCTGCCAAATGATCTTTGTGCGCTTCGTGCTGAACGGATCCACCATCTGGCAGACCGAAGCGGTGATCTATCTGGTGATCTCAGCCACCCTGATCGGGCTGCCCTATGTGCAGCGCCTGCGGGGTCACGTGAACGTCGATCTGATCCCGCTGATGCTGCCGAAACCGGCGCGCATGGTGCTGGCCATCGTCACCCTGTCAGCGTCGATTGTGATTGTCGCCATCATGCTGTGGTACGGCTATGAGTACTGGCATTTTGCCTGGGCCCGCAACTGGCACTCGGACACCATCTGGGGGGTGCGCCTGTGGATCCCCTATCTGTCGCTGCCGGTTGGCTTTGCCCTATTTCTGCTGCAACTGATTGCCGATCTGGTCGCCCTCATTGTCAAAGTTGATCAACCCTTTGGTCTGGAGGATCGCTGATGGATCCGCTGTATTTAGGCGCCATTGTCGCCATTGCCACCATTCTGGTGCTGTTTTCCGGCGTCTCGGTCGGCCTTGGCCTGCTGATCGTATCCGGCGGGTTTCTGGTGATTTTCGACGGTATGCGCTCGCTGGAGCTGATGCCGGAAATCCTGTTCGGCAAGCTGGACAACTTTGCCCTGCTGTCGATCCCGATGTTCATCATCATGGGCTCCAGCATCTCGTCAACCCGCGCCGGTGCTGATCTGTACGAGGCGCTGGAGCGCTGGCTCACCCGTATTCCCGGCGGGCTGGTGATATCCAACCTTGGTGCCTGTGCACTGTTTGCCGCCATGTCCGGCTCTAGCCCGGCCACCTGCGCCGCCATTGGCAAGATGGGCATCCCCGAGATGCGCAAGCGCGGCTACCCGGACGGCGTTGCCGCCGGGTCGATTGCCGCCGGCGGCACCCTGGGTATCCTGATCCCGCCCTCGGTCACCATGATTGTCTATGGCATTGCCACCGAGACCTCGATTGGCCGCCTGTTTCTGGCAGGCGTCATCCCCGGCTTGCTGTTGGTGGGCCTGTTCATGGCCTGGTCGCTCTATGCCACCTGGAAATCCGGCGATCCCAACCTGCTGAACGGCCGCAGCTATACGTGGCGCGAACGCTTTGAAGTGCTGCCCCGGGTGCTGCCCTTTCTGGCGATCATTCTCGGCGTGCTCTATGCCATGTATGGCGGCATCGCCACCCCGTCGGAAACCGCTGCTGTGGGCGCCCTGCTCTGCCTGATCATCGCCGTGGTGATCTACAAGCTGTGGCATCCGCGCGATCTCTGGGTGGTGCTGCGCGACAGCACCAGGGAAAGCGTGATGATCCTGTTCATCATCGCCGCTGCGGGGGTGTTTTCCTACATGCTGTCCAGCCTCTATATCACCCAGTCGATTGCCGAATGGATCGGTACGCTGGAGGTGAACCGCTGGGTGCTGATGGGCGCGGTGAACGTATTCCTGCTGATCGCCGGCTTCTTCCTGCCGCCGGTTGCGGTGATCCTGATGGCGGCGCCGATCCTGCTGCCGATCATCATCACAGCGGGCTTTGACCCGATCTGGTTTGCGGTGATTTTGACCATCAATATGGAGATCGGGTTGATCTCGCCGCCGGTCGGTCTGAACCTCTATGTGATCAGCGGCATTGCCCCTGACATCTCGCTCAAAACTATACTTTTGGGCTCACTGCCCTATGTGGCCTGTATGGTGCTGGCGATTGTGCTGCTCTGCCTGTTCCCCGGTCTTGCGACCTGGTTGCCAGACGCAGTCATGGGGGCCCGGTTATGAGCTTTCTTGCGGATCTTCTGAACACGGTGTTTGAGCGCCGCTATCGCGGTGCCTCGGAACCCGACCATCAGGGCCGCTCTATCGACGAGCTGTGCAGCGATCTGTTAAGCAGCTCGGGCGAGGTCTCCGGCATGGTCCTCGCCCGGCATATCCTCGACAGTTACGCGGCTATGGACGGGGACGGAAGGCACGCGTTCTTTACCTACCTGACGGATCATCTGGGCATTATCCCCGATGAAGTATCAAGCGCCTTAGAGGCCTATTCGGCTGAGCCCAGCAAATCCACCTACCAACATTTCATGGCGGCCTCTGAACCGCGGCGCCAGGAACTGGCGCGCCGGTTGAACCAGGTGCCAGGCGCCACCAAGCAGCTGGTCGAGATGCGCAAGGACCTGCTGAAACTGACCCGAGACCACCCGCAACTGGCGGTGGTCGATCTGGATCTGCGGCACCTGTTCGCCTCCTGGTTCAATCTCGGCTTTCTGGTGCTGCGGCCGATCAGCTGGCAAAGCCCGGCGGACATTCTCGACAAGATCATCGCCTATGAGGCGGTGCATGCCATTCACAGCTGGGACGATCTGCGCCGCCGCCTGCAACCTGCCGACCGGCGCTGTTTTGGCTTTTTTCACCCGGCAATGCCGGATGAGCCGCTGATTTTTGTCGAGGTCGCCCTGACCAAAGGCATACCCGCATCGGTGCAGGGGCTGCTGGCGGATGAGCGCGACAATATCGCGGCACAGGCCGCCGACACCGCGGTGTTCTACTCGATCTCCAACTGTCAGGCCGGACTGGCCGGGATCTCGTTCGGAAACTCGCTGATCAAACAGGTGGTTGCCGATCTGTCGCGCGAATTGCCCAACCTGAAAACCTTTGTCACCCTGTCGCCGATTCCCGGCCTGAACCGCTGGCTGGAGCAGGCCGGAGCGCCGACCGACGCGAGGGATGCCGAGCAGCAGCGCAAGATCGCCGCCCATTACCTGTTGACCGCCAAACGTCCCAACGGCGCGCCCTATGATCCGGTGGCGCGTTTCCATCTGGGCAATGGCGCCCTGATCCACGCGGTCCACGCCGGCGCCGACCTGTCGGAAAACGGTCTGGCACAATCCGGTGGCGCAATGGTGAATTATCTCTATGACCTGCCGCTGATATCGCAGAACCACGAACAATTTGCCTCGGCCCATACCGTAGTCGCATCCGCCGAAGTTACCGCCCTGAGCGCCGCCGCCCAACTGCAAGACACATGAGGACACTTTCGATGACCAACCCTCTCTATGACACTCTCTTTGGTCGCTACGCCGGCAAAACCACGCCGTTTCTGCATCTGACGGATGGCAGCTCGGTGACCCATGACGATTTCCTGTGCATGGCGGCGCGCTATGCGCATGTGTTGCGCGACGCCGGGGTCGCGCCGGGTGAGCGGCTGGCGGTTCAGGTTGAGAAATCACCGCAGGCGCTGGCGATCTATGCCGCCTGCGTGCAGGCAGGCATCGTGTTTCTGCCGCTCAACACCGCCTATACCGCAGCCGAGGTCTCGTATTTTGTGGAGAACAGCGGCGCCAAACTGCTGGTCTGCGACAGCGTCAATCGGGCGGCTCTTGCGCCCGTCGCCCAAGCCGCCGGGGCGCTGCTGGAAACGCTGGATGCCGATGGCACTGGTTCGCTCACCACCCTGGCCGCAACCAAACCTGACGGCTTTCCCACCGTTGCCAGACAGCTGGATGACCTGGCCGCCTTTCTCTATACCTCGGGCACCACGGGGCGCTCCAAGGGCGCCATGCTGAGCCAGCAAAACCTGCTGTCCAATGCCGAAACCCTGGTCGATTACTGGCAGTTCACCGATCGCGACGTGCTGCTGCACGCCTTGCCGATCTTTCACACCCACGGGCTGTTTGTCGCCACAAACGTCACCCTGCTGGCCGGTGGTTCAATGATCTTTCTGCCCCGGTTCAATTGCGATCAGGTGATCGAAAACCTAGGCCCTGCCACGGTCATGATGGGGGTGCCGACCTTTTATACCCGGTTGCTGGATGACGCCCGCTTTACCAAGCAGCTGACCCGCCACATGCGGCTGTTCATCTCGGGCAGTGCGCCGCTATTGGCCGATACCCATATCCAGTTCGAGAGCCGCACCACCCATCGCATTCTGGAACGCTATGGCATGACCGAAACCAATATGAACACCTCGAACCCCTACGATGGCGAACGCCGCGCCGGCACGGTTGGCAGACCCTTGCCGGGGGTGGAGCTGAAAATCACCGATACCGCCACCGGCGACACTCTGCCAGATGGCGAGATCGGCCAGATCGAGGTGCGCGGGCCCAACGTCTTTCAAGGCTACTGGCAGATGCCGGAAAAAACCGCCGAAGAGCTGCGCGCGAATGGGTTTTTCATCACCGGCGATCTGGGGGTGATTGATGCGCAGGGCTATGTGCAGATTGTCGGACGCAACAAAGACCTAATCATCTCAGGCGGCTACAACATTTATCCCAAAGAGGTCGAACTGGTTCTGGACGACCAACCCGGCGTATTGGAAAGCGCGGTGATCGGCGTGCCGCACCCCGACTTTGGCGAAACCGTTGTCGGTTTTCTTGTCGCCAGCGATGAAACCGGGCCGGATTTGCAGGCGATCAGCGCCACCGTGGGCGACTCACTGGCCCGCTTCAAGCACCCCAAAAAGTTGATCGTGCTGCCGGAACTGCCGCGAAACACCATGGGAAAGGTGCAAAAAAACCTCCTGCGTGAGGAATATAGCCGGTTGTTCGCCGCGCAATAACGGGTCATAAAAACAACAGTGTTTCGACCGTATTTCGAACCGAGCCCTCGGGCGGAATCGGTCGTCATCCAGAGCATGCAGGCGTGAACCGCTTGCATGCTCTCCTTGTATTCACTAAACCACAGCCAATCCGTCGGGGGGCCCTTAAGGGCTGAGAGATGCTTGCATCGACCCGTCGAACCTGATCCGGGCAATACCGGCGTAGGGAACGGATCGATGCGTTTATGTGGCGCCCTGACTCTCGTTTCCTGTGCTGCCTTGCCCTTGTTTTTACGAAGGGCGCAGAATGAAAACGACACCCATTGCATTGACAATCGCTGGCTCGGACAGCGGTGGCGGGGCCGGTATACAGGCCGATCTCAAGGCGTTTTCAGCCAATCATGTCTATGGCGCCAGCGTCATCACAGCTGTCACCGCGCAGAACACCTGCAAAGTCACCGCCGTGCACGCGATCCCCGCGGATGTGGTGCGGGCGCAAATCGACGCGGTGCTGTCGGACCTGAAACCGCAGGTGATCAAGCTCGGCATGTTGTTTTCGCCGGCGATCATCCGAACCGTCGCCAATGCGCTGTCTGGTTACGACGGTATGGTCATTCTGGACCCGGTGATGATTGCCAAATCCGGCGACGCGCTGCTGCAAGAGGACGCCGTTGAGGCCCTGAAATCCGAGCTGCTGCCACGCGCTGATCTGCTAACCCCCAACCTGCCCGAGGCCGCCTGCCTGCTGGGCCGTGATGTCGCGCAGGATCTGACCAGCCAGGAGGATCAGGCCCGCGCGCTGCTGGCGCTCGGCCCCAAAGCAGTGCTGATGAAGGGCGGTCACAGCACCGGGGTCACCTGTACCGATCTATTGCTGGCCGGACCCACAGCGCCACTGCTTCTGTCAGCGCCCCGCGTCAACACCCGCAACACCCATGGCACCGGCTGCACCTATTCCGCAGCCATAGCGGCGCAGCTGGCACAGGGCTTGCCACTACCGGCGGCAGTGACGGCGGCGCATGGCTATTTGCAACAGGCGATCATCGCTGCGGATCAGCTGACCATCGGCAGCGGCCATGGGCCGGTGCATCACTTCTACGCGGTCTGGAGCTAATCATGGTTGAGATCACCATCATCGGCGCCGGCGTTGTCGGGCTCTGTGTCGCCCGCGAATTGCGCGACCGAGGCGCCCATGTTCAGCTTTACGACCGGGGTGGCGCCCCCGGCGCGCATAGCTGCTCGTGGTGGGCCGGCGGTATGCTTGCCCCCTATTGCGAGGCCGAAAGCGCCGCGCCAGAGGTGCTGCGCCTTGGCGGCGATGCGGCCAGCTGGTGGCAGCAGAAGACCGGGTTGGTGCAGCAAAAGGGATCTCTGGTTCTGTCGCAGCACCGCGATCAGGGCCAGCTGCGCCAGTTTGCCCGCCGCACCAGCCATTTTGATCATGTGGACCGCGACCAGATAGCCGCGCTGGAACCCGATCTGGGGGATCGCTTTTCTGCCGGGCTGTTGTTTGCCAGCGAAGCCCATATCTGCCCGCGCTCTGCGCTCACCTGCCTGCATCAGTCGCTCTTGGCCGATGGGGTGGACTTCATCCAGGCCGAACGCGACCCGGCCGACAGTGCTAGGCTTGGGCTGACCATCGACTGCCGCGGCTATGGCGCGCGGGATGTGCTGAGTGATTTGCGCGGTGTCAAAGGTGAGATGCTGATGCTGTCCTGCCCGGATGTCAGCCTGTCGCGCACCCTGCGCCTGCTGCATCCGCGCATCCCGCTGTATGTGGTGCCACGCGGCAACGGCATTTTCATGGTCGGCGCCACCATGATTGAGAGCAGCGCCAGCAGCCATGTGACGGCGCGCTCGCTGCTGGAAATGCTCAGCGCCGCCTACGCCCTGTCCCCCGCCTTTGGCGAGGCTGAGGTGCTGGAAACCGGCGTCGATACCCGCCCCGCCTTTGCCGACAATCTGCCGCGCGTGCAGCGCGACGGAAATCTGATCCGGGTCAATGGATTTTACCGGCACGGCTATCTATTGGCCCCGGGTTTTGGCCGCCGGGTTGGCGACATGATCTTTGGCACAAACCAAGAAGAGAACATCCATGAACATTCAGCTTAACGGGAAACCACGCAGCACCCTGGCCACCACCCTGGCGCAACTGCTGGCCGAGGCAGGCTTTGGCAGCGCGACTGTCGCGACAGCGGTAAATGGCGCCTTTGTGCCGCTGGCCCTGCGCACGAGGCAGGACCTGAAAGACGGCGATCAGATTGAAGTGCTGGCGCCGATGCAGGGAGGTTGAGAGATGCGAGATTTCTACGGAACAAAGCTGGCCAATGGCCTGATGCTGGGCACTGCTCAGTTCCCCTCGCCCGCCATTCTGGCCGAGGCCTTTCAACGCAGTGGCGCCAGCGTCGCCACCGTGTCTCTGCGCCGGGAAAGCGGTGCGGGTCGTGCGGGGCAGGATTTCTGGGCCCTGATCCGGGATCTTGGAGTGCGGGTGCTGCCCAATACCGCCGGCTGCCACAGCGTCAAAGAGGCCGTCACCACCGCCCATATGGCGCGCGAGGTGTTTGGCACCAAATGGATCAAGCTTGAGGTCATCGGCGAGGCAGACACCCTGCAGCCGGATGTCTTTGGTCTGGTCGAGGCGGCGCGCATTCTGGTTGAGGACGGGTTTCAGGTGTTCCCCTACACCACCGAGGATCTGGTGGTCGCCGACAGGCTGCTGAATGCTGGCTGTCAGGTGCTGATGCCCTGGGGGGCGCCGATTGGCTCTGGCATGGGGTTGAACAACCTGTTTGGCCTGCGCGCCCTGCGGGCTCATTTCCCCGATACCCCACTGGTGATTGATGCCGGGCTGGGCCTGCCGTCGCAGGCAGCGCAGGCGATGGAGCTGGGCTTTGATGCGGTGCTGTTGAACACTGCGGTGGCCAGGGCCGGCGACCCGGCGCAAATGGCCGAGGGTTTTGCTGCTGCGATCCATGCCGGCCAGCTTGCCGCGCGGGCCGACCCGATGGAGCCCCGCGACATGGCGGCGCCCTCGACCCCGGTTATCGGCAAGGCGTTTCTGTCATGAGGCTGGATCGTTTCTACCCGATTTTCGACGATACCAAGTGGCTGCGACGGCTGTTGCCGCTGGGGATCAAGCTGGTGCAGCTGCGCATCAAGGATGCCGCCCCAGAGGAGCTGCGGGCCGAGATCATCGCCGCGCGGGATCTGTGCCGGGCGGCGGGCTGCACCCTGGTGATCAATGATCACTGGCAAATCGCCCTCGACGAGGGCTGCGACTTTATTCACTTGGGACAGGAGGATCTGGACTGTGCCGACATCGCCGCCATCCGCAAGGCCGGGATGCGGCTGGGGCTCAGCACCCATGACCGCGCCGAGCTGGACCGGGCTATGGCGCTGGCTCCGGATTACATCGCCCTTGGCCCGGTCTACCCCACCATCCTGAAGAAAATGAAATGGCAACCGCAGGGGCTGGCAAAGCTGACCGAGTGGAAATCGCTGATCGGCGACACCCCTCTGATCGCCATTGGCGGTATGGGTGTCGACCGCGCGCCGGGGGCTTTTGCGGCTGGCGCCGATGTGGTGGCAGCGGTCACCGACATCACCCTGAACGCAGATCCCGACGCACGGGTCAAAACCTGGATCGAGGTGACCAGATGAGCCGCTACGGACGCCAGATACTGCTGCCCGAAGTCGGCGTGAGCGGACAGAACACCCTTGGCGCCGCCCATGCGCTGGTGATTGGCGCCGGTGGGCTGGGCAGTCCGGTGCTGCCCTATCTGGCCGCGGCCGGACTGGGCCAGATCACCCTTGTGGACCCCGATGTGGTGTCGCTGAGCAATCTGCACCGACAGGTGCTGTTCCGCCAGGATGATATTGGGCAAAGCAAGGCACAGGTGGCAGCGCAGGCCCTGCGCGGGCTGAACCCGGACTGTCGGGTCACTCCGATTGCAAATCCCCTGACCCCGGCCAATGCCATGGATCTGGTGCAAGCCGCTGACATCGTGCTGGATTGTGCCGACAGTTTTGCTGTCAGCTATATCCTGTCCGATGCCTGCTTGGCGCTGGACAAGCCGCTGATCTCGGCCTCAGTGCTGGGGTTTCAGGGCTATGTGGGCGGCTTTTGCGGCCAGGCCCCGTCGCTGCGGGCGCTGTTTCCCGAGCTGCCCGACCGGGCGGCATCCTGCGACAGCGCCGGGGTGATGGGGCCTGTGGTGGGCACCATAGGCGCGATGCAGGCGCAGATGGCGCTGAACACATTGCTGGGCCTGTCGCCCTCGCCACTGGGGCAACTGGTTCGCTTTGACCTGCACAGCCTGCGCATCGCTGATTTTCGCTTTGACGGCGCAGCGGAACCCGAGGCGGCACTGAGTTTCATCGCCCCCGAGGCCCTCACCGCAAGCGATTTTGTGGTCGATCTGCGCAGCCCCGAGGAGGCCGCCACCCCGATCACCGCTTTGGCCCTTCGCCTGACAGTCGATGAGCTGAAGTTCAGCCGTCCCAGCCCGGCCACTGGCCAGCGGGCGGTGCTGGTCTGCCGGTCGGGCCTGCGTGCCTGGCAGGCGGCGCGGGCGATGCAAAGCTACTGGACCGGCGACATCACCCTCATTGCACTGGGCGACCCTGCCCCCCATCCGAAAGGCCCCCTCTCATGAAACTCCTCTCTCTGACCACCGCGCTGGCATTGGCCGCGTCACCGCTGATGGCGCAGGACAAGATGACCCTGCTGCTGGACTGGTTCGTCAACCCCGACCACGGGCCGATCATTGTGGCGCAGGAAAAGGGATATTTCGCTGAACAGGATCTGCAGGTCGAGATCATCGCCCCGGCGGATCCCTCGGACCCGCCCAAGATGGTCGCCGCCGGTCAGGCTGATCTGGCGATCTCATACCAGCCGCAGCTGCACCTGCAGATCCACCAGGGCCTGCCGCTGCAACGGGTTGGCACCCTGGTGGCGACGCCGCTGAACTGCCTGCTGGCGCTGAAAGACGGGCCCATCTCCTCACCCGCGGATCTGCAGGGCAAAAAGGTCGGGTTCTCGGTTGGCGGTGTCGAAGAGGCGGTGCTGGGGACGATCCTGACAACCTATGGCCTGACACTGGACGATGTGGAACTGGTCAATGTGAACTGGTCGCTGTCGCCGTCGCTGATGTCGGGTCAGGTTGACGCGGTGATCGGCGCCTTTCGCAATTTTGAGCTGAACCAGATGGAGATAGAAGGCATCGAAGGCCGCTGTTTCTACGTCGAAGAACACGGATTACCGGCCTATGACGAGCTGATCTATGTGGCCAACAAAGACAGCATGGACCGCGACATGATCGCCCGTTTTCTGGCCGCCACCGAAAAGGCCACCCAGTATATGGTCAACCACCCGGATGACAGCTGGGAGATCTTCGCAGCCACCTCAACCGAGCTGCAGGACGAGCTGAACAAGCGCGCATGGGCCGACACCCTGCCCCGTTTCGCGCTGCGCCCCACCGCCATGGACGCCGGCCGCTATGCCAAGTTCGAGGCGTTTTTGCACAAGGCCGGTCTGGTGCCCACGGTCAACGACGTAGCGGTGATCACCGTTGATGTGACTGTGGATATGGCCTCAAAATGAGCGGCCCGAATTATGGTCAGACCTTCGCGCATATGCGCGAGGGTTGCCCGGCACAGTGGCAAGCCTATAGTCGCCACGCCTTTGTTCAGGGGCTGGGTGACGGCACCCTGCCGCGCGCCGCGTTTCTGCATTATCTGGTGCAGGATTATCTGTTCCTGGTGCATTTCGCGCGGGCCTGGTCGCTGGCGGTGGTCAAGTCGGAAACTCTTGAGGAGATGAAAATCTGCGCCGCCACGGTAGAGGCGCTGGTCAACCACGAGATGGCACATCATGTGCAGGTCTGCGCTGCCGAGGGCATTTCCGAGCAGCAACTGTTTGACGCCCGCGAGGAGCTCGAGAACATCGCCTATACCCGCTATGTGCTGGACGCCGGCTTGCAGGGGGATTTTCTGGATCTGATGGCGGCCCTGGCCCCCTGCGTCTTTGGCTATGGTGAAATCGGACTGCGGCTGGCGCAGAACAGCGGCGCCGATGCGCCCTATGGCGGTTGGATCAACACCTACGCTGCCCCTGACTATCAGACGGTCTGTGCCACCATTGGCGCCATGCTGGAGGGCGCTGTCGCCCGGCGGTTGGGCGATGAACCGACAGGCTCCGCCCGCTGGGCCGCCCTGCAGGATCGGTTCACCACCGCAACCGAGCTGGAAGTGCGGTTCTGGGACATGGGGTTGCGCGGCGCATGACAGTTCCACCGGCGATCACCCTGCAGGGCCGCTATTCATTGGGCGATGTCGACTTGTTCGGCCCGCTTTCAATGCAGCTGCCTGCGGGCCAGTGGAGCTGCCTGCTGGGGCCCTCGGGGGTGGGGAAATCCACCATCCTGCGGCTGATCCTTGGCCTGTCCACCAGCGGCCAGTTTGAGGGCTCGGTGCAGGCGGAGGATGGCCTGCCGCTGCGCGATCGCATCAGTTACATGGCGCAGTCGGATCTGCTGCTGCCCTGGCTGACGGTGCTGGAAAACACCGTTCTTGGCGCCCGTTTGCGCGGCGAGACCCCGGATCTGCCCCGCGCCCGGCAATTGCTGACCCGGGTCGGGCTGGAGGCCTATCAGAGCCAGACTCCGGCGGCGCTGTCTGGTGGCATGCGGCAGCGGGCGGCGCTGGCGCGCGCCCTGATAGAGGACCGCCCGGTGGTGCTGCTGGACGAACCCTTCTCGGCGCTGGATGCCGGCACCCGTGCCGATATGCAGGAACTGGCCGCCGAGGTGCTGCAGGGCAAGACCGTGTTGCTGGTCACCCATGATCCGGCCGAGGCCAGCCGTCTGGGCCATCAGATCCTGCTGCTGTCACCCAAAGCCGCAACCCGCTGGACACCGCCGCCGACCCCGCCGATCCGCGCGCTGCAGGATCCTGCTACTCTGGCCTGTCAGGCTGCGCTGCTGGCGCATCTGAGAGGGCAAGCCAGATGAGAGCTCTTTACGGATTGGCCGCCTTGCTGCTGGGGCTGCTGGGCTGGCAGATGCTGGTCTGGCTGACCGGGGCGCCGCATTTCATCCTGCCATCACCGCTGCGCGTCGCAAAGGCGGGCTTTGCCAGCCGGGCCCTGATACTGGAGCATAGTCTCGTCACCGCCACCGAGGTGATCCTGGGGCTGTTGCTGGGCACCGCTCTGGGGGCTTTGACCGCCATTCATCTGGCCAGTTCGCAATGGGCGCAGCGATTGTTGCTGCCGATTCTTGTGGTCACCCAGGCGGTGCCGGTGTTTGCGCTGGCGCCAATCCTGACGCTGTGGTTCGGCTATGGCATGGCCTCAAAAATCGTTATGGCGGTGCTGATCATCTATTTCCCGGTCACCTCGGCGTTTCACGACGGGCTGACGCGGGTGGACAGCGGGCTGCTGGATCTGGCCCGCACCATGGGCGCCAGCCGCTGGCAGGTCATGCGCCGTATCCGCATCCCCCATGCGCTGCCCTCGCTGGCCACCGGGCTGCGACTGGCGGCAGTCTATGCCCCTATCGGCGCGGTTATCGGCGAATGGGTCGGCGCCTCCAGGGGGCTGGGATATCTGATGCTGCTGGCCAATGGCCGGGTCAAGATCGACCTGATGTTTGCCAGCCTGATCGCGCTGGCGCTGCTGACTGTGGCGCTGCACAAACTGGTTGCGATTCTGGCGGATCAGCTGACCTCATATGCCAGCGGTCAGGGCACGCATCAGGCGCCGCAACACCGGTGATCTACAAGCGCAGGCCCAGGCTCTGGCCTGAACCGTGGCCTGAACTCTGGCCTGAGCTGATGCCAACAGTCCTGGCCCCTCACCCGGCGTGTAAATTGTACCCGTGGTCACAGGGTCGCGCAGGGATCGGTGATTTATTGGGGAGAATGGTACCACCACCCCGTCTCGAACGGGGGACCTCCTGATCCACAATCAGGCGCTCTAACCAACTGAGCTATGGCGGCACTAAGGGCGATTTAGCTAACCCCCGGGACAATTGCAAGGGGCTTAAAGCATAACATGCCAGGTTTGTTCGATCAAATTCGCGCCGAATGAAAACACCGGCCGGGAATCGACCAATTGCCAGCCAAAAGCGCGGTATAATGACCCACTTGTGCGGTGGCTTTGATAGCTGTGCAGCGCCATCTGACGATATCCCGCCTGACGGGCGAATCCCATGCAATCGCGTATCAATCGCTTGCCCAGCCCCTGCCCCCGCGCCTGCGGCGTCAGCAGGAACAGTCGCAGGCGGGCAATCTCGTCGCTCTCGCGGATGCAAAATATGCTGCCAAGTCGCCGCGCCCGCTGCGCGGCGATCCAGCCTTTTTCGCGCAGGGGATCATGGGCGCTGCAAAAATCATGCAGCAGCGCGGTTATCATCGCCCCATAGGTGGCATCCACCCCCTCATCTCGCGCATAGAGATCCTGGTGGCGTGCTGCCAACCAGTGGAGGTCACCCGCAACGAATCGGCGCACAGTCACATCAGCCATGTGCTATCAAACCCCAAACCACGGTTGTCTTTCAATGGTGCGCGCGGTAGCACCAGAAATCAGCCACCAGTGTCCTCAGGAGTGCAAAATGGGTATCAATAGCGAACGTGACATCGAGGCAAATATGCAAATCGGTCCCACCGATGCCGGCATGGTACGCCTGTTCATCGAGGCCGGCGGGGTAGAAGTTCCGATGGATTTCGAGCCGGAAGAGGCCGAAGAGATCGCCGAAGAGATCCGCGCCGCCGCCCAGGCCGCCCGCATGGTCAAGGGCTGAGCCAGACTGTTCGACCAAATTCTGGTCAGCGGACAGGTTCCAAAAAACTCAGGTGAAGGGCTGCCCTTTGCCTGCACGCCCACCATCAGCTCAGCCAACAGAGTCGCCTGCCAACAGAGTCTCCCGCCTGCCGGGAACCTCCTGCCGGAGGCCCCCCTCTCGTTGGGCCCAGCGCCGCTGTGCGGCGCCACGCCCAAGGCCACCGTGGCGATCAACGCAGTTGATGGGCTGGGTGGCTGCGGGAGCCCGCCGCCAACCCACTCCATACTTCAACCCCTCACCGCCTCAAACGCGTCAGCCACCGCCTATCGGAGGGGCCGGGGCGGTATTTAACGGCAGCTATTTCTTTCGCCGGGGAAGAGGAAACGGCCGGCGCTAGCCCTCCGTCGTCTCAATCATCTGCACCCGGGTCGCATGGCGGCCGCCTTCGAATTGGGCGCTCAGAAAAGCATCCACGATATCAAGCGCCAGTCCTTCGCCCACCACCCGCACGCCCAATGACAGCATGTTGGCATCATTGTGCTGACGGATCATACGGGCGGAGAATGCGTCGGTGCAAACGCCGCAACGGATACCCTTTTCCTTGTTCGCCGCCATCATGATGCCCTGGCCAGTGCCGCAAAGAATGATGCCAAACCGGCAATCACCAGAGGCGACAAGCTGCGCCGCCGCTTTGCCGTGCTTGGGATAATGGGTGCTCTCGGGGGATGTCGGTCCGATATCGACCGCCTCCCAGCCAAGGTCTGCGATATGAGTGGCAATGGCCTGTCGCAGCTGAATGGCGGCGTGATCGCTGGAGAGGGCGATGCGGATATTGGCTGTCATGGAGAGGTCGTCCCGTTTTTGCGAGGCACATCGGCGGCTTGGCCGAGTTGCCTTGGTCTTCGTCGAATCGTCAGTTTTTCCGATGCTCAATAGCTAGCATAGGCCTCGTCATCGCCGAGCTCCAGTGTCATCGCCAACACCGGGACCAGACAGGCTGCAATTGGGGCGCGTTCGGGGCGCAGTCAGCGATCAAAAAAATGCAAGCGATGTGGCCCGCTTGACATGACACCAAATGGTGCCATAAGGTCATGAAACCATTTGGTGTCACAAGGAGGCCTCATGATTCCGCAACCGCAATCCGCCTTTCGCGCCCTGTCTGATCCAACCCGCCGCGATATTCTGCGCCTGCTGGCCCGGCAGGACATGACCATCGCCGAGGTCACCGATCGCTTCGACATCACCCGCCCGGCCGTCAAAAAGCACCTGACCATCCTGCAAGAGGGCAATCTGATCCGCGTTCAGGCAAAGGGCCGCGAGCGGGTCAATTCCCTCAACCCCGCAGGCATGGCGCCGGTGCTCGACTGGCTGCAAGTCTTCGACAGCTTCTGGGACGACCGACTTGGCGCCCTGAAAACAACTATTGAAAAGGACAACAGATGACCGAACTGACATTGAACAAATCGATTTACCTGAAGGCCGAACCGGCAGATGTCTGGGCCTATCTGACCGAACCCGCCAAGCTGGCGCTGTGGTTTCACGCCCCCAAAGAGCCGCTGCAACAGGGCGCGCCGCTGGCGATGTATGGCGTGGAGAGCGGCGACAAATTGATCTGGGGTGAGGTGCGGCTGGCGCAAAAGCCCAAATATCTGGAATATACCTTTACCATCAAACCAATGGGCGATGCGGTCAGTCTGGTGAAATGGACATTGACCCCGGTGGCCGGCGGTACCCGGCTGCAGCTGGAGCACAGCGGATTGCCGCAACATGTTGAGGCCTTTGACCTATTGCTGGCGCTTGACAAAGGCTGGGACGATCACATCGCCCGAATGCGCAGCTGTGCGCACGAAGTTACCGGCTGACCCCTTGCCCTACCCGCCATCAGCGCCTAAATAGGGGTGTGGCGGGTTCTGCCCCTCTCGTGCCGGACAAGCATTCCAGTGGCCTTAAGCATTTCCAAGGGAGCTGGCTCTGTTCGGATCCTGGTCCGATTACCTGGCGCCCACCTGTACATACAGGTCCTCGGGAATCAAATGTCTGACGGTTGAACTCTGGTGGTCCCGCCACGCCTTCACTTTTATAGGTACCGATTATTATTCACCGCCCACCGGCGGCCCACCCGGCTACCGGGGCGCGCTTGGGCTTGGGCTTGATCACCATATTGATCTGCCGTTCCATCCCACATGGTGCCCAAACAACAAAAAACCGCGCTCTCGAATTGAACAGCGCGGTTTCAAATCTCTGGATATCGCAGGATTAACGGCGGTGCGGTCGCTGGCCTGGCCGGTCCACCGGCACCGGGATCGCCAGAAACTCATGTGCAACCGGAGTGCCCCCACGCGGGCCACTGTCCGTATCGGAGAGCGCCATCACCGCCCAGCCAAACTGCACGCCGGCAAACACAATGCCGTTCATGAACCACAACAGAAACACTGCCAGCAGACCCGTTTCACTGGTGCTGACCAGATGCCACAGACCCATGATGTTGAACCACAGCAACATCGCCACAAAAGCCGCAGCAATCGCAAAACCAATGATCACGTTGCGGATATAGAGCTGTATCAATTTGGGCATCGACGGTGTCTCCTCTGTTACCAGCCGCAGGGTAGCACTCTGCGCGCACAGGTCCAGCGGCTTCGCTCAGGTCGGCGGAATTTGTCGCACCTGTCGCTATTGTCCTGACACCGGCAGGCGCAGCCACTGGTGCGTGCAAGCACACACCCTACAAAGGCATTTAACGGCCCTGGGCAACGGTCCTAGGGGCTGTAGGGTGCGTGCTTGCACGCACCGCTGACTGAGAGAGAGAGTTCAGAACCCTTCGGGTTTGGCCTCATGGGCCATGTGATCCAGCACCGCATTGACGAATTTTGGCTCTTTACCATCCGGAAAGAAGGCCCGGGCCACATCCACATATTCGGTGATCACCACCTTTGGCGGAGTGTCGGAATGGGTCAGCTCAGCGCCGGCCGCGCGAAACAGCCCGCGCAGGGTTGGGTCGATCCGCGAGATCGGCCATTTGGCCACCAGTGCCCGATCGGTCATCTGATCGATCTCCGCCTGATGGTTGACCGCATCCTCTAACAGCTTGCGAAACAGCGAGGCATTGCCCTCGGCCATTTCATCGCCGTCATAGATGGCGCCAAACCGGTGGTCGAGAAACTCGACGATCACCGCGTCAAAGGTCTGTCCGCTGTGCTCCATCTGGAACAGCGCCTGCACCGCGTATAGCCGCGCTGCAGATTTCTTCTGGCGTTTCTGAAGGCCCTTGTCGGGGGCGCCACCTTTGCTGTCCGTCGTGCTCATGCGTTTTTAGATCCGATGCTGGATTCGGCCAGTATAATGGCCTCCGAGCGGGCCTTGAAGCCGACGCCCTTGGTTTGGGCGCTCCACTTACGCCCGAGAGCGACAAGATGCAAGGCCGCCGCCGCAGCACCGCCGCCCTTATTCATCTCAGCCGGATCAGCGCGCACCTGAGCCTGGCCGTAGTTTTCGACCGTCAAGATACCATTGCCAATGCACAGCCCCTGCAGCCCCATCAGCTGCAGCGCCCGGCTGCTGTCGTTGCACACGGTGTCATAATGGGTGGTCTCACCCCGGATGACACAGCCCAGCGCCACGTAACCGTCGAAATTTGAGGTGTTTTCAGCGATTGCAATGGCGGTTGGCACTTCCAGTGCGCCCGGCACCTCGACCAGATCATAGCTGCCACCTGCGGCTTCGATCTCGGCCACCGCACCGGCAATCTGATGGTCGGCGATGTCCTTGTAGTACGGCGCCACCACGATCAGCAGCTTTACCGGTTTGGAAAACTCAGCCCGTGGCAAGGAGTAATGTGTTTCAGTCGCAGCCATATCAAACCTCGGACAAAATTGGGCGGGTGCCGGTTATGGTCAGCCCATAGGCATCCAACCCCACATAACGTGTTTCGGGAGAATCGGTCAGCAGCACCAGCTCATTCACCCCCAGCTTGGACAGGATCTGCGCCCCCAGGCCGGTTTGCTTGATGGTGCGCGGGCCTTCATCTTCGGCCGCATAGAGCGAATTGCGCGGCTGGCGGAACAGGCAGACCACTCCGCGACCCTCAGCTGCGATCAACTGCATCGCGCGCGGCAGCTCGCTGGGGGGCTTTGGCCCCAGCCCCAGAATATCCGAGGCCTCGTGTACCGCATGGGTGCGGCACAGCACCGGCTCAGGCGTGGTGATATCGCCCTTGATCAGCACCACATGTTCAATCCCGTGGGTCTGATCGGTGAACAGGCGCATGTCCCATTCGCCACCAAATTCCGAATTGACGGTCTCTTGCGAGGTTTGCGCCACCAGATTGTCATTGCGCGAGCGATAGGTGATCAGATCCGAAATGGTGCCGATCTTGAGCCCGTGTTTCTTGGCATAGATCAGCAGCTCGGGCAGATGCGCCATAGTGCCGTCGTCGTTCATGATCTCGCAGATCACCGAAGAGGGATAGCAGCCCGCCAGCCGGGCAATGTCACAGCCGGCCTCGGTATGGCCGGCCCGCACCAGCACGCCGCCATTGCGGGCGCGCAGCGGGAACAGGTGACCCGGAGTGGCAATATCGGCGGCGCCCAGATCAGGGTTGATGGCGGTGGCCACGGTCAGGGCGCGATCGGCGGCGGAAATACCGGTGGTGACGCCTTCGCGGGCCTCGATCGACACGGTAAACGCGGTCTCGTGGCGCGAGGAATTATGCATCGCCATCATCGGCAGCCCCAGCGCGTCAATCCGCTCGGACGGCAGGGTCAGGCAGATCAGGCCACGGCCGTGACTGGCCATAAAGTTGATCGCCTTGGCGTCGGCAAATTCCGCCGGAATGATCAGATCCCCTTCATTCTCGCGATCCTCGTGATCGACCAGAATGAACATGCGGCCCTGGCGGGCCTCTTCGATGATCTCTTCGATCGGGCTGATCGCGTCACGCAGGTCGGTTTCCACCGGTCCGGGGGTTTCATAGCTCATTTGGGGCGGCCTTTCGATGCGCAGGAGTCTTGGACACTCGGCTACAAGCCAAATAGACCACATGGCGCCTGATGGCCAGTGCTGCAAGCGGCAGGCCGTCGCTACAATGCGCCGCTGCTGACCCTGAGCCCAGCGCGCACAAATACCCAGCCAGGAGCCCTGCCCTGCCTGTTTATCCTGCACCCGATGCTATGGGTTCCGACGTTATGGATGGCGACGTCGCCACTGCGGAATCGGACAGGGGATTTACCCCCCGTGCGTGACCCGGTTCAGATGCGCCCCGGCGTAACCCAGAGCCCTGTTTCCTGTGCCGGGGGTGATAGTCCCGGCGGTAATCGCGATTGGTGGGGATTGTTGCGCAGTGGGGTTAAACTTGCCTCACTTAGGCGGTCGCTGAACGCGCAACACCTGACGGGGACGCATTGGCGGACTATTGGCGAGGTTTGGTTGAGTTTGAACACAAAACGTGTATTTCTGGATCTGTGGTTATGCACAAACGATTTCGGCAGAGGTCTCAGCGAAGATCAAACCAACAATAGCCCGGGATGTATTCAATATGAAACTCAATGCTCTATTGATTGTTGCACTTACCATCAGCGCAGCCATTGCAGTGTGGGGGATCATTGACCCGCAAGGGTTGGGGGCTTTATCATCTCGGATCGTTGACGCACAGTTCAGCAGCCGTGGCTGGTTTATCATGCTGGAGGCCAGTGGCCTTCTTCTGGTTGCCATCTATTTGGCGTTGTCGCCATTTGGGTCAATCCGGCTTGGACCTGACGGTTCCAGACCTGAGTTTTCAACACCGGCTTGGATTGCGATGCTGTTTGCGGCCGGTATGGGTGTAGGCCTGCTGTTTTATGGGGCCGCTGAACCTCTCACGCATTTTTCAGTTCTTCGGCAATTTTCAAACGACCCAAAAGCCGCCAGTCTGGCGTTGTTTGTGACCTATCTGAATTGGGGGTTCCATGCTTGGGCCATTTACGGAATTGTCGGGCTGGTCATTGGCTATTTCGCGTTTCGACGCAGCAGGTCACTGCTCCTGAGTGCGCCGCTTATTGACGTATACGGCAAACATCGTTGGACCCGGTCGCTGGGATGGTTCTTTGATTTGATGTCTATCGTTGCAATCGCAGTTGGGCTGGCAGGATCCTTGGCGATGGGTGTGTTCCAAATCCAGACCGGTGTGGCAGGCTTGATCGGCGTGGAAAATTCAAATGGCCTGACCGCATTTGTATTTGTCGCAATGTGTGCCGCATTCTTTGTGCCGCTGCGCCGAGATCTTGGTGATGGTATGGCCAAATTGTCCAATCTGGCGATGATCATTGCCCTTGGTCTTATGGTCTTTCTGCTGGTGTTCGGGCCGACCTCGTACATTATGAATTCGATCGTATCCGGCTTTGGCCGATACGTATTCAATGTCCTGCCTGCGGGTTTCTCAACCGCCGAGTTCTTTGATGGGCAGGTCGTTGATTGGTTTCAGGGATGGACGCTCAACTACATGATCTGGTGGTTGGCGTGGTCACCATTTGTGGGCATCTTCATTGCCCGAATTTCGCGTGGCCGGACAATCCGTGAGTTTCTTGTCGGAGTAATTGTCGCCCCTACCCTGTTTTCGGTGTTCTGGTTTGGGGTGTTTGGGACAATTGGTTTTTCTGATGCTTTGCGCGGCGACGCGACATTGTTGGCGGTTAATGCCGAAAGCCTTGACGCCACCACGTTCGCGCTGTTGCAACACTTTCCATTCAACGCAGTGACGCAGGGAGCGACCATTCTGGCGGCCTTCCTCTTTGTCGTCACCAGCGTAGTCAGCGCTGGCTTTACCCTTGCTATGATTGGCACCGGCGGAGACGAAAACCCATCGCCGCGCATTCGCACCGTTTGGGGCGCAGTTCTGGCGGCCTTGGGGCTGGCGATGATTTTTGTTGGTGACATCGGATTGATCCGATCAGTGATCGCCCTTTCTGCGATCGCCTTTGTGTTCATAGTCCCCATTCTTGTCGTTTGCTTGTTGCGATCGCTACACAAGGAGGCCGCGAAATGATCGTGCCAATAGTCGACACAGTCCTAAACGTGACCTTATTTGCCTACCTCGGCTTTCTGGTCTGGCTTGCTTTGCGCAAAACCTGACCTGCGATACGGCACCGTTGAGGTCTCCTGCACGGTTTCTGCACAGCGCCATGACCTCACCTCCATCGATATCGAGAAGTTGCAGGCAACGCCGACAAATACCAAATACAGCCGCCTACTGCCCGCCCGCAATCATCGCCCGAACCTTCACCGCCTTCTCAAAATGGTCCAGCGCATGGGTTTGGATCCACCATGTCGCGGCCTCCATCAGCAGTTCGGGGTCGTCGTTTTTGTTGGCAAAGAAGGCATAGAACGACAGGCCAACGCCGTCGCCCTTTTGGCTGATTTTCTTGTCGCAAACGGCAATGGCCTTGGCCCTCAGGCTTTCCCTCACTGAAAATCGCCCAGCCGCGCCACGTAGCGGGCCAGCGTGTCGATCTCGAGGTTGATCTGGGCGCCCAGTGTGACGTCGCCCCAGGTGGTCACCTCTTTGGTGTGGGGGATGAAGTTGATATCAAAATCGCAGCCGCGCACATCGTTCACCGTCAGCGAGGTGCCGTTCAGTGCCACCGAGCCCTTTTGCGCGATGAACCTGGCCAGTGCGATGGGCGCGCGCAGGGTGACGCGGGTGCTGTCGCCGGTCTCGACCATCTCCACCACTTCGGCGACCCCGTCCACATGGCCCGACACAATATGGCCGCCCAGTTCGTCGCCGACCTTTAGGGCGCGTTCCAGATTGACCCGTTTGCCATTGTGCCAGCCATTGCCACCGATATTGGTTTTCGACACGGTTTCCGCCGAGATTTGCACGTCGTACCAATCCTCCCCCAGCGCGATCACCGTCAGGCAGACTCCGTCGCTGGCGATCGAGGCGCCGATGTCGATGCCTGCGGTGTCATAGGAGGTCTGGATCCGGGCGCGCAGGTCGCCGTCCTGCTGCAGCTCGGTCACGGTGCCGACGTCGGTGATGATACCTGTGAACATAACGCGCCCCTTGCTGGCCTGAAACTGTTGCAAAACTGGTAGCCAGTGCGCCCAATATGCACAAGCCCAGAACGCCTGCACCTTGCCATTCGCCACCCGGTGGACTTAGTTTCGCCCCAGTACTGCATTAACCAAGACGATATCTTAATGGGCTAATATGAGCGCCGAAATGACCACCGTATCCGAGACAAAACGCGTATTTCTGTTCCTGCAGGGACCACATGGGCCGTTCTTCAACGCCCTTGGCAAAATGCTGCGCGCCGCCGGATGTGAGGTCTGGCGGGTTGGGTTTAATGCGGGCGACCGGGCGTTCTGGCATAACCCAGCCAGCTATATCCCCTATCAGGGCCGCCCCGAAGACTGGGCCAAAACCGTTGACGCCCTGTTCGACAGCCATCAGGTCACTGATATTGCGCTCTATGGCGACACCCGGCCGATCCATGCCCATGCTGTGGAGGAGGCCAAGGCGCGGGGCATAAGGGTGCATGTCTTTGAGGAAGGATATATGCGGCCCTATTGGGTGACCTATGAGCGCGGCGGCTCCAATGGCAACTCCAAGCTGATGGAGATGAGCCTGACAGATATGCAGGCAGCACTTGAGAGATCCGATATGGAAGCGCCGCTGCCGCCGTCCCATTGGGGCGACATGCGCCAGCATATCTTTTACGGCGCGCTGTATCATTGGTTTGTGATGTTTCGGAACGGCAAATACCGGGGCTTCAAACCGCACCGCTCTATTTCGGTCACCAAGGAATTCCAGCTCTATCTGAAACGATTGCTGCTGATGCCTGGCCTGGCGGTGCAGCGTCGTATCGCCACCCTGCGCATCCGCAACGGTGGCTTCCCCTATCATCTGGCGCTGCTGCAACTGGAACACGACAGCTCGTTCCAGCAACATTCGCCGTTTTCCACCATGAGCGACTTTCTGTCCGAGATCGTTGAGGGTTTT